>NZ_JAGGQK010000018.1:0-37801 GCF_018613355.1 Bacillus sp. ISL-35 | reverse complement strand
TTGTCTTGCCAAAGGCATCGCTGGGTAGCTATGTGCGGACGGGATAAGTGCTGAAAGCATCTAAGCATGAAGCCCCCCTCAAGATGAGATTTCCCATAGCGCAAGCTAGTAAGAACCCTGAAAGATGATCAGGTTGATAGGTCAGAGGTGGAAGCGCGGTGACGTGTGGAGCTGACTGATACTAATCGTTCGAGGACTTAACCAAATGATCATTCGATTCTCTTGTATTCTTCTTACACATTATCTAGTTTTGAGGGAATAAAGATTTTTACGAAGTGAAATATCTTTAAAATTTCTCTTGCAAAATGCACTAAAGACAGTATAATAGATATTGTCTTTGAAAAATAGTCTGGTGGCGATGGCGAGAAGGTCACACCCGTTCCCATACCGAACACGGAAGTTAAGCTTCTCAGCGCCGATGGTAGTTGGGGGTTTCCCCCTGTGAGAGTAGGACGCCGCCGGGCAAGATGCATTTTACATCTTGTTTCAAAGATACGGATCGTGTATCCAGGTCGGAGAAATCATTACTATTCCGCAGTAGCTCAGTGGTAGAGCACTCGGCTGTTAACCGAGCGGTCGTAGGTTCGAATCCTACCTGCGGAGCCAATTTGGAGAGCTGTCCGAGAGGTCGAAGGAGCACGATTGGAAATCGTGTAGACGGTCAACGCTGTCTCAAGGGTTCGAATCCCTTGCTCTCCGCCATAGAAACTTAAATAAACGGCCCCTTGGTCAAGCGGTTAAGACACCGCCCTTTCACGGCGGTAACACGGGTTCGAATCCCGTAGGGGTCACCATTCATTTTAATTAATAACTTATTAATGGAGGATTAGCTCAGCTGGGAGAGCATCTGCCTTACAAGCAGAGGGTCGGCGGTTCGATCCCGTCATCCTCCACCATAAATACTAATGATAATACTTTTATCGTCGCGGGGTGGAGCAACGAGCGTTACTTCACTGTATGAACTGCGAGTTGTACCGATCGAGCTGCTACTTGAGTAAGCTTCCTGAGATCGGGACAGTCAATGCTCTCTAAGAGCATAAATTGAATGATATTTTTATTACCGTCGCGGGGTGGAGCAGTCCGGTAGCTCGTCGGGCTCATAACCCGAAGGTCGCAGGTTCAAATCCTGCCCCCGCAATCTGGTCCCGTGGTGTAGCGGTTAACATGCCTGCCTGTCACGCAGGAGATCGCCGGTTCGATCCCGGTCGGGACCGCCATTTTTATAAGCTTCAGGCAACAATATCATAGTAGCTCAGTCGGTAGAGCAAGTTGCTCACATCATCGAAGAAGCTTCTGCGGCAACTTGCGAGAAAGACCGAAGGTCATTCGAGCAAAGGACAAAAGCCTAACAGAATTTAGACAACAATATCATAGTGGCTCAGTAGCTCAGTCGGTAGAGCAAAGGACTGAAAATCCTTGTGTCGGCGGTTCGATTCCGTCCTGAGCCACCATTTAAAATGATCCTGGTTAATCAGGAAATTGAGTAAATGGGTTTTTCAACATCGGAAATGATGTTATAATGGAGGGGTAGCGAAGTGGCTAAACGCGGCGGACTGTAAATCCGCTCCCTCAGGGTTCGGCGGTTCGAATCCGTCCCCCTCCACCATTTATCATAGGGGTATAGTTTAAAGGTAGAACGAAGGTCTCCAAAACCTTTGGTGTGGGTTCGATTCCTACTACCCCTGCCAATTTTATTATGGCGATTGTGGCGAAGTGGTTAACGCATCGGATTGTGGTTCCGACATTCGTGGGTTCGATTCCCATCAGTCGCCCCATTTCAAATCACATATTCAATCAGTATTGAATATAATATATTGGGCTATAGCCAAGCGGTAAGGCATCGCACTTTGACTGCGACATGCGTTGGTTCGAATCCAGCTAGCCCAGCCATTTTTTGCGGAAGTAGTTCAGTGGTAGAATACAACCTTGCCAAGGTTGGGGTCGCGGGTTCGAATCCCGTCTTCCGCTCCAATATAATATGGCGGCATAGCCAAGTGGTAAGGCAAAGGTCTGCAAAACCTTTATTCACCGGTTCAAATCCGGTTGCCGCCTCCACTAATTATTTAGTGGCAATAGCAGTACTTGAAATCTTCATATGCCGGTGTGGCGGAATTGGCAGACGCGCACGACTCAAAATCGTGTTCCTTCTGGAGTGTCGGTTCGACCCCGACCACCGGTACCATCTTTTTTTAAAACAGGATTTCCTGTTTTCTTTATTTTCATAAGATATGTATGCGGGTGTAGTTTAGTGGTAAAACCTCAGCCTTCCAAGCTGATGATGAGGGTTCGATTCCCTTCACCCGCTCCATACATACGTGACTAACGCAGTATATCGTTTCTTGAAAACGACGTGCTGCGTTTTTATTTTATCCGGCAATATTGATGGGGGCGGATCTTTCTTATTCCAAAGGGATAGACTGTCATGGGAATAAAAAAGGGATGCATCAGCATCCCACAAGTCTATATGTACCCGTTCCTCCATGAATCTGGGTGAACATGTTCATAAGTGATTCAGTCATCTTCTCCATGTCTGTTAAAGGGGAAGAAGGCCTTAAATAGACAATCTGCAACGCGTTTCTTGTTTCTTCTGTCACTGCCGTTCTTTCAGAATCGACGAAAGGGCTCCCGAACGGCCCTCTATCGTCCGCAGAAAGGATCAGGTTAGCCAGGTTATTGGTTCTCCCGTTCAGGCCAGCGTACTCTTCATTTTCTTCGCCAATTTTAATCGTGACATTCCCCTTCAGTTTATTACTATCGTAAACTCCAATTGGAATTTGATATTCGAGTGAGAAGAAATTATTCAGATCTATTGCACTATGTAACGATTGAAGATAATTCTGCTTTGAGATCCTTCGGTAGAGGGCTTCGGCAGAGTGTCTATATCGGTTTGGATCCTTTCCCGTTGTTTTGAATATTCCTCGCCACTCTTTGATTCCATCAAGCTCTGTTACGTTTTTTTCCAAAAGGTCAAAGTATATGGATTCCTGGAAGAGCTGCAGTCTGCCTTTCAACATTTGAGGAGATTCTCCTACTTGTATATCCTTATACTCGATCATTCCGATTGTAAATCCGGGAATGAGATCGCATATCGCCCTGGAAACTTGAATTTCCATTGATTCCACCTCCAAATCTGCTTTAAAATAGTTTATCATAAAAGAGATTTGCTTTTAAATTTATCGAATTTAAATATAGATATTAAAATGGAAAGGAGGATTCTATAATGGATACGGCAAGTTTGAAAAAGGAGATCATAGCATACAGCAAAACGATCGGCATCGATAAAATTGGTTTTGCAGCACCATCAACCTTTGAAGAGATGAAGGTCCGGTTATACAGGCAGCAGGAACTTCACTATCAATCCGGGTTTGAAGAAAAGGACATTGAAAAGAGAACGGAGCCTGCACTGATTTTTGACACTCCTAAATCAATCATTTCGATTGCTCTCGCTTATCCTTCAAAAATGAAGACGAAAGTGATCAGCAAGAAGGGAGAAAGGCGTGGAATCTTCTGTCGTGCTTCATGGGGAACTGATTACCATGCGGTCCTGAGGGACAGGCTGAGAAAACTAGAGGAATTCATTGCTTTGAAAGTTCCCGGAGCCCGCTTCAAATCAATGGTCGATACGGGTGAACTGGTTGACAGGGCAGTTGCTGAACGTGCGGGAATCGGCTGGAGCGGGAAAAACTGTTCGATTATCACACCTGAGTTTGGCTCATACGTCTATCTGGGCGAAATGATCACGAATATCCCATTTGAGCCGGACCATCCCATGGAGGACCGCTGTGGCAGCTGCAACAAGTGTGTGGATGTCTGTCCTACAGGTGCGCTGGTACAGGGCGGCCAGCTGGATGCGCAAAAATGTATTGCGTTCGTGACTCAAACTAAGGGTTTTTTAGCAGATGAATTCAGGGAGAAGCTCGGAAACCGTTTATATGGATGTGATACTTGCCAGACTGTGTGCCCTGAAAATAAAGGCAAGGATTTTCATTTCCATATAGAGATGGAACCAGATCCTGAGATTGCGAAACCGCTGCTGAAACCTTTATTGACCATGAGCAACCGTGAGTTCAAAGAAAAGTTCGGACATGTATCCGGATCGTGGCGTGGTAAGAAGCCTATCCAGCGTAATGCGATCATTGCCCTTGCTCATTATAAGGATGATACAGCAGTGCCTGAGTTGATAATGGTCATGAAGGATGATCCAAGACCTGTTCTGAGAGGAACGGCAGCGTGGGCGCTTGGCAAAATTGGCGGACGTGCCGCCTTGGACGCATTGGAGCATGCTTCAATTGTCGAGAAGGATGAAGAGGTATTACAGGAAATCAGTAAAGGCCTGGATTTTTTTAATGAAAAGGAACAGACCGATATGCCAATTTAGGACCGAATGGATTTTAATGAATCCATTCTTTTTTAATGCCTGAAATCCCTTTTACCTTCATAAACATGATAGGTGAAGGGAGAGATGAGTATGCGTGAACAACTGCAGGAGCTGCTGGAACAGCGAGTCCTTCAATGTGTATCCATGCCTCGCAATCAATTGCATGAGTGTCCGGGCATTGAGTTAAAAAAGCAGAGCTTTGCAAACAGGTCTGCTGAAATTGTAAAAGCAAAGGCAGATGGCAGGATCAAGCAAAAATTTGAAGATAAGGAGAATGCCTCTGTTCTATATGATGTTCACTTTCAGTATTTGATCAAGCAAAGAGGTTTATTTTACATGGAAGAGGAAGTGGAAAAGAGGCGAGCAGAATTTTATAAAGGTATCCTGGTAAAGGACGAGAAGTTGAATGAAATTGAACCTGCGGAGAAAATTGAGGAAGAGCTGCCTGCCTTTTCGCATGAGACGGACGGACAGGAGAGGAAAGGCTTCCGATATGACAGGTTAAAGGCGGTCCAGTATGCTGAACGCTGGTGGAATGACTATAATCCCGCATATAAGAAGTTTGAAGTGGATTGTACCAATTATATATCGCAATGTCTGCATGTTGGCGGGGCACCGATGCGCGGCTATCCAAACCGAAGCAATGGCTGGTGGATGCAAAGTAATAATTGGAGCTTCAGCTGGTCGGTCGCAAATGCGTTGCGCTGGCATATTCCTGGTTCAAAGTTTGGGTTAAGGGGAAGAGAGGTGGGCAGTGCAGAAAAGCTGAAGCTCGGCGATGTGATCTGTTACGATTTCCAGGGGGATGGACGGTTTGACCATACGACCATTGTAACCGGACATGATGGGGACGGAATGCCGCTTGTCAACGCCCATACGTATAACAGTCGGATGAGGTACTGGGCATATGAAGATTCAACTGCCTATACCCCGAACATAAAGTATAAGTTCCTGACGATTACTGATGACCGTGATGAATGAATGTCGGGGCCATTTCTTTTGCTGTGAGGGAGTGTAATGGTATAATAGCTGTAGTTTTGATTAGAGGTGAAAGTCATGGCATTGCATGTTGTATTATACCAGCCGCTCATTCCAGCAAACACTGGCAATATTGCGCGCACATGCGCTGGTACCGACACCGAGCTTCACTTGATCAGGCCATTGGGGTTTTCAACGGATGATAAGATGCTGAAGCGTGCCGGGTTGGATTATTGGGAACACGTAAAAATCCATTACTATGATTCGCTGGATGATTTTTATCAGCAGAACGAGGGTGGAGAATTCTTTTATGTGACCAAATTTGGCAAGAAGGCGCATTCTGCTTTCGATTATAGTGCAACCGATCAGGAGTACTTCTTTATTTTCGGCCGGGAGACAACCGGACTTCCTTCAGAAGTGATTGAAAACAATATGGATAGATGCCTTCGGCTGCCTATGAATGAAAATATTCGTTCGTTAAACTTGTCCAATACAGCCGCTATCCTGATTTATGAGGCATTAAGGCAGCAGGATTATCGCGATTTGCGCAAAAATTAGGAGGCCTTTTCAGGTCTCCTTTTTGGCATTACCATCATATTGAAGGAGCTGAGAGAAGAATGAACAAGGTAATCGAAACCATTTTAAACCATCGCTCGGTAAGGAGCTTTAAAAATCAGGTGCTGGACCGTGAACAGATAGAAGCGATTGTAAAAAGCGCACAGGCAGCTTCTACCTCGAGCTTCATCCAGGCGTATTCGATTATTGGCGTAACGGACCAGGAAAAGAAGGACAAGCTGTCTGAAATTGCCGGGAATCAGGCATATGTCGCAGCTAATGGCCATTTTTTCGTGTTTTGTGCGGATCTTTACCGTCATAAGGTCTTAGCCGGGATGGAGAATGCCGATTTAAATGACTCAATTGAGAGTACGGAGAAATTCATGGTTGCATTGATTGATGCAGCACTGGCCGCGCAGAATGCTGCAATTGCTGCTGAATCAATGGGTCTTGGTATTTGCTATATCGGAGGAATCCGCAATGACCTGGAAGCGGTAAAGGAAGTTTTGAAGACGCCTGAACATGTGATTCCTCTGTTTGGCATGGCAGTAGGCTATCCTGATCAGGAGACGGATTTAAAGCCTCGTCTGGCAATGGAACATGTCTATATGGAAAATGAGTATCAGCAGGACCAGAGCTTGTTTGAGAAGCAGCTGCAGGATTATAATGAAACGACCTCGCAATACTACCGTGAAAGAACGGGAGGGAAACGTGAGGACACCTGGACCGGCCAAATGGCCAAGATGCTAGGTCGTAAATCGCGGATGTATATGAAGGAGTTTGTAGAAAAACAGAATTTAAATAAAAAATAAGGCTCTTTTCTCAAACTTTGTTGCTATTGAAACAAAATTGGATTGAATTAGCTGTAATTCTTCGTAAAAGTAGACGCTTTATATGAGAAAAGAGCATTCAAACTATATACCGACCGCTAAAATAGGTATATATTACGTTAAAATCGGCTTTAGGATTTTAACAACAATCTTTACGAAAACAGCCAAAAATAATGATAAAAAAGCTGCCAATCGGCAGCTTTTTATTTTTTGGTGATCCCCGGCTTATCATCGTAACCTGAAGTGAAGATTGCAGATAAGAATGCAACTGTGACGCCCAGAATTAGAATTAGTTTCATGTATGTAAGCCTCCCTTTTATTCGATTTTGTCCATATAAAAATTATTATAGCCTATTATCTCCGAACTGTGAAGGAGATGCCTCTATTTTTGCACGGAGAATTAAAAAGGACAATCAGGACAGCCCAACGAATACGCATGTTCAAATTGTTTGCTGCATAGAATTTATTAATCGTCTCTTGATAACGCTACATGGGGAGGTCCATATGGATATTTTAAAAAAGATTGAAATGTATCGCCAGGATGAAGAGAAGCTGAAGTGGGAAGGGACGTTCAGGGAATATCTTGAAATTGTGAAGGAACAGCCATGGGTTGCTCAATCGGCACATTCGCGTGTATATAATATGATCAAAGACGCAGGAATTGAAAGCGACAAAGGCAAAAAAAGGTATTCCTTCTTTAGTTCCCAATTATTTGGCCTTGAGGAAGCATTGGAGAGGCTTGTCGAAGAGTATTTCCATCCAGCGGCTAAAAGGCTGGATGTCAGGAAACGGATCCTGCTGTTGATGGGACCGGTGAGCGGTGGAAAATCCACCCTGGTCACAATGCTGAAAAGAGGATTAGAAGCATACTCACATACTGACAGAGGGGCGATATACGCCATTAAGGGATGCCCTATGCATGAAGATCCGCTGCATATGATTCCGCATCATCTCCGCAAGGATTTTTATGATGAATATGGTATCAGGATTGAAGGCAATCTGTCGCCGCTTAATATGATGAGGCTTGAACAGGAATATGGCGGCAGGATAGAAGATGTTATTATCGAGAGAGTCTTCTTCTCAGAGGACAAAAGAACCGGGATTGGCACATTCAGCCCATCTGACCCAAAATCGCAGGATATCGCGGATTTAACCGGAAGCATTGATTTCTCCACGATTGCCGAGTACGGTTCAGAATCCGATCCGAGGGCATATCGCTTTGATGGTGAACTGAATAAAGCGAACCGGGGGATGATGGAGTTCCAGGAAATGCTGAAGTGTGACGAGAAATTCCTCTGGCATTTGCTGAGCCTGACACAGGAAGGCAATTTTAAAGCGGGAAGATTCGCCTTGATCAGTGCGGATGAACTGATTGTTGCCCATACGAATGAAACAGAGTACCGTTCATTCATTTCAAATAAAAAGAACGAAGCACTGCATTCACGTATAATCGTGATGCCGATACCTTACAACTTGAAAGTGTCTGAAGAAGAGAAAATTTATGACAAGATGATCAGGGAAAGCGATGTAAATGATGTCCATATCGCACCGCATACACTTAGGGTGGCTGCAATGTTCACAATCCTTACGCGCCTGAAGGATCCGAAAAAAGGTGATATTGACCTGATCAAGAAGATGCGGCTGTACGATGGTGAAAGTGTAGAGGGTTATAACCGGGCCGATGTTGAGGAATTGAAGAAAGAGCATCAGGATGAAGGAATGAGCGGGATTGACCCTCGCTATGTCATCAACCGGATTTCTTCCACAATAATCAGGAAGGAAGTTAAAACGATCAATGCACTTGATGTTTTACGGTCATTGAAAGAGGGACTTGACCAGCACCCTTCGATCACTGCAGAAACAAGAGAGCGTTATTTGAACTATATATCTCTTGCCCGTAAAGAGTATGATGATATCGCCAAGAAGGAAGTCCAAAAGGCATTCGTGTATTCATACGAAGAATCAGCTAAAACCCTTATGGATAATTACCTTGATAATGTTGAGGCATATTGCAATAAGGCGAAGATGCGTGATCAGCTGACTGGAGAGGAAATTAATCCGGATGAAAAGCTGATGCGCTCGATTGAAGAGCAGATTGGCATTTCCGAAAATGCGAAAAAAGCGTTCCGCGAAGAGATTTTAATCAGAATTTCTGCTTATGCGCGCAAAGGCAAGAGGTTTGACTACAATTCGCATGACCGCCTGCGTGAAGCGATCCAGAAAAAGCTTTTTGCTGATCTGAAGGATGTTGTGAAGATTACGACTTCAACGAAGACTCCTGATGAGACGCAACTGAAGAAAATCAATAATGTTGTCGCAAGGCTGATTGATGAGCATGGCTACAACTCCACTTCCGCAAACGAATTGCTGCGGTATGTTGGAAGCTTGTTAAATAGATAGCCAGCGAGGACCTGCAGATTGCAGGTCCTTTTCAGCTTGTGGTACAAGAGTTTATTTAGATTCCATAGAGGGAATAGTACAGGCAAGAGGTGATAATGATGGCAAAAGAAGAATTACCAAAAGACTTACCAAGAAACTATGTCCCGAAAAACAGTTCCATGGCGCGTAATGAAGATGAAATCGAAAATCTGGGCAAGCAAATGGAACATCGCCGCAGTGGCGAAGTTTTAAAAGAGGAATATGATAAAGTACCAGACCCAATTCAATTTGATAAAGCGAATGAAAAGAAATAACCTTTGCCGATTATGCAAAGGTTATTTTTTTGCCCGAAAAGGGGGCCTGAGTTATTGCGAAAAAAAAGATGGTGTGTACAGCCTAATTTCAAGCACTATAAATAGATTCAACTTGTAAAATGGGCTTGTCCTGCACTAGGAGAAAGAAGTAATTGTCAAAATTATTTGTAAATTATTTTGTCTTCTTGCATAAGATAGAGTAATTACATCTCCCCTGTGGTTAACGGCCATCGGGATATTGTATGAAAGTAGATTGTATTATGTTACTCAAAATGAAAATTTCAAAGGAGGGGTTGAAAATGACCGATGAAAGCAGTCACCAGTTTGTGATTTCCCAGGAAGATTGGTCCCTCCACCGCAAAGGACATGATGACCAGCAGCGCCATCAGGAAAAGGTGCAGGAAGCTATTAAGAGCAATCTGCCTGATTTGATCACAGAAGAGAATATTATCATGTCCAACGGCAGGGATGTCGTAAAGATTCCGATAAGGTCACTGGATGAGTACAAAATCCGTTATAACTATGATAAGAACAAACATGTAGGCCAGGGCAATGGAGATTCAAAGATTGGGGATGTTGTCGCCCGTGATGGCTCAGGCCAGCAGCAGGGACCAGGGAAAGGCCAGGGTGCAGGAGACCAGGCTGGTGAAGATTATTATGAAGCAGAAGTGTCAATGATGGAAATTGAGGAGGCCCTATTCAAAGAACTGGAGCTTCCAAATCTCAAGAAGAAGGAAGAACAGGAGCATCTCGTCGAAAACATCGAATTCAATGACATCAGGAAAACAGGGCTCATGGGGAATATTGATAAAAAGCGCACAATGATGTCAGCTTATAAACGAAATGCGATGACCGGAAAGCCAGCCTTCCATCCAATCTACAAGGAGGACCTGAAGTTCAAGACCTGGAATGAGGTTGTGAAGCCAGACTCAAAGGCTGTTGTGCTGGCGATGATGGATACAAGCGGCAGTATGGGACTTTGGGAGAAATATATGGCGAGGAGCTTCTTCTTCTGGATGACCCGTTTCCTTCGATCTAAATATGAAACGGTCGAAATTGAATTCATCGCCCATCATACCGAAGCAAAGGTCGTATCCGAGGAAGACTTTTTCTCAAAAGGGGAAAGCGGCGGTACCATTTGTTCTTCCGCCTATCGAAAAGCTTTAGAACTTATTGATTTGAAATACAATCCGAGCAAGTTTAATATTTACCCATTCCACTTTTCCGATGGTGATAACCTGACCTCCGACAATGCCCGCTGTGTGAAATTAGTTGAAGAACTGATTAAGGTCTCCAATATGTTCGGCTATGGAGAAGTCAATCAGTACAACCGCCACTCGACCCTAATGTCCGCGTATAAAAACATTAAAGATGAACATTTCAGATACTATATCCTCAAGCAAAAAGCCGATGTATTCCATGCCATGAAGAGCTTTTTCCAAAAAGAAGAAAATAAAATGTATGCTTAAACAAAAATCGGCAGGGTAGAATCCCTGCCGATTTTTCCTATTATCCTCTTAAACTGCTACTTTTGAATGCCTATTGCCTGGCTGCCCATTTGAATCCAGGCTTGTTCAAATGCTTTGCGTGAAACAGGCTTATAACCCGAAATATCAAGTGGATCGTTGATGTATAAGTAATTTTCATCATAGCCGACGATTAATACACTGTGTTCTCTGTACGTGATCTTGACATCCCCGGTATTGGTTTTCCACGTAGTGAACTCGGATTCTGGCAGTGGAGCAAACGTCGAATTGATAATCACCCAGACCGGCGAACCGCTGTCAAGCAGGTCAGTTACTGCCTTAAAGGGCTGTCCAGTGACATCCTTGACCTTGCCAGGAAGGAAATTTTCTGCAAGGTTGGCGACTGGTCCATGATATACACCGTAACCAGATTTGCTGAATGTATAGATATCGCCAACAAATCCATCATAAGGGTTGCTTCTGACGTAATTCGCGTCGCGAAATGGAATTTTATGTATTTTTTTTGCTAAAGTCATCTTATCCGCTGCAATCCCTTCGTATTGCAGCAGCATGGACAGACTGGTTACTTCACACCCTCGCTGCAATTCGGGGAGCTGGCTGACATGTGGAACCCCGTCGATGATTATTTTCTTTTCCCTATTCGTAAAATCTTTAAGAAGATTTTTGTCTTCAATATTCTTATTCACAAGATGAGCTTTCGTCCTGGTAATTTTGGGTGCTTCTTCAGCTCTGGCCTCTGCTGTAGGGTTTTCAACCGATCGTATTTTCTCGGCACCAAGGAAAGTGACAAGGAAAATGGCTCCTATTGATAATGTCCTGAAAAAAATTTTTTTATTCAAAATATCGTCTCCTTACAACATCTCTATATCAATCTTATACAAGTTTCGACATTGATTCAATAGACTAATAGATTGTTAATTGGATAATGGATGGGAAATATAAAAATGTTGCTTCAGAAAGAAATAAAAATTTCTGTTTTCAGACAGGTGAAATTGGAAATACATAAAAGGAATTTAAAAGACTTTTAAAAAGGTCTTATTAGTCTACATTTTATTGGATGTGCCAGGGCATACTAACTCTGTTATGAGTCAATCTTTTTTAAATAGCATTAAAATATGTTAGGGTATTAAGGTGTCATTTTAAAGAAGGGAGTTTTATGATGAAAAAGGATTCATCTGTTTTTTTCATATCGACCGGGATTTTGCTTCTGATGGTCCTGTTCGGTGTGTTCGTACCAGATAAGCTTGAATCACTCACAGCCAATATACAGGCTTTCATCACTGATTCTTTGGGTTGGTATTATTTAATCCTTGTATCTTTGATCGTTATTGTTTGTCTCTATTTCCTCATCAGTCCATTGGGGAAAATCAGATTAGGCAGACAGGATGACCGTCCAGAGTTCTCGACGCCGACTTGGTATGCAATGCTGTTCAGTGCCGGGATGGGGATCGGGCTGGTTTTCTGGGGAACGGCTGAACCAATCAGCCACTTTATGGTATCTACACCGACCGGGTCTGAACCAGGGTCCAATCAGGCAATCCGAGATTCAATGAGATTCACCTTTTTCCATTGGGGGATCCATGCCTGGGCCATTTATGGAATTGTCGCTTTAGTTCTTGCTTATTTCAATTTCCGCCATGGAAAACCTGGACTGATCAGTGCCACGCTCGGACCGATTTTAGGTGACCGGACTGAAGGAGTCGCAGGAAAAGTAGTCGATGTTATTTCCGTTGTAGCGACGGTAATCGGTGTAGCAACAACTTTAGGATTTGGAGCTGTACAAATTAACGGGGGACTTTCTTACCTGTTTGGAATTCCTACTAGTTTCTTGACTCAATTACTAATAGTCCTGATCGTCACAGTTTTATTTATGATTTCAGCATGGTCAGGATTAGGAAAAGGGATTAAGATCCTAAGCAATGTTAATATGCTTTTGGCAGGTCTATTGCTGTTAGCCATGCTGATTCTTGGACCAACGCAATTTATCCTTAATTTATTCACCAATACTATTGGTACATATCTTCAGAACCTTCCTTCAATGAGCTTCCGTATTTCGCCGCTTAATGAAGATGTGCGTTCATGGATAAACGGCTGGACCATATTCTATTGGGCTTGGTGGATTGCATGGGCACCATTTGTAGGGATTTTTATAGCTCGAGTTTCTAAAGGCCGTACGATAAGGGAGTTTGTGTTCGGTGTCCTTCTTGTACCATCCCTGATCGGCTTTTTGTGGTTTTCGGCATTTGGAGGGGCTGCGATTACCCTAGAACATGAGGGAATTGCAAAAATTTCCGAGCTGGCGACTGAAGAAGCACTATTTGGCGTATTCGCAAATTATCCAATGAGTTCATTGATGTCTATTCTGGCAATGATCCTCATCGGAACGTTCTTCATCACTTCAGCGGATTCAGGGACATTCGTTTTAGGCATGATGACGACGAACGGGTCACTGACACCAGGCAATCGGATTAAATTCACATGGGGAATCATGCTTGCGGCCATTTCCCTGGTACTGCTGTACTCTGGCGGGTTGCAGGCACTGCAGAATACAATGATTGTCGCTGCGTTGCCATTCTCTGTCATCATGGCAATGATGGCCTTCAGCTTAATCAAAGCATTAAGTAAAGAGGCAAGAGAGCTTGGAATCGGGAAAATACCGAAGCGAAAACAGTAATTGATCAAGACTCTTGGCACGATAGAATAGGAAAATCAATTTTAAAAAGGTATCCTTCCAATATGAGAAGGATGCCTTTTTTGTGTTTCAATAGCGTTAATTGATTAAAATGTTCAAAAAAGATAATCATATGTAAAGATATGGAGATTTATGAACATTTTGTTCTTTTTAAAATTGTAAATGTTTTCATTTGGTTTTTTTGCTAAAATGAAGGTATTGAATTTATGTCATTTCCAAAGGTGATCAGGATGGAAAAAGAAAAATTACTGAAGATAATCGAGGCAGCAAAACTATATTACCTTCTGGATTATAACCAGAATGATATTGCGAAAGAGTTGGGAGTATCACGGCCGACAGTGTCGAGGTTCCTTCAGATAGCGAAGCAGGAGGGCATTGTCGATATCAAGATCATGGATCCGACTGAAGATGTAGAAAATCTGTCATTGAAGCTTGAACAGAAGTTTGGGCTCAAGAAGGCGATTGTTACCCATATTCCGCAATATGAGGACAGTGTCATCAAAACCTATCTTGGAGAGAAAGCAGCATCCTTTCTGAATGAAGTGGTCGAGCATGATGATATCATCGGTGTTACGTGGGGAACGACGCTGTATCACGTGGCACTGGAACTGAAACAAAAGCCGTGCAAGAATGTCAAGGTAGTCCAGCTGAAAGGCGGAGTCAGCCATTCTGAAACAAATACGTATGCAAATGAAATCCTGTATTTGTTCGGCAAGGCTTTCAACAGTGCACCGCATCACCTGCCGCTTCCGGCAATCGTCGACCATGTCGTGGTGAAGCAGGCAATGGAGGCGGACAGGCATATCAAAAAAATCCTCGAAATGGGGAAGCAATCCAACATCGCTGTCTATACAATCGGGCCGATCAAATCTGAATCACTATTGTTCCAGTTAGGCTATTTTACAGAAGAAGACCTGCAAGTCATCTATTCGAAGGCCGTAGGGGATATTTGTTCCCGATTCTTCGACAAGGACGGAAAGGTTTGCAACGAAAATCTCAACGCGCGAACATTGGGGATCGAGCTGGAAGAATTAAAGAAGAAAAAGTATTCTATTTTAGTGGCAGGCGGAGCTCATAAAATAGAGGGTATTTATGGTGCTTTAAAAGGGAATTATACAAATGTGCTCGTAACAGACCAGTTCACAGCGAAGTTCCTATTGGATAAGTAAAAGTTTAAACGTTGTATTTATTGAGAAAAGCCATAAGGAACAAACAAATACCCGGTAGGTTTTCAGCCTTGCGGGTATTTTTGTCGAAAAAATGAAAAGGGATTATTTTCATTTTACATTTGTTCAAAAACGTATTTACAAAAGTTCTTTAGTTCTGATATATTTGCTATAGAAAGTCTGAGTTAAACAATTGTAAACGTTTTAGTGAAATTTTTTTCGAATTATTTGTAAACGGTAACAAAATAACACAACAAGAGGTGGGTCACAATGAATATCTTATGGGGTCTGATGGGAATAGCAGTTGTTCTGGGAATTGCATTCATTTTCTCAAATAACAAGAAATCCATCAATTTGCGCACCATCCTTGGTGGATTGGCAATCCAATTCATCTTCGCTTTCGCTGTACTGAAGTGGGAAACAGGAAAGCTATTATTGAAAAAACTCTCACTTGGTGTCAATGAAATCGTAAACTATACAGACGCTGGTGTGCAGTTCCTGTTCGGCGGATTGTTCCAGGCTGAAAATATTGGCTTTGTATTCGCTTTTCAAGTATTAACAGTCGTTATTTTCTTCTCTTCTTTGATTTCTGTTCTTTACTATCTGGGAATCATGCAATTCATCATCAAGTTCCTGGGCGGAGGACTTTCTAAATTACTGGGAACAAGCAAAGCTGAATCACTTTCAGCAGCAGCAAACATTTTTGTTGGACAGACTGAGGCACCACTTGTCATTAAGCCGTATATTGCTAAAATGACTCAATCTGAACTTTTTGCAGTAATGGTAGGTGGACTAGCTTCCGTTGCGGGCTCTGTTTTAATTGGTTATTCTTTATTGGGTGTTCCTTTGGAATACTTGCTTGCAGCAAGTTTCATGGCTGCTCCGGCAGGTTTGGTACTGGCTAAAATCATGATTCCGGAAACAGAGAAATCTGAAACATCGGATGAGCTGAGGATGGAAAAAGACACAGAATCAGCGAACGTAATCGATGCCGCGGCCAGAGGTGCGAGTACAGGTCTTCAATTAGCTTTGAATATCGGTGCAATGTTGCTTGCGTTCATCGCATTGATTGCATTAATCAACGGTATTATTGGATTCTTCGGAGGATTCTTCGGTGCTGATAATCTAACACTTGAAACGATCCTTGGATATGTATTTGCTCCGCTTGCTTTCGCTATTGGTGTTCCTTGGGATGAAGCAGTTAAAGCTGGCGGATTCATTGGACAAAAATTAATCTTGAATGAATTTGTAGCTTATTCATCATTTGCGCCGCAAATCGATCAATTATCTGCTAAAACAGTAGCAATCATCAGTTTCGCGCTATGTGGATTCGCAAACGTATCTTCTATGGGAATCCTGCTTGGCGGACTTGGAAGCCTTGCCCCAAATCGCCGTGCTGACATCGCGAAAATGGGTGTACGATCAATCATTGCTGGTATGCTTGCGTCATTATTGAGTGCAGCAATGGCAGGTATGTTGTTATAATAAATGACTGAAAAGAGAGGGACCTGGTCCTTCTCTTTTTTTGCTTTGAGTTATAATAGAAGAAAACCGAACGGAAAGCTGTGATGATGAATGTGTTTAATTTTATTTGCCTATAAAGCACATCCAAAATATAAGCTGATTATCGCTGCAAACAGGGATGAAGCATACAACCGTGCCACTGCCCCAGCGGCTTTTTGGGAGGATGTCCCGGAGCTGCTTGCCGGGCGTGACCTTGAAAAAATGGGTACCTGGATGGGAGTGACCACTTCAGGAAAATTTGCCGCCTTGACTAATTACCGGGACCCAAGTGAACAGACTGCTGGAAAAAGAACCCGCGGGGAGCTTGTGGCTGATTATCTGAAGGGTTCGAATCATCCTGAAACCTATCTGCAGAAAATGGCAGAACGGCGTCTCGAATATCCGGGATATAATCTTCTGGCCGGTGACCATGAGGAACTCTATTATTATTCGAACCGTGGAAATCACCCTGTGAAAATAGAGCCAGGCATCCATGGAGTAAGCAACCATCTGCTCAACACAGATTGGCCGAAAGTGGAAAAAGGCAAAGAAGGATTGGAGAAAATCATTTCTGAAAACTCCCCAGACTTGGCAGAACGTTTGTTTAGTCATTTGGAAAATGCAGATCCTGCCCCTGACCATAACCTGCCTTCAACCGGAGTTTCTCTCGAATGGGAACGTTTGCTGTCACCGATGTTCATTAAAAGTGAAGGATACGGAACAAGAAGCTCGACTGTCATTTTAATGAATGACAAAGAGATCTATTTTAACGAACGGGTTTTCACAGAAGACCAACGGACAAACCAGGAATTCTTCATAACACTGTAAGCAAAACAGACAACCTCTATCCTGGTTGTCTGTTTTTATGAATGGCTGTCTCCGGAACAACAGGCTCCGGTTGATGTGGCAAGCAGAACCTGATGAAAGAACAGTCTTTACAATGCAAAGCTTTTAGCTGCTGCTTGGTATTCTACCCTTAAATTTTCAATGATTTTCCGGACTGGAAGGATTTCTTTTATTTCACCCACCCTGGCCCCTGCAAATACAAGGCCATTCTCTACATCGCCTGCAACAGAGGTAAGCAGCGAGTCGAGTGTGCAAAATTGATAGGAGCAATTTTTCAGGCAATCACGGCATTTTTTGATTCTCAGTTTATCTGAAGTTGTAATTAGTCTCGTAAAATGGTTTGCAATTGCCCGTCCATGTAATCCTACAGTTGTTTTTACCAGCTGTAAGTCCTCTTCTGCAGCGGAGACATACTTTTCCTTGAAGCTTTGCGGAGCATCACATTCCTCGCTTGCCACAAACCTTGTGCCCATTTGCACACCGGAGGCTCCAAGTGATAATGCCCTGGCGATATCGGCACCTGTCATAATTCCTCCCGCAGCAATTACTGGGATCGACACAGACTCAACAATCTCGGGAAGTATATCAAATAACGGCTTATCTGTTCCAAGATGACCGCCTGCTTCAAAACCCTCTACCACAACTGCAGCAGCACCCAAACGTTCCGAAATTTTTGCCAGCTTCGCAGAGGAGACGATTGAAATGACAGGGATGCCAGCTTGTTTGCCCCAGGAATACATATCCCTTGAGATCCCTGCTCCAGAAATGATGAAATCCACTTTTTCAGCTAAAGCAGCTTTCATTTTTTCAGCAAAGTCATTCATAGCAAACAATACATTTACGCCAATGTATCCCTTTCCCTGTGTTAACTCTCTGGCCTTCCTGATATGTAACCGTAATTCCTCGGTCGATATCCCTGTTCCGGAAATGATGCCTATACCTCCTGCGTTTGCTACCGCTGAGGCTAACCCGCTCAGTGAGATTCCTACCCCCATTCCTCCTTGCATGATTGGAACACTTGTAACCATGTGGCCAAGTTTAAGCTCTGGAAAATTCATGCTAATACCCCTTTCTGACTTTATTCCTTTGCAGTTTAACATGTTGGATTATAAAAAGAAGTGATTTTTAGCACCAGATATTAAGTTTAGGTATAATTATTTAGTCTTAAATTTTGTCGAAAAAAAAGACGCAGAAAACTAATTCTGCGCCTCACTTCTAGATTTGTACTTAAAAATCGAAATTATCCGGATCCGGTCCAACACGTTCGTTTTTGTTCAGGCTGTTCAGACGGTCCATGTCATCGGTGGAAAGTTCAAAATCAAAGATATCAGCATTTTCAATAATGCGATGCTCCTTGATGGATTTTGGAATTGTCACAACGCCATTTTGCAAATCCCAGCGAAGGATAATCTGAGCTGGTGACTTCCCATGCTTTTCGGCAATCTCGACAATCGTCGGCTCAGACAAAAGTTCACCCTGTTTCAATGGAGACCATGCTTCCATTTGGATCCCTTCGGCTTTACAGAATTCCAGCAGCTCAGTCTGGGCCAGATGTGGATGGTATTCAACCTGGTTAACCATTGGCTTGATTTCTGCATCCGCCATCAAATCTTTAAGATGGTGGACGTGGAAGTTACTGACACCAATCGCGCGGACCCGGCCGTCTTTATATAGCTTTTCAAGAGCTTTCCATGTTTCCTTATATTTTCCCGCAACCGGCCAGTGAATCAGGTAAAGATCAAGATAATCAAGGCCCAGCTTCTCCATGCTTGTCTCAAAAGCTTGAAGAGTGGATTCATAACCCTGATCCGAATTCCACACCTTTGTCGTGATAAACAACTCCTCACGAGAAACATCAGCTTCTTTAAGCGCCTGTCCTACGCCTTCCTCATTCTTATAGACCGCAGCTGTATCGATGCTTTTATACCCATTCTTAAGGGCAGCTTTTACAGACTCAACAACTTCTGAACCTTCCTTCACCTTGAACACGCCAAGACCAAACCAAGGCATCTTGACTCCGTTATGTAATGTAGTTGTATCCTGGAGATTTTTTGGCATCCCATGCGCCTCCTCTTCAAATTAATACTTTTCTATTTTCTCACATTTAGGGATATCTAAAAAGTAATTGGAATTGAAGGGACTGTTTGGGGGGGAAGGAGTGTCGTTATTTTGACAGGTTACGGGTGCTGGGAGGGAATGCTGTCAGGAAAGTGCTGTTATTTTGACAGGTTACGGGTGTTAGCAGTAAAAGCTGTCAAGAACCAGCTGTTATTTTGACAGGTTGGAGGTGTTGTGAGTAAAAGCTGTCAAGAAAGTGGCGTTATTTTGACAGCTTGGGGGTGTTAGCAGTAAAAGCTGTCAAGAAAGTACCGTTATTTTGACAAGTTAGAGGTGATAGCAGTATAAGTTGTCAAGAAAGCACCGTTATTTTGACAGGTTACGGGTGTTAGCAGTAAAAGCTGTCAAGAAAGTGCCGTTATTTTGACAAGTTGGGGGTGTTAGCAGTAAAAGCTGTCAAAAAAGTGCGGTTATTGTGACAGGTTACGGGTGTTAGCAGTAAAAGCTGTCAAGAAAGCCTCGTAATTTTGACAGGTTAGAGGTGTTGACAGTGAAAGCTGTCAAGAACCTGCGGTTATTTTGACAGGTACAAAGCAAATGCGGTACAAGCTGTCAAATTCAGAACCTGATCTCGGCCAAATACCTGTTTCAAAACACAAAAATCTGCCCGTAGGAGTCTTTCATTTTCAGGAATGGGGTAGATTCACTTTATACAGTATCAGAAGGAGGGAAAGGACATGATCATTAAAGTGTTGGGAACGGGTTGTGAAAAATCCAAGGTTCTTGAGGATAATATTAATTTAGCGATCCAGGAAGCGGGGGTCGCGGCTATTGTTGAAAAGATCGAAAATAGGAAGGAAATCGAAAAGTATGTCGCAAATTGCACCCCCGCTGTGGTCATTGATGAAAAAGTAGTCTCGGCAGGCAAACAGTTAACAGCGGAGGAAATCAAGAGATTATTCTAAAGCAATCAGGCCACCTTCACGGCCTGGTTCTTTTCTAGAAATGTCTGTGTAGCCCATAGTGAGATGAGGAGGATCAGTTCAAAACCGTTGGTCGCTGCATCGCTTTCCAATGGAATGGGAACAGCACTGCCGATTCCCATTAGGATGACACCGATGGCCATCCATTTCCACTTCCTTTTTTTCCAAAGGGTGATGCCGGCAATAAGCAAAGCGGCTGTAACGCCTATGATCATGATTGGCGGACCATGGGAGCCTGAAGATTCATAGCTTAACACTCCATATGAGTGGTCTGGCTCCAACTTCAGACCTATCGTGTTTTGAACAAGTTCAGAAATGACCATGGCCAGTGTGAGGAATCCAGCGACAAGCAACCCGCCTCGCCCTTTTAACCATGAGGTGGCCGTCTCACTGGCTGCGGCCCAGGAAAACATAATCAGTAATGGAGTGAAAAGGGCATGAAACCAAAAACGCAAAAGGTTCATGTTTTTTAAAAAAGAGCCTTCGCCAATCATGCTTCCAAACGCAAGAATCAAATTGTCATATACCAGTCCAAACGTTACGAGTAAAAGCACATTCATCCACCTGAAAAATCCGTATTTGATTGAAGCTTTTAAACCCCACAGGAATAAAATTAAGTAGATGAGGGAATATAAAGCATAGATATAAGGGTCCATGGAACGAGTTCCTCCCGGTCGAGTTTATACCATTGTTCCCGTTGGGCCGGAAGTAAAAACATGTGTCAATGTTATTAACTTTTTTATAGTTTCTAACAAATAAATTGTATTCTTAAAAATTACTAATAGTTTTATAAGTGAACTTCATATATCATGGGAAATGTAAGCATATTCATCGATATATTTTAGACGGAGAACAGGAGAGAACATGACGACATTAAATAACATTGCATGGGTAACCGACAGTACATCTTCACTATCTGAAGAATTCATAAAAGAAAATCATATATATGTTGTACCTTTAAGCATTATTTTTGGCGAAGAATCCTATTTGGAGGGCGTTGATATTACAGCCGAGGATTTTTATCCAAAGCTTGCGGCATCAAAGGTACTGCCTAAAACATCGCAGCCCGCGATCGGCGAGTTTGTGGAACTTTACCAGAAGCTTAAGGAGCAATACAAGCATGCGATTGCGATCCACGCTTCAAGTGCCCTTACAGGAACTTACCAATCTTCAGTAGCTGCATCCAGCATGGTGGACTTCAAGGTGGATGTCATCGATTCGAAAATTGGTTCCTTTCCATTGGGACGCATGGTTGAAAAGGGGATTGAGCTTCAAAAAGAAGGCAAATCCTATGATGAAATCGTATCCTATTTAAGGACGCTGCCTGACAAGGCCAATCTGTATATGGCGCCGGGTAGCCTTGAGCAGTTGCATAAAGGCGGCCGCCTGTCGACTACCCAGGTGATCATCGGCAGCTTGATCAAACTGAAGCTGATCGTCAGGTTCGATGATGGGAAGGTTGTTCTGTTTGATAAAATCAGGACAGAAAGAAAAGTGAAGGAGCGCCTGTTCCAAATTTTAGAGGAGGCCTCTGCCAATGTAAAGGAAGCGAGTGTCATTCATGGAAATGTGCAGCAATTGGCAAACGAATGGCAGGCAGAACTTCAGCAGCGTTTCCCGGAAATCTCTTTTACAACGACTACATTCAGTCCGGTTGCCGGCACACATACTGGCCAAGGCACTATCGGCTTGGCATGGGTAAATGAATAGAACATAATTTAAAAGGAATCAGCCTGTGCAGGGCTGATTCCTTTTTAAAAAAGAAAGCCCGCAAACTTAATAGCTGCGGGCTTTACATTGCTATACATATATAAAATAACCGACAAACAGGAATCCAAGGACATACATAATTGGGTGGACATCTCTGGATTTGCCCATGCCAAGCATCATCAACGGGTAAAGAATGAAACCAAGCGCGATCCCTGTTGCGACACTGAAAGTGAGCGGCATCATAATGATCGTCACGAACGAAGGAATGATGACGGCAAGGTTACTCCAGTCAATCTTGCTGATTTCAGTTGCCATCAGCGCACCAACGATAATCAGGGCCGGTGCGGTAACTTCCGGCGTGATCACGGATAGTACAGGGGAGAAGAACAAGGCGGCGCTAAAGCAGGCCGCAATAATCACGGAAGTGAAACCCGTGCGGCCCCCGACTGCAATCCCCGCAGATGATTCAACGAATGATGCTGTTGTTGATGTGCCAAGTACAGCACCGGCAACCGCCGAGCCAGCATCTGCAAGCAGGGCACGACCTGCATTCGGGATTTTATTATCCTTCATCAATCCAGCCTGACTCGCTACCGCAATCAGCGCACCAGCCGTATCGAAGAATGCAACGAAAAGGAAAGTGAAAATGACAGCCAGCACATCTGGTGAGAAAATATCGCCCAAATGGTTGAAAACGACACCGAAAGTAGGTGAGATGTCTGGAACCGTGCCGATAACAGCATCAGGTTTTTCAATCAGGCCTGTAAAAATCCCGATGATCGTGGCAATGACCATTCCGTAAAAAATCCCGCCGCTGACACCGCGGGCCATCATGACCACACTGATGATGAAGCCGAACAAAGCAAGCAATACCGGTCCCGATGTGAGGTTGCCAATCGATACAAATGTCGCTTCACTGCCAACAATGATTCCAGCATTTTTCAGGCCGATGAAGGCGACGAAAAAGCCGATTCCCGCTGCGATGGCATGCTTCAAGTCCTGTGGGATGACATTTATGATTTTTTCACGGATCTTCAAAAGACTGAGGATGACAAACAGGACTCCCGCAATAAAGACGCCGGTAAGAGCGACCTCCCATTCAACACCCATCCCGATGCTGACGCTAAAAGTGAAAAAGGAATTCAAGCCCATGCTTGGAGCGATTCCAATTGGAAAATTGGCAAGCAGGCCAATGAGCAGAGAGCCAATGATGGCGGAAAGAGCGGTAGCTGTAAAAACGGCTCCCTTGTCCATGCCAGCCTGGCTGAGGATCATCGGGTTGACGACAAGAATGTACGCCATCGACAAGAACGTCGTAATCCCGGCAAGAGACTCTTGTTTATAACTGGTGTTTCGTTCTGCGAATTGGAAAAAATTTTTCATATGTGCTGTCCTCCTGGTTGTTATTTTTTGGAAAATAAAAAACTCCGGCAGTGCATGCTGCCGGAGTACCACAAAGGACAAATAGATGCCAAAAAAGAGTGGCAAATATGTAAGTCCCTTGTAGTCACGCCTTTTACGGTAGCATGGTAGAAACGTTCGAGCCATATTCTCGAACATATACAAGGAATAATGATAGATTTAAATAATACTAGAGATAGTATCAGTTATTTTTTTCTAGGTCAATTGGATTTCCGGAAGTTTATCTATTTGATTTTTTCTGATTATTAGCAGGAGGACATTAAATGTTCTGGAAGTGGGCTGTCAAATTTAGATACTGTTTTCCAAGTCGCGGAATTATGGTGGAAATTCGCGAAATTAGATGGTTGTTTCGCGGAATTACAGGTAGATATCGCGGAAAAATCATTCAATTTCGCGGAATTCAAAAACTTAATCCCTAAATTCACGATATAATAGGAGAAAATCCCTATAAATACAATGGAATTTGTAAGATCGTTTGAAAAGGAGTTAATAAAATTGGCGATTATCCAAAATGAGAAGCGTTCAGAGAGATTTGAAGTGGCTTTCAACCGAATTCATTCATGGTTGCAGAGGATTACGCGGAATGGAACGACAGATAAGTATTCAGAACTGCTGAGGGTCAATTATGCGAAGCATTCCATTATCCGGAAGTACTATCATGATTTAAAAATGTACGGCCGGCTAAGGAATTCACTTGTCCACGATAAAATTGCGCTTGATTTTTACATAGCTGAACCACATGAAAAAGTAGTGGAGAAAATCGAAATGATTGCCAGCCAGGTATCTGATCCGAAAAATGCGTTGGAGATTGCGACGAGGCCTGTGTTCTATTTTCACGAAGAAACCGGCTTGATCGATGTTTTGAAAATCATCCAGAAAAGAGCTTATTCGCAATTCCCCGTTTATGATGAAAATGGCTTTAAATGGCTGCTGACATCGAATTGTATAGCGCAGTGGCTCGCGGGAAATTTGCTGGAGGGCGGAAAGGCGCTCGAAGACAGTAATATCAGTGACCTTGAGTATCTTCATTCACAAAGATTCGTTGAATTTGCGGCAAAGGATTCGGATATTTTCACCGTTGAAGATATTTTTGAAAAATACCATTTGGAAAGCAGGAAACTGGAAGCCGTTCTGATTACTGAAACTGGAAAGCCTTCAGAAAAGCCGATCGGGATGATAACTCCATGGGACTTGGTTGAAATTGATGCGATGGAGTAATCCCTGCGCTGGTATCGAAAGTCCTGCCATTACGGAGTTTTGACAACTTTTTGAATGAAATATGTGAATAAAAAATGAACTAATCGGCAAAACACCCCTGTTTGGATGACAACTTACTATAATGATAGTGTAATCCAAACGGAGGTGCCAATAATGAACGTAACGACGATTATTGAGTTGGAAAATCGCGAAGTGGAAAAAATGGCTGGCGCAAAACTGGTTTTCACTCAGGAGCAGGTTGACGCAAATATCGTGGAGACATGTGTAGATTGTTTTAAATATGAAGGCTCAGATGAATGCCTGGATACGGATGATGCAATGCAGAGGGTATTTGAAACATTGAAAGCTGACGGATTGATTCCTGAAGCAGTGCAGGATTTTTCCTATGAAATGCCTTCATGTGAGAGATTGAGAAAAGATGTATACGAAGAACAGGACATGCCGCAAAAGGTCGTCCTGAGTTTCGCAATATAAGAATGATAAAAAAGGAGTTCATCATGAACTCCTTTTTTATCGAAAACGTGACTTTTGTCAAAGAGAAGAGAAAAAAAAGCTACTATAATGGTAAATGAAAACGCTTTCAAAAAAGGGGGTGGAGCCGTGAAGCTAGGTGCGGATATTACCATCATTACCGGCCATTTCGGCAGCGGCAAGACCGAACTATCAATCAATCTGGCGATAGATGCAGCAAGGAAAAGGGATAGAGTCGCAGTAGCCGATCTTGATATAGTTAATCCGTATTATCGTGCCAGGGATGCGAGGGACATTTTTTTAGAAAAAGGGATTGAATTGATCGCACCTGCTGAAAGGCTAGCTGCTGCGGATTTACCGATTGTTCCCGGTGATTTGAGCAGGGTGATTTATGATCCGGCATATAAGCTGATCGTCGATGCCGGCGGGGATAAGGATGGTGCGACAGCACTGGGCCAATTTTACAACGAGTGGAATGAGATGAAGCCAGAGGTACTCTTTGTCCTGAATGCCAACCGGCCTTATGTCAGCAATCTGGAAGGTGCAATGGATACGTTAAAGAAAATTGAAAAAGCTTCAAGACTGAGGATTACCGGTATAATCAATAATTCAAATGTTGGAAATGAAACCACGGTTCAGGATGTAGCGAATGGCTTGAAACTGAGTATGGCTCTATCAGATCAGCTGGGGATTCCACTGGTGTACACGGTACTGCCGCAGCATTTAGAAAAACAAGCTGTCGATATTGAGTGGGCAGCCCCAGTGAAAGTGATCTCCAGGTATTTAAAATTGCCGTGGGAAATGTAAAGGAGGGCAAAAGCAGTGGAGAAGAGAGTTGTTTTTAACGAAGAGACCTGCAAATCGTGTAAGTTGTGCGTGAATGCTTGTCCGACAAATGTGATCTATCTGGCTGATTACTTGAATGAAAAGGGATACCGGCCAGCCGTCGTCACGGATCAGGAGAACTGTATCAGTTGCGGAAAATGCGCGCAAATGTGTCCGGATTCTGTGATCACTGTCTATAGGCCTGAGAAGGTTCGTAAATCTGTGTAACAAAGGAGAGATGACAATGGGGAAAGTATTGATGAAGGGTAATGAGGTGATCGCCGAAGCTGCTGTCCATGCGGGCTGCAAGTATTTTTTCGGCTATCCGATTACCCCGCAGAGTGAGCTTGTTGCCTATATGGCAAGGAGGCTTCCCGAGGTTGGCGGGTTATTTTTACAGGCGGAAAGTGAAGTGGCTGCGATAAATATGGTTTATGGCGCGGCAGGAACCGGAGTTCGCGTGATGACGTCTTCTTCAAGCCCTGGTTTCAGCCTGAAGCAGGAGGGCATCTCCTATCTTGTTGGGGCAGAACTGCCGGCGCTAATCGTGAATGTTGTGCGCGGCGGTCCCGGGCTTGGGAACATCCAGCCGGCCCAATCGGACTATTTCCAGGTAACAAAGGGCGGAGGGCATGGCGATTATCACACACCAGTCCTGGCGCCTTCAACTTTACAGGAAATCATTGACCTGACAGAAGCAGCATTTGATATTGCCGACCGCTATCGCACGCCTGTCATCCTGCTTGGCGACGGCATGCTCGGACAAATGATGGAGCCAGTCGAGTTCAAGGAGCTGAGAGAAAGGGAGCCGGAACAAAAGGAGTGGGCGACGACAGGAACCCGCGGGGACGGCAAGCCAAGGATCATCTCTTCACTCGAATTGAATGCGGATGCCCTGGAAAAACGCAATGAACATCTTCAGAAAAAGTTTGCGCTGATTCAGCAAAATGAAGTCAGATTTGAGACATATGAAACTGAGGATGCTGATTATATCGTAACGGCTTATGGAACCTCTGCCAGGATTGCCATGAATGCGATTAACAAAGCGCGGAAAGACGGACTGAAAATCGGCATGATCCGCCCAATTACTTTATGGCCGTTCCCTGAATTGCCGTTTGTGGAGACTCGTGACCGGGTGAAGGGCTTTCTATCAGTTGAGATGAGTGCTGGCCAAATGGTCGAGGATGTCAGGCTGGCTGTCGACGGCAGGTCTCCAGTTTCATTTTTCGGCCGGACAGGCGGAGTAGTGCCGACGCAGGAAGAAATCTATGATCAAATCATCAAGCTGGCCGGGGGTGTTGAGGTATGACGATGAAAACGGTGTTCGAGAAAACAGCGGGGCTGACGGATACCCAGACACATTATTGTCCTGGCTGCACCCATGGAATCATCCATAGGATGGTAGGGGAAGTACTGGAAGAAATGGGCATCCTCGAGGATACGGTCGGAGTGGCATCGGTAGGCTGTTCGGTACTGTCCTATGAATATTTCAATTGTGATATGACACAGGCAGCACATGGCCGGGCTCCTGCAGTAGCGACCGGAATCAAGCGTGTCCTTCCAGACCGATTTGTTTTTACCTATCAGGGGGATGGCGACCTGGCGTCGATTGGGATTGCAGAAGCTGTCCATGCGGCAGCGCGGGGAGAAAAAATTACCGTCATCTTCGTCAACAACGCGATTTATGGGATGACAGGCGGACAAATGGCGCCGACCACCCTGATCGGCCAAAAAACGGCAACAACTCCTTTTGGCCGGAATGCGAGTATTCAGGGGCTGCCGATCAGAGTTAGTGAGATGCTCTCAACTTTGGATGGCACAGCTTATATTGAACGGGTTTCCTCACATGATGTCCCGAATATTATCAAAGCAAAGAAAGCAATCCGCAAAGCGTTCGAAACACAGCAGCAAGGGCTTGGCTTTTCGATGGTCGAGGTTCTATCAAGCTGTCCAACAAACTGGGGGCTGGACCCGAATGAATCACTAGATTGGATCAAGGACAATATGGTTCCTGCTTATCCTCTCGGTGTGTATAAGGATATCCAAAAGGGAGATGTTCGCTGATGGAAGAAATACTGATTGCCGGCTTTGGCGGCCAGGGGGTCATGTCGATGGGCCAATTGATTGCCTATGCCGGAATGACAGAGGGAAAGTTTGTATCATGGCTTCCTTCCTACGGGCCTGAGCAGCGGGGTGGTACCGCAAACTGTGCAGTCGTTGTCAGCGAGCAGCAGGTTGGCTCGCCGCTTGTTTCAAGGCCGACGACAGCTATTGTCCTGAATAATCCTTCTTATGAAAAATTTGAGCCAGTGGTAAGAGCCGGAGGATTACTCATTGTAAACTCCTCATTAATTTCAAAAAAATCGGAAAGAACCGATATCACGGTGTTAAATATCAACGCAACAGACAAGGCCAATGAGCTTGGCAACCCAAAAGTCGCCAATATGATCCTACTGGGTGCATTTTTGGAGGAAACGGGAATCCTGCCTGATGAATCGATCCTGGAAGCATTGAAAAAAGTGCTTGCCCCTGAAAAACATTCTCTGCTGAATATTAATCGGCGGGCACTCGAACTCGGGCGAACATTGACGAAGGTGACTGCTTCTTGATGGAGGCCTCGGTATAGGATTATGTTTCCCGCAGATTAGTCGATTTTGGGATAGGAATGGGTTTATCCAACTGTAAAATGTGCCCGAAAAGGGAGCGGATCCCTGATTATGGTCACATAAAGAAGAAATATATGCCCGAAAACAGAGCAAAACCCAGTTTACGGTCACATAAATAGCAGTTAACCTAAAACCTGCTCCTGAAACAGAAAGTCTATCTTAATTTCTGTTTGCAATACCCCCAATTGCCTGGCAAATATGATGTGGCAAATTCAAAACCGCTGCCAGTTTTTCAATGGCAGCGGTTTTATCGTTGTAAGTTATTCTTCATTTAAAAGTTCAAGAATGAATGGAACAGCTGCCTGAAGTGAAGGGGCTTTTTGGTCTGCACTTGTTTCTTCGGTGCCAATAAAGACGGTTTTACAGCCGGCTTTTTTTCCTGCTACAATATCGCGTTCGTGATCGCCGACCATGACGCTTCCTTCCAGGTTGATGTCATGCCTGCTGGCGAGGTCCAGTAGCATGCCGGCATTCGGTTTTCGGCACTCGCAACCGGCTTTTGGTTTGTGAGGGCAATAGGCAACTTCCTTGATATGGCCGCCGTGTTCCTTGATCATCTCAATCATGGTGTCATGAATTTCGTGTAGGCGTTTTTCTTTTAAAAATCCCAGACCGACGCCACCCTGGTTTGTGACAACAAAAATTTCATAACCGGCTCTGCTCAGTTCCGCCACGGCTTCGGCTGCACCTTCAAGCAGGTACAAGTCTTCCGGTGAGTTGACGAATTTTACCCGGTGAGATAGTACTTCATTCAGGACCCCGTCCCGGTCCAAGAATATCGCTTTCTTTTTCATTTTGATCCTCCATTATTAAGAAATGTTTTTTCGGTCTTCTGGTGGCGGGAAACATAGCGGTTGCCGGTGATCCAGAACCGCCATGGATAGTCTCTTGCTTCTCCGGAGTTATCGATGCCGATTCTTTTGCCTGACGAAATGCTATCTGGTACGAATCCCGGTGCAATGAAAAGTGGTTCCTTCGTTAAAGGATGTCCGTAATCTGACATATTGATCCCGAGCGCTTTTGTCAGCTTCCCTGGACCGTTGGTGAGATTGGCTGATTCCGGCATGCCCCGTCGTTTGACCATTAAATCCAAACCTGATAATGGTTCCACTCCCCGGATTAACACAGCCTCTGGATTGCCTGCCTTTCCACTGACAACATTGAATAGGGTATGGGTGTGCATGACATACGTATAGGCCAATCCAGCCTGATGGAACATGATCTCAGTCCTAGGTGTCCTGCGATTATTATAGCTGTGTGCTGCCTGATCCATCGGGCCGATATAGGCTTCCGTCTCGACAATGATTCCGGCGGCTGTCCCTTCTTCGGTTTCTTTTACAAGGATGCAGCCCAGCAGGGAAGCAGCCAAATCGAGGGTGGGCTGCTGAAAGAAATCATTTTCCAGCGGGCTCGAAAAATTGAATTGTTCCTCCATAAAATCTCCTCACTAATCATTTTTACCTTTATACCCTGCAAAAGGGAGAAACAAAATTTCTGACGGAAAAAATAGCAGTCAAGGCCAAGATGGTTTATAGTAATTTTAAAGCTATTCCAGATTTAGTTTTTTAAAAGGGAGTATAGATTATGTGGAAAAAATGGTTAACGGTTGGAGTGGCTGCTGCAGTCATCATCCTTCTTGTTCCTTACAGCCTGCCGCTCATTTTTGCCTTCCTGACTGCAGTCATGCTTGAAGGAGCGGTTCAGTGGATCATGAAAAGATTTTCATTTCAGCGACTCCAGGCAGTGATCGCTGTGTTCCTTGGTTTTGTTCTCCTGCTAGGAGTGATTGGATATAATCTTGTCTCAATTATCGCACACCAGGCAGTATCATTATCGGAAAAGACGCCAACTTTTGTAAGGGACATTTACAGGACAGCAATCTTGCCATTGATGCATAAATGGGAATTCTACTCGAAAAATTTCCCGATTGAAGTCATTGCTCAAATTGAGGAGACAATTGAAAAAAACATTAATGCACTCGATTCTTTTCTTCAGCAAGCCGTTGCAGGCATTATCAATCTGCTTGCGGCTATCCCTGGATTCATGATTGAATTTCTTGTGTATTTAATCGCGTTATTCTTGTTCAGTCTTGAACTTCCCAGACTGAAATTGAAACTTGAGTCCCACTTGAAGGAACAAACCCGGCAAAAGGTTTTTCTAGTCGGCAGCCAGTTAAACAAGGCGGGAATCGGATTTTTAAAAGCGCAGATCATCCTGAGTTTTGTCACCTTTGTAATGGCAATGGCTGGTATGAGTATTTTAGGGGTGAAGTATACCGGCCTTCTGTCACTGCTAATTGTGGCAGTTGATATCCTGCCCATTCTCGGTACAGGTTCGGTACTGGTTCCATGGGCTGTCATTGCGATTCTTCAGGATAACAATTTTCTCGGGATCGGTTTGATTATCCTGTTCTTCGTCATCACTGTTGTCCGAAGGGTGATAGAGCCAAAAATTTATTCTTCCAGCCTTGGGATTTCTCCGCTTGCCTCTTTGATCAGCATGTACATCGGCCTGAAGCTGCTGGGGATAGCGGGTATTTTTATTGGACCAATCATTGTGATTATCTATGAAACCTTAAGAAAAGCGAATGTGATCAAACTGAACTTCAAGATTTAATGTTTGAGTCGGATTCTTGGATAGCATGACATGATTACGCATAAATTATGTTTGTTATCAAGAAGGAGGGACTCAGAATGAATGTTGGCCGGGCAAAGGAAATTGTTGAGTCAGCGGATTTAATCAATGTGACATATGATGGCACTCCCGTCATTATCCAGCATGTTGACGAGAAAACAAAGATGGCAAGGGTCTATTCAAAATCTGAACCGGAATTGGAAAGAGACGTGCCAGTCCTTAACTTAATAGAAGATTAAAAAACGGGAGATGATTATATCTCCCGTTTTTCCGTATCGTATAATGGCAAATCAATTTTGAAAATAGTTCCTTGTTCCAATTTGCTTTTTACCTCGATCCTGCCGTTCATTTCATCAATGATTTTGTGAACGACCATCATGCCGAGTCCGGTGCCTTTTTCAGCCTTGGTGGAAAAGTAAGGCTCACCAAGCCTGGCCAGTTGCTGGGGGGTCATGCCGCAGCCTGTATCTTTTATAGAAATGGTAACCTGCCTGCCTTCGGTTTCCCTGCAGCTGATCACGAGGTCCCCACCGTTTGGCATAGCTTCTATGCCATTTTTTATGATATTCAATATACACTGATGGAATTTAGAAGCTTCCCCGGAAATATTCATTCCCTCCATCAAATCCTTTTTTATGCTGACCGAGAAATGATTGGCGTATGGAATGATGAGTTCAAGAGCTTTTTCAATCTCTGTCTTCACACAGATGGATGAGGCTGTCCCGGATTGCGGTTTGGCAAAAGTGAGATAATCTTTTATGATCGTCTCCGCCCGATCAAGTTCATCGATAGCAGTATTCAAATAATAGAGGCGTTTCTCCTCCTCTATGGATGGATCCTTCAGCATCTGTAAAAAACCTCTGGTAACGGTCAGGGGATTGCGGACCTCATGGCTGACACTTGCAGCCAGCTGGGAAACGACTTCAATTTTATCCGATTTGATTACAGCATTATGTAAAACAAGATTTTGCTTCATGATTTCAATATAATAAACAATAATAAATATTCCCACTGTCAGAGTTACTCCGTATATGACCATAAACTGAATGTCATTAGGGTTCTTAAAAACTGCCGCTTTCATCAGGAAAATGAGGAGGGTATAGGAAATAGCAACAGCCACTACTGTATAAAGCTTTTTAGCAAGAGGGAAACTCCGAAATTTTAATGATATGTATGAAGTGAAAACGGTGATGGTCAGCATATTGAAAAAGTTGACCCATACACCATCGCCTCCCAATGGAATCCTTACCAAACCCACAACCATGAAAAGGAGGATGCTTACAATCGGGCCGCCATAAAGGCCTCCGACGACTACAGGAATCAATCGTAAATCAAAAATGAAATCACGGTTGATCATCAGGGTAAAAGTCATGCAAAAAACGATCTGGCTTCCTGCCAATAAGACAATCAACGGTTTGGCGTGCCTTTGATATAATGTTTTAAACTTGTTGATGATAATGTATTGGAATACAAATGTAGTGATCAGGATGAAGATTAGATTCAATACAAGAACTGTTAAAAGGTCCATATTTTAAATCCCCAGTCATCAAGTGGGCTAAAGCCCCGTTTAAAAAGACAAATTATTCGGATATATTACTTTTACTTTAACATAAAAAGGAATGTTGTTGAGGATTTTTTATGTTTAATGTAGTGTTACAGGAATTTAGTTAAAGAAAGCCTTTCTAGGCTAAATATTGGATTGGCTTAACTTTTTGAATATATAATACCGTTAAGAGTATGGTTTTAGGAGGGAAGGAAATGTCAAAAAACGCATTAATACTATTCACCCGGCCAATGTGAACAGACTGCCAGGAGGCGAAGGAGTTTCTTTCGCTTAACCATGTACCTTATGAAGAAATCAATGTCCAGAATGAACCTGAAAAGGAAAAGCAACTTAAAGAGATGACTGGGACTGTAATTGTTCCAGCATTCATTTTTACAAACACAAAGCTGCTGTTCTTGAAAAATAAAAAAGTCCTGATCGGATTTGAAAATAACAGGAGCGAAATAGAAAAACTCGTTGAAGATTTGAAGTAGATAGCAGACATAGGTGAAGAGGGTGTCCCTGGGGAATCATCAGGCGGACACCCTTTTTAAATTTATTTGTATGGCATGGAACCCTAGACACAGTCATAAAGTATACTATATAAATTTTAGGAAAAGGAGGAGAAAAATTTAATTCCGAGTTGACATATCAGAATACATGTATTATATTATTCGATATTGATAAAATAGGAGGGGAAATGAGTGACAACTGGATTAGTGATATTAAATATTGCAATCATGCTGGGTATTATAGCTGTTCTTTTTTACTTGCAAAAAAAGCATGTATCTTTTTCAAAAAGAGTATTCATTGCGCTCGGAATCGGGATTATTTTCGGTTTCGCACTGCAATGGATTTATGGGGCAGGTTCCGAAATCATCACCAAGAGTGCGGACTGGTTTTCAATCGTTGGCAGCGGATATGTGAAATTCCTGCAGATGGTTGTCATGCCGCTTGTGTTCATTTCCATTCTTACGGCTTTTACTAAGCTGAAACTGACCAATAATATTGGGAAAATCAGCACGCTTATCCTTGGCCTGCTGGTCGGTACCACGGCTGTGGCGGCTGCTGTGGGGATTGCCACTGCTGTTGGCTTCGATCTCGAAGCTGTCCAAATCACGCAGGGAGATGCTGAGCAGGCGCGTGCAGCTTCACTGGAAGAGACATATGGCGGGATTGAGGGACGCACAATGCCACAGCAAATTCTCGATCTGCTGCCAGCCAATCCATTCCTGGACTTCACAGGAGCAAGACCAACGTCTACTATATCTGTCGTGATTTTCGCAGCATTCATTGGAATCGCCTTCCTTGGAGTCAGAAGGAAGTCTCCTGAACAGGCAGAGCTGTTCGCGAAGATTGTGGATGCTTTTTATGCAGTCATCATGAGAGTTGTGACACTGATCCTGAGGCTGACTCCGTATGGTGTTCTTGCCATCATGACCAAGACAGTTGCCTTAAGTGATTTCGATGCAATCCTGAAATTGGGTAAGTTCGTAGCCGCATCTTACGTTGCTCTAGCCATCATGTTCATCATCCACTTGCTATTATTGACGGTTGCTGGATTAAATCCGGTCACTTATGTTAAAAAAGCATTTCCTGTGCTTGCATTTGCCTTCACTTCAAGGACGAGTGCAGGGGCATTGCCATTGAATATCAAAACGCAGCGCTCACTTGGTGTTCCAGAGGGAATCGCGAACTTTGCCGGATCGTTTGGCCTATCAATCGGCCAAAACGGCTGTGCCGGAATTTATCCTGCAATGCTGGCAGTCATGATTGCGCCGACAGTAGGAATCGATCCATTATCACCATCATTCCTGGTGACAGTGATTGTCATCGTGGCAATCAGTTCCTTCGGTGTCGCAGGTGTTGGGGGCGGGGCCACTTTCGCCGCATTGCTCGTACTATCTGCATTGAACCTGCCAGTCGGTCTTGCCGGCTTGCTGATTTCAATTGAGCCATTGATTGATATGGGACGCACAGCAGTTAATGTCAGCGGATCGATGACATCAGGTATCCTTACAAGCAGAATTACAAAGGAAATCGATTCTGCTGTCTATACAGATATGAATCAGAAAATCGAAGTGGAAGCTTAATAATGCAAAAAAAGCCAGCCAAGTATGTTGTGGCTGGCTTTTTATTGTGATTACAAAGCGATCAACGGAAAAGTTTTTAAGTCAATTCCCAACAAAAAAATCAGTAAACGATTCGTCGCTTAATCACGCACAACGATGTCATAAATCCTGCACAGGTTATGGTGAGCAGGGAAAAAATGAATTTTTCCATCCCAATCACCTTCAGTCCTGACAAAACCACTATTCCATCAATTATGAAAATCAAGATTCCGACATTAAGAGGAAAAAATTTATGAATCAATTGGGCAAATAAATCCGTTCCGCCGGTGCTTGTTTCATAACGAAGCATCAAGCCTATTCCGCAGCCTACCAAAATACCTCCCATGAATGCACTTGGCAAAATGCCTAAGTGTATTGCGCGTTTCACTGGTACGAATAAATCAATGAACAAGCTTGACGCCAACAAACCATACAAGCTATGAAAAAAGTATTTTCGTTCCAGTATCCATGCCAATAAGAATAGAGGTAAGCTCAGGAGGTTCATCGTGAGACCTGCAGGAAAACCATAAAAATAATGAATGATCAACCCAATCCCGATCATACCGCCATCCAGGAGGTGGTGGGGGACTAAAAATCCATTCACTCCTACCCCAAGCATTAAGCTTCCCACGAGTACAGCAAGTAATTTCCCTTTCATCTTTGATCACCAGCCCTGTCCGTCTCCCATTATTTCTATGTGGAAAGACAAGTGTTAGAACCATGGCAGCATAAAATGCCTTGCCGTTTTGATCTTAGGGTCGAAGAGAAAAAAATCCCGGATAAAAAAAGAACCCGCACTTGGCAGGTTCGGGTTGTGGCTCGTCCAATATCAAAAGATTAATGAGGCAGGAAGGCGAGCTGGTAAAAGAACAGCACTGCGAATACATAGAGTAACGGATGAACTTCACGCCATCTTCCTCTTACTACTTTTAAAAGAGGATAGGAAATGAAGCCAAGTGCGATTCCTGTAGCAATACTTGATGTAAGCGGCATGCTAAGGATAATCAGAAAAGCGGGGAATGCTTCATCAAGTTCATCCCATGTGATTTTAGAGATGCTTCCCATCATCAGGCTTCCGACAATGATTAATGCCGGAGCAGTAATAGCCGACAACCCGGAAACCGCGCTTACAAGCGGTCCGAAGAAAGCTGCAAGAATGAACAGCCCCGCTACTGTCAGGGAAGTAAGCCCGGTACGTCCGCCTGCTGCCACACCTGCGGATGATTCAATGTAAGCTGTCGTCGGGCTTGTCCCGAACATGGCACCAGCAGCAGTGGCAATCGAATCGGAAAGCAGTGCTTCCCTAGCACGCGGCATTGAATTGCCTTTCATCAGTCCAGCCTGATGGGCCACACCAATCATCGTACCAGTCGTATCAAAAATAGTTACAAGGATGAAAGAAAAGACGACAGCATATAAGCTGTTTTGGATAACATCCATCAATGCTGTCCAAGGATTCAGGACAATCATCCCTTCAGGCAGGGAGGGCATCGCCATGAAACCTTCATTAAAATTCAGTTGGCCAGTAAAAAAGGCAATGAGGGCCGTGGCCACCATGCCAAGGAAAAGGGCACCATTAATGTTCAGAACCCATAAGATAAGCGTAATGGCAAGTCCAGCTAAAGCTAGCATTGCAGAAGGTGAATGCAGGTCACCAAGTGCAACCAGGTTCGTCGGGTGTGCCGTGATGATCCCTGTCAGGCGCAAGCCGATAAAAGCAATGAACAAACCGATTCCGGCAGTGATTCCGTGCTTCAGGTTGACAGGAATCGCTTCAATCAATTTTTCGCGGAAAGATGTCAGCGAAAGGATGACAAAGATTAAACCTGCGATAAATACAGCGGCAAATGCTGTTTCATAAGTGATATTCTGATGGTTGCCAACAACGGAATAGGCAAAGTAAGCATTCAGGCCCATGCCCGGAGCGATGGCAATCGGATAATTAGCAAATAAGGCCATCCACAAAGTACCGATGACTGCCGCGATGATGGTCGCTGTGAAAACTTGTTCAAAGGGAACACCAGCATCAGCAAGGATGATCGGATTGACGACTACGATATAAACCATCGTAAAGAAGGTAGTTAGCCCAGCCATCATTTCAGTTTTTATGGTTGTGTTGTTCTCTTTTAATTTAAACATGAGTTCCTCCAAAATACGAACGATTTTTAAGCACAATAAATATAATATTCGTTTTTAGTTAGTTTTACAAGGGTAAATTTAAAGAAATCTTGATAATTTGTGATAGAGCATGGCAGTAAAATATGTAAAATGCCCATGTAACTTGTATTGTTCCCTGATATGCCAGTTTCCTTTCATTAAGGTTCCGTTTAAGGAAACTCCTTTATAGGGTGATGTGTCTACGGGGATTCGAAGCAGAAGCAAAAGTAAACCGCCAAGATTTCGGTCTTACATGGAATGCAGCACGAGAAACAGGCGGCGTCCTGGTTGGTAAAGACATCAAGATAAAAGGAGAACCCAGCAGCATGATTTCGATTTGAAAACCGTTCAGGGATTTGATGATCTCTGGACGGTTTTTTGTTTTGGTGGGGTGTTGCGTCGGGGGGATTTTGACAGGTTCGAGTGCTGGAGGTGAAAAGCTGTCAAGAAAACGAGGTAATTTTGACAGGTTCGGGTGCTAGAGGTGAAAAGCTGTCAAGAAAACGAGATAATTTTGACAGGTTTGGGTGCTGAGGGTGAAAAGCTGTCAAGAAAACGAGGTAATTTTGACAGGTTTGGGTGCTGGAGGTGAAAAGCTGTCAAGAAAACGAGGTAATTTTGACAGGTTTGGGTGCTGAGGGTGAAAAGCTGTCAAGAAAACGAGGTAATTTTGACAGGTTCGAGTGCTGGAGGTGAAAAGCTGTCAAGAAAACGAGGGAATCTTGACAGGTTCGGGTGCTGGGGGTGGAAAGCTGTCAAGAAAACGAGGGGATCTTGACAGGTTCGGGTGCTGGAGGTGAAAAGCTGTCAAGAAAACGAGGTAATGTTGACAGGTTCGGGTGCTGGAGGTGAAAAACAGTCAAGAAAACGAGGTA
>NZ_JAGGQK010000017.1:0-32956 GCF_018613355.1 Bacillus sp. ISL-35 | reverse complement strand
AAGAAAAACCGGAATGACGGTCACAAGTTTGGTCATCATGTGACCGTGCGGGAAGAAAAACCGGAATGACGGTCACAAGTTAGGTCAACATGTGCCCGTGGGGTAAGAAAAACCGGAATGACGGTCACAAGTTAGGTCAACATGTGCCCGTGCGGGAAGAAAAACCGGAATGACGGTCACAAGTTAGGCCATCATGTGACCGTGCGGGAAGAAAAAAGCGAATGACGGTCACAAGTTAGGTTAACATGTGACCGTACGGGAGGAAAAACCGGAATGACGGTCACAAGTTAGGTCAACATGTGCCCGTGCGGGAAGAAAGATCAGAATGACTGTCACAAGTTTAGCCAACATGTACCCGTGCGGGAAGAAAAATCAGGATGACGGTCACAAGTAGGTCAATATGTGCCCGTTGTGCAAAAATGCCCCGAAGTACGGTCACATACCATGAAAACATGTGCCCGTAAAGGATTGGTAAGGGAAATGAGCTACTCCCACAAATTGGATCTTTGCTGGAACCCTGGGGTCACGATTAAAAAGGATTGCTTTTTCCCGTATATTTGAACGACCAGTGGAACAAACTCGGTCAGATGCTGCTCGAGACTCTTTACTTCCAAATCGAGATTGAAAGAGGAGGTACGTTTCAGAATCGTATTCAGTTCTGCGATCATATCTGCCTCTCTGTACAGGATGGAGAGGTCCTCCCGGAATTTTTCAAGGCTGTGCTGATTCTTTTTTGCGCCTTCAATATGTTGAATACATTCCCTGATTAATATTTTTAATCTATAAATATATGCATGGTAAGAGCGGATCTCTTTTTCGAAAATGTCTAGATTTCTCAACATTTTAACAGACACGGTTAGAAGGGATTCCAACAAGTAATTCATAACGGCTGCACTCCCGGGAAGATTTTCTCGATTTTGCAGGCTCCATTTTTAAAATGAGGCTGTTTGGATACCTGGTCCCAAGTATCGAGTGTCAGTTCATTGGCAGCTTGCTTTTCATTGATACCGCCAAAATGGAATGGGATGAAGACAGAGCCAGGCAGGATGGTATCTGTTACTCGGGCAGGTACAAAGATTTCACTTCTCCTTGTCGAGACTTTAACGGTATCTCCTGGTGCAATTTCAAATCTTGCTGCATCATCAGGGTGTATTTCTACATATCCTTCAGGCGCATTCATTTGCAAAAGCGGTGCGCGGCCGGTTTTTGTCCTGGTATGCCAGTGATAAACGAGTCGGCCGGTATTTAAATAGAATGGATACTCCTGATCAGGATGTTCTGTCATAGGGGCCCAATCAAAACCATATAAGATTGCTTTTCCATTCGCTCCAATCTCCTTGAATTCCTCCCGCGTCCTGCCTCTGCCTGTCAGCATATTCCGCCCATAAGACTCTGCATAATCAAGCTGTGTGTTAAAAACGCCATCTGTATATAATCGTTCTTTCCCATTCGGGTATTTTTCATTACATGGCCACTGAATTCCGCCTAATTGTTCCATTTTTTCATATGTCATGCCTGACATATCGCAAGGCCGTCCACTGGAGACAACCCGCCATTCATTAAAAGCTTCCTCTGGAGTGTTGTATTTGATCAACGGGTTTCCGCTTCGATCCGTGAATCCCATTCTTCTTGAGAACTCAAGCAGGATTTCAAAGTCGGAAGGAAGCTGGTATGGAGGGTCTACTGCTTTTCTCAAGACATTGACGCGGCGTTCAAGATTGGTCATGGTCCCTTCTTTTTCACCCCACATCGCTGTGGGCAAAACAAGGTCCGCAAACTCGGCGGTCTCACTTAAGAATGGATCCTGAACGACTAAAAAGACTTTTTTCAATAGCTGAATGAAGCGGCTTCTGTTCGGCAGGGAAACGACCGGGTTGGTGTACATAACCCAAAACAGCTGGATTGTCCCTTGTTCCATCATATCGAGCATTTGCATGACATGAGTTTCCGGTCCTGCCGGTAGGGATTCAACCGGTACATTCCACAGATCGGCAATTTCCTTAAGCTGAAGGGGGTTATCACTGTTCCGGTAACCAGGATAAAAGCCGGATCCGCCTGTTTCGCGATTGGACATCGCACTTGGCTGGCCAGCATGCTGGAAAGGGCCGCAGCCTGGTTTGCCGATTTTGCCCATTATCAGGTGCATAGAATTCACCAGCGACGAGGCGGGTGTCGCATCCATGCTTTGATAGACACCCTGCAGTAAAATGGTTAAAACTTTTTTCGAAGTGCCGATCAGTTTGGCGCAGTCAATCACTGTTTGAGCCGGAACTCCTGTTATTCTCTCCACCGTTTCAGGAGTATAGTTGGCGGCAGAAAACCTCAGTTCTTCAAAGCCAACCGTATGGCGAGAAATATAATTTTCATCAATCCAGCCGTTACTGATCAGCAGGTGGATAATTCCATTCAGCAAAGCGACATTCGTGCCTGGCTTCGGCCGGATGCTCATGTCTGCCATCCGGGAACTCATATCGAGGCGGGGGTCAATTTCAATGATTTTTGTATGATTCCGTTGCCTTGCCTGCAGGGTCCGTTCCCATAAAACCGTATTTGTTTCATTGGAATTTCGTCCTATAAAGACAATCACGTCTGCCTGGTCTACATCCTCCATACAGGCTGGGGGCCCATCCGACCCAAAACTTTGAATCAGGGACCATTCAGCGGTGGCAGTGCAAAGGCGTGTATTGGCATCGACATTATGGGTTCGGATGCCAGCCCGCATGATTTTGGCAATCGTATAGTATTCTTCGAGGAAAGCCTGCCCTGTATGGTAGAATCCAATACTTTTAGGACCATTCACCTTTAGCTGTTCCTGCACCTTTTCAACAAGCAGCGAATAAGCATCCTCCCATGACGCCTGGACCAGAATTCCTTGACTGTTTCTGATCAGCGGCGTGGTCAAGCGGTCAATGCTGTTATTCGCCCACCACTGATTTTCTCCTTTGGGCCCAAGTCTGCCCCGATTGACAGGATATTTTTTGTTTCCTTTTATGCCAACGATTTTATTGTCCTTGACGGCAATATAGCACCCACAGCCGTTCGAACAAATATTGCAGGTCGAATACACCCACTTTTCGACTTCACCCTGTGAATACACATTAATATCCTCACGCGAGTTGTCCCATGCCATTTATGTTTCACCCCTTTTATTGAGTAAGACATTTTGTGGAAGCAAAACATGCCTGAGCTGGTTATAGGAAGGATATCGCGGAAACCGGCTGATATTCCGGTAAGGCAGAAAAGGAGGGGCTTGTGGAGTTTCTGCTGAATAGACAGGTAAAACAGCTGGGTCCATGCCTGTTTCCGGTCTATAAGGAGGCAGGACCTGCTGGTAAAAAGGCAAAGGCGGCAAAATGTATTTTTTCATGATGATCTTCTCCTTTAAGTACAAATTGGTTATTAATATGCGCTTTTTTCCTTTTTTAGAAGACCGCTACCTTAAGAACCATGCAGGAATTCAACCTATTGAAAAAGAATATAGTAGGAATTGTTAGGAGGGATTGATTTGCCTGAAAGCAGGATACATCCATATTTATTTGTTGTGTTAGTCGTTGCGACTACCTTTCTGATGGGCTCTTCTTTTACAGTAGGCAAAATCGGCTTGACATATGTTTCTCCATTATTATTGGTTGGATTGAGGTTCACGATTGCCGGACTATTGATGGCTGTGATCGTCAGGAAAAATCCGTTGCCTGCAAAGCTTGCTGACTGGGGAAGGATATTCGTCATTGGCTTGATGCAAACAGCGAGTGTCATGGGCTGTATTTTCCTCAGCTTGCGTACAATCACTGCAGGGGAATCATCGATCTTAACCTTTACCAATCCTTTGATGGTCGTGCTTATGGGTACGATATTTTTAGGGATTCGCTACAGGCTACTGCAATGGATAGGAGCGATTGTTGGCTTTCTCGGGGTTTTCATTACTCTTGGATTTCATTTGCAGCTGACCACTGGAACGCTTCTCGGTCTAGGCGCGGCGGTATCATGGTCGATTGGCACCATCCTGATCAAACAATGGGGAAGCCGCTTCAATGTCTGGGTGCTGACCGCCTACCAGATGTTATTTGGAGGCACCATCCTTTTATTGATGGGGCTTACAATGGAAACACCGAGGCTTGCGATCAACCCGATTTCCATTGCGATTATCTTATGGTTGGCCATCATGGCATCAATCGTTCAGTTTGCCATCTGGTTTTACCTCATAAATAAAGGTGATCCTGGAAAAACAAGTGCTTTCCTATTCCTTGCTCCTTTCTTCGGAGTACTATCAGGCTGGGTCCTGCTGGATGAAGTCGTCGAATGGTATGTTTATGCCGGAGGAGCACTGATTTTTACAGGGATTTTCCTGGTGAATTGGACGTTTGCAAAGAAAACAAGTTTAATAACCGAAAAAGTTGGGTAAAAAGACCTTGGTTTTATATGGTTAAATCATCCTTTAAACCTATATTTAGGTAATAATATTTAATTAAAAAACATTCTCAATTATAATAAAATGTATGGAAAACTTCGCCAACCTATTGGTGTTGTTTATAAATTTTTTTTAACAGGAAGTGAAGTTCCTTGTCTTCAAAAATTGTATTTAACATTAATGCAGTTAATAATTCAGTTTCAGGCTTGAGCCATACGATCGGCCGTCTTGAAAGCATTCAGAGTAAGGTTGCCGGGGTAAGAAGCAGCATTGATCCACGAATACTCGGACGCAACGGAATCAGCGGTCAATTTCGGCGTGCTTCGGCTTCCTCGGACCGAATCGCAATGCATATGAAGCAGTTAAAATCCTTTACCATTCAATCCGCCGACCGTTACGCGAATTCGGAAAACCGAGTGAATCGTCAGGCAGACGCTGTCAATAAGGCGATTGAAGCGGCAAGGAAACAAATTGATGGGCACTTTGCCAGTAATTTATATGAAACGTACAATAATACCTACGGCAGATGGGTGGATTTCCTGCATGGTGCACAATACGCTGCCGGGGCAGGACTCATGCACTTGCTTGGATTCAGGTTCTCGGATATTGATGGAGTACTGCGCAAGTTCCAGGTAGTCGATGATGTTTTACTGGGTAAGATGCGGTTGCCCATGGCTAGTATGATTCATAGAATTGAAAGCTCTAAAATGAATATGCTTGCACGGCTAATGGTCAGCCCTACCAGGGCCTTTAGCAAAAAAACGTTATCTGAGCTTATTTATAAGCGGGCGGCCAATTATTTTCCGAAAGATATAGCTGGCCTCAGCAACAGCGTTTCCAAGCTTATTGATGATGCCAAAGGCGGAACGATGCTCAATGCAGTTAAAAATAATGCGGGCAGCGTATTGAAAAACGGGTTGAGGCTCGGGAAATCAAATGCTGCATTGGCGGTACTAATAACAGCGGGAGCAGAGACAATTGGTGCAGGGATTAAAATTACCGAAAATTATAACTTGTATAGCGGTGAGAAGTTGAAAGAAGAAAACGCGAAAGTGGTTGGCAGTGCAGTATATAAAACTACGGTTGTTTCTGCAACCTCCGTCGCTGGAGCAGTAGCAGGCGGGGTTGTCGGAAGTGTATTCGGCCCTGTAGGCACAGTTGTCGGCGCTTCTGTCGGCGGTTTTATTGGCAGCTGGGTTGGCGATAAGATTGCTGATAAAACTCCTGCATGGGTTGATAAAACAGCCCTGCACTTTAAAGATGGTATTCATAAAGGAACAGAGGCCATTGCTTCCGGTGTCAGCAAGGTAAAGGATGGTTTTAATAATGTAAAAGAACATGCTTCAAGTCTATTGAGCGGAGCAAAATCAATCCTTGGTTTTGGGGGATAGGAGGATAAGATGAGTAAAATTTCACTTTCTATTGAGGAATTAATTTATTGTTTTTACAATGAAGGATATTTTGAGCATGGAAATGCATTGAAGCAGGTTTATTTCGGGGATCTGGACGATGAAAAAATGGATCTTCTGCTCCAAATTACGACCCGTTCGCTTTTGTCTAAAAATCTGCTGGTATACAAAAATCATAAATTTACTCTTGTGGAAGAGCTGGTAGAGGTCATCTCCATGTTAAATTACTCAGACCAATCAGTCAAAGCTTCCCGTCATGGAGAAGATGGCGGGGAGGAGTCTGTTTCATTCCATTTTAACGGGAAGACGGTCCTTCAGCATTCCCTTCTTTTCGATGAGCAGGTACACGTTTTTGAAAAAGTAACTGAAGGTACAGCAGCAGATGTAATTTCTGCATTTTACCGAATTAGTGGAGATGGTAACGGCAGTGGATTTGAATTAAGCCAGACAGAATTTGAACAGTTGCTTGACTCACTGGAGGATAACCAAAAACTTTTTGAACTTCCTGTGCTCCACGGGGAAAAACAAGAATTCTATGAAACTCTTAAAACAACAAATGGAATGTTAAATACTCTGTTATTCATGGAGTTTACGGAACAAAAGGAGCCGGTAGCAAAGAACGTCGTGTTATTTACAAATGACAGCAAGAATAACTGGATCATTGAAAAAAATGAGGATGTTTTTTATATGAATCAGTACGATAGCAATAAAGTCGTCCAATTAATCAAAGAAAATGTCATAGAGTCATTAGAAAAGGTGCCATATGGAAAATGAGATTCAAGAAAATAATATAAAAGTTTACGAAGATCGAGTAGAGGTAGTCTATACAAGTGGGGGAGCAGGCTGCATGCTGATTGGCGGTGGATCGCTGTTGGTAGCATCTCTCTTTATTTTATTCTACATAGTCCCTACATCAGGGTTCATTAGGGCTTTTATCGGAATTATCATTGGTAGCATTGGATTGCTGTTTTTCGGTACAGTGGTGCTAAAGGTTGTCAGAGCATTGCTGACCGGGAAAGCAGTATATACAGTCCAAGATGGTTATTTCAAGGGGAAAAACAAGGCAGTCCCGATTAAGGACATCACGGATATGAAATGGACTGGCAGTTCATTGAAGTATCTGGCTATCAAGACGACAAACAAAAAGACTATCAAGTTATCTTCTTATAACCTCGTTCCAGAAGAAAAAGTGAACCAGGTGATCAATGATTATGTCATTCCATATGCGACCCCAGAGTTTAAGGAGAACTGGAATAAGCGTATGAGCAATAAAGGCGCATAAATTTTTTTGAAGCTTGCAGGCTAAAGTGATTAGCTCTGTAAGCTTTTATTATATATGGATGTGAAAGGTGACCTTAAAATGGATGAACATAATATAAAAGTAACAGGAAATAGGGTGGAAGTTGTTTATACAGCTCCTGGAGCCGGCTGTATGATTAGCTCTGCACTATTTGGCACATTATTAACAGGATTTGTTCTTTTCGTAGTCGCTCCTGATTCAGGAATCGTAAGGGGCTTTTTAATCGGCATCATTGGAATTGTCGGGTTAATCTTTTCTGGCTCCATTTTGTTAAAACTCATTAGTTTAATATTATCTGGGAAAACTATATTCACTATTGAATCAGGAATGTTAAAAGGAAGAAAAAATAGTATTCCAATCAATGAGATCGATGATATTAAATGGGGCGGCTCCAGTTTAAAGTACCTTGTTGCCCAAACCGCGAACAAAAAGAAAATTAAATTTCCTACTTATAACCTGGTAGGTGAAGAAAAGGTAAACCAGGTTATAACAGATTATGTAATTCCTCATGCGAGTCCTGAATTAAAGCGAAATTGGGAAAAACACAAGGGCAATAACGGAGCCCGAGTTTAAAGAAGCCTGCAGAAACAAGAGTTTGGCATAAATGGAATAGCATAATAAAGGGTGGAAGTTATTTATCTATAAAAATTTAAATGTCAAAGGGTGATTAAAATAATGTGCAGATTTTACAAGAAAATAAAAAGTCTATTTTGGGGGTTGGTTACCTTATTTTTTTCCATCATTTTTTTAATTTCCTCTATTTCTTTTTTTATGGAACGCGACATAATTTATGGATTGATTCTTTTCTTTTTAATGCCTATGCCGTTTGGAATAAGTTTAATGTTCTTTTCTGACTTAAGGCGAAAAAAGCATAAGACGATTTGAGCATGTGGCTTGTGGATTTTTATTTCCAAGCTTAATTTTGTATGTATTACTGTAATATAACGTATTAATGGTCGGGCAGACGAAAGTAAGATGTGCATATACTGAAAAAAGTAAAAAAAAACACAAGGCCGTATCTTTTCCCTCCCTCAATCCGTTTAAGGTGCAGAGAGGTTCAAAGGAGTGAACAGAATGTCGATCGACAAGCTTAGGAATGTGAATACTGAAAAGGAATCGGGGATCATGGGCCATTATCAAAGCCTGCGGCGATATTGCCGGTTTTTAACCCAGAGCAGCTGGGATGGTGATGATCTGTTGCAGGAAGTGACAATGAAGGCAATCCGTCATTATGAGCCATCACAGATTAGCGGAGCCTTACTGAAAAAAATGGCTTATCACCAGTGGGTGGATACAATCAGGAAGAACGGCCGTGAAGTGACGGGGATTCCGGAAAATCTCGGATCGAGCACTCAAGGGAATGTGATCGATACTGTTGAAACGCTTTTGTCCAAATTGACGCCGAAGCAGGCGGTGATTTTGGTTTTGAAGGAAGCGTTTCGTTTTCAGTCGCGTGAAATTGCCGAGCTGATGGGTTCTACCGAAATGGCCGTAAAAGCTGCGCTTCATCGGGCAAGGAAGAGGCTTGATCAGGATAGCAGCCTGCGAGACCTGGACCAGGTTTTAAGCGATGATGAAGAAATCCTGCTGTCAGACTTACTTTGCGAATCGCTGCAATCCGAGGACCCATCCGTTCTTTTGGAAAACATCCAGGAGATTCCGGCGCTTGCTGCATCCGTTCCGGAGATGTCATTGCATTCAGGTTCTCGTTCACCTCTCTCTACTTTCAGAATGGCTGCTTAAGCAGGAAAGGGAGGAACGATATGAGTACAATTCCTTATGTCATAGAGCAATCTAACCGTGGCGAGCGTTCATACGATATTTATTCCAGATTGTTAAAAGACCGTATCATCATGATTGGTGATGAGATCAACGACCAGGTGGCCAACAGTGTCATTGCACAGTTGTTATTTCTTGAAGCAGATAATCCCGATAAGGATATTTCCATCTACATTAACAGTCCTGGGGGCTCTACAACTGCAGGGTTCGCGATTTTTGATACGATGGAATACATCAAGCCAGATATCAGCACTATCTGTATCGGAATGGCCGCGTCGTTTGGGGCAATGCTTTTGCTTGCCGGCACGAAAGGAAAAAGATTCGCTCTGCCAAATAGCGAAATCATGATCCATCAGCCTCTTGGCGGGGCAAGAGGGCAGGCTACCGAAATAGAAATTTCCGCTAAAAGAATCCTCAAACTTCGTGACCATGTGAATAAACTCATCTCAGAACGCACTGGTCAGCCAGTGGAAAAAATCGAAAAGGACACTGACCGCGATTACTTCATGAGTGCACAGGAAGCTTTGGAGTATGGGATTATTGATAAAATTATTACACGGACATAGTGACGTAAGGGCTGCTCTGGCAGCCCTTTTTTGTGCTAAAACAAGGAATCGACTGAATTTAAAGCAAAAAATAGAATCCTTTCACGATAATTTCATTCAGGCTTGAATAAATATTTAAAAGGACAATTTTCCTTAGGTAACTAGAAGAGCAAAATCATGCTCCTCTCTTACAAATAAACTGAATAATCGAATAAAGGAGGAGATCATGTGCAAAACACGCCTGAAGTTGAGGCTGGCAAACAGCCTGAACTACCATTATCAAACCTGAGTATGTTGAAGTTTTTTCTGTTTAGTGCGATTGGCATATTCATGTTTTTCGTTCCAATTGCTGTGGCCGGAAAATCGTCGATCCCGCTTGACCATTTAGTGACCTGGATTAATACCACCTTTTCTGCAGCGGTTCCGTATTATGCATTTATCGTTATTTTATTAGGTGCCATTTATCCTTTTTACCGGAAAACGTGGAACAAGAATGTAACGATTATGGTTTTTTCTTTGCTAAAAGTTATGGGAGTTATTGTGGCTTTGATGATGCTGACTGATGTTGGGCCAGCATGGCTCTTTGAACCTGGCATGGGACCTTTCCTGTATGAAAAGCTGGTTATTCCGGTTGGAGTGCTGGTACCGATTGGTTCTGTATTCTTGGCATTGCTTGTCGGCTATGGCCTGCTTGAATTTTTTGGTGTGCTTCTGCAGCCAATCATGCGGCCAGTCTGGAAGACACCTGGAAGGGCAGCAATTGATGCAGTTGCCTCCTTTGTGGGAAGCTATTCAATCGGACTGCTCATTACTAACCGTGTGTTCAAGGAAGGCAAGTATACAATCAAAGAAGCAACCATTATTGCGACAGGCTTTTCTACCGTATCTGCTACATTCATGATTGTAGTCGCTAAAACGCTGGGTTTAATGGAAGTATGGAACACGTATTTCTGGACGACACTTTTTGTTACGTTTATTGTAACCGCTATCACGGTCAGGTTGCGTCCATTAAAAACGGTGAGTGACGAATATTATGAGGGCAAAGGCGTTCCAGAGGAACCAGTAACAGAAAATCGGTTCAAAACAGCGTGGGCAGAAGCTATGATCGCATCAAACAAAGCACCATCCCTTGGCAAAAATATTTTGGATAACTTGCGCGATGGAATGATTATGACGATGGGAATTTTACCGTCCATTCTATCTGTTGGCTTGTTAGGGTTGGTTTTAGCAGAGTTCACTCCTGTGTTTGATGTTATCGGCTATATTTTCTATCCATTCACATTGATTCTCCAGATTCCCGAACCCATGCTGGCAGCCAAGGCTTCTGCTATTGAAATCGCAGAAATGTTCCTGCCTGCTATGCTTGTGACAGAAGCCCCTATGGTCACAAAGTTTGTCATCGGCGTCGTTTCGGTTTCAGCCATTGTCTTTTTCTCTGCGCTGATTCCAAGCATAATGTCTACAGAAATTCCAATCAGCTTAAGAAAATTGGTGGTCATCTGGATACAGAGAACAATCCTTACACTTATCATTGTTGCGCCAATCGCACACTTTTTGTTTTAATTTAAAACCTATTTTATGAGCTGCCTGGCAGCTCATTTTTTTATTTTTTCCTAGAACTGATAAAGTGAAACTGCTATAATCGATTTTATATTTAAAAAATTCAGAGGAATCAACTTCCATGAGAACATCATGAATCATTGAACAGTAAAGGGGATTGTCCATGAATATTTACGGATCAGAAAAGATCAGAAAGATGACTTCGAGCATTTTTCAGGAAGTAGTAGACAGGAAGCAGCTTGCATTGATGAATGGCAAGGATGTCATCGACTTAAGCATTGGAAGCCCGGATTTCCAGCCGCCAGTATTTGTGATGGAAACACTGGCGAATTATTCTATGGATCCCGGTAAATACGGCTACACATTAAAGGGCATAGCCGAGTTTAATGAAGCAGTGAAGTATTTTTACAGTCAGCGATATTCCGTTGAGCTTGATGAAAAAACAGAAGTATTGCAGTTGATGGGTTCACAGGATGGGCTTGCGCATTTGGCGACTGCCATCGTTGATCCGGGGGATTATGTCCTGGTTCCAGATCCAGGATATCCAATCTATGAAGCTAGCGTTACGATTGCTGGCGGGGAAATCTACCCTATGCCACTGTTGGAGGAAAATAACTTCCTTCCTCAGCTAAATGAGATTCCAGAGGAAGTTTTGCAGAAAACAAAAATGATGATTTTGAGCTATCCTGGAAATCCAGTTACTGCACTTGCTGACAGGGTCTTCTTTGAAGAGGTAGTTGAATTTGCCAGGGTACATAATATTTTAGTCGTCCATGATTTTGCGTATTCTGAATTGATTTATGATGGGAATCCTCAAATCAGTTTCCTGTCGGTACCTGGTGCCAAAGAGGTTGGCATCGAGTTTAACTCATTATCAAAAACCTTCAATATGGCTGGCTGCCGTATTGGTTATGTTGCTGGTAATGCACAGGTCATCAATCTTCTGGCATCATTCAAATCCCATATTGATTATGGAGTCTTCTACCCGATCCAAAAGGCAGCAATTGCTGCACTGACATCTGACTATTCGTTTCTTGATCATCAGTTAAAGCAGTATGAAGCACGACGGGATGCTTTGGTCTCAGGTTTCAGGAACAGCGGATGGCAGGTAGCCAATTCTCCGGCCACGATGTTTGTCTGGGCTAAAATCCCTGCTGGATGGAAGTCTCATGATTTCGCCTTCAAGTTGATTGATGAGGAAGGGATTGTTGTAGTTCCAGGTGACGCATTTGGAAAGCAGGGAGAAGGATATGTCAGAATTGCCATGGTACAGCCTCCCGAAAGACTGGTAGAAGCTGCACAGAGGGTAAATAAGTTTTTGCTGGGTTTTCCGGTAGGAAGTTGAAATTTATTTCGGTAAACGAATTGACTTTTGGCTGAATTTAGAATATTATCACTTTAACGAACTAAAATTTAATAAGCATGTCTTCTTATCAAGAGAGGTGGAGGGATAGGCCCTGCGAAACCTCGGCAACAGGTTCTGAATGAATACTGTGCCAATTCCTGCGGACAATTTTGTCTGAAAGATGAGAAGAGAGTATAAAAAGGCTCTCTTCTTTATGAAGGGAGCCTTTTGTCTTAGGGGACTATAAAATGGTCTCTTAGTTTTTGTTTTTAATACCGACTTAACAGGTTGGTAAACTCGAGATTATTGGGACAGAGGAGAGGGAAGAATGAAGTATGGATTTTGGCTGCCGATTTTTGGCGGATGGTTAAGAAATGTTGAGGACGAAAAGATGCCACCAACTTTTGATTATGCAAAGAGAGTGGTTCAATCAGCAGAGGAGTGGGGATACTCTACAACTTTAATTGCAGAATTATATTTGAATGATATCAAGGGTCCTGAGCACGATTCTCTTGAAGCGTGGACAACCGCTGCTGCATTGGCTTCAGTGACCGAAAAAATCGAAATCATGGCTGCGGTAAGACCCGGATTCCATAACCCTGCAGTTACAGCAAAAATGGCAGCAAACATTGACCAGATCAGCAATGGCCGCTTTACTCTGAATGTGGTTTCAGCATGGTGGGAGGAAGAAGCGCGCCAGTATGGCGGTATTTTTACCGAGCATGATGAGCGTTATGATCGCACACATGAATTCATCGACGTATTGAAGGGGCTTTGGAGTGAAGAAAGCTTTTCATATGAAGGCAAGTTTTATCAGCTGAAGGAGACGAAGCTGTTCCCTAAACCGATTCAGCGTCCGAACCCAATTTTATATGCTGGCGGCGAAAGTCCGAAGGGAAAACAAACCATTGTTGAGAAATGTGATGCTTATGTTATGCATGGCGGAACGGTGGAAGAAATCGAGCAGAAGATTACTGATATGAAAAATCGCAGGGCTGCAACATCAAATACTGAACTGTCAGAGTTCGGAATGGCCGCTTACGTCATTTGCCGCGACACTGAGGCTGAAGCATTCGCAGAGTTGGAACGAATTACTTCTGTAAAAGAATCCAGTGCCTATGCAGGCTTCAAGGACTTCACCAGCAAATCACAGCTCGAGCAGCAAATCCAGCTACAGGATTATTCTGTCTCTAATCGCGGATTGCGCCCTAATTTGGTAGGAAGCCCTGACCAAATTGCACAGCGGATTTTACAGTATGAAAAAGCAGGTTTGGGATTGCTCCTGCTGCAATTCTCCCCACAACTGGAAGAGATGGAGAGATTTGCGAAACAGGTTATGCCGCTTGTGGAGGCAAAAAGAAAACAGCTGACAGTTTGATAGATAAATAAACGAAGGAGATGAGGATCATGAGCAAAGTTTATATCATCCATGAAAACAGTGAATGGACGATCCACTTAACAAAGCGTCTTGAGGAGCTGGGAGTTCCTTTTGAAGAATGGCATCTGGACGAAGGGCTGTTTGATTTGTCAAAGGAGCCGCCAGAGGGGATTTTTTACAGCAGAATGAGCGCTTCTTCCCATACAAGAGGACATCGCTTCGCACCCGAATATTCGGGACAGGTATTAGCCTGGCTGGAGGCACATGGCCGGAACGTGTACAACGGATCAAGGGCTCTTGAACTGGAAGTCAGCAAAGTGAAGCAATACCTTGAGCTGAACAAGCATGGGGTAACGACTCCACGGACAATCGCTACCGTTGGAAAGCAGCAGCTGCTCGAAGCGGCAAAACAATTCGAGGGAAGAGCCTTTATCACGAAGCACAATCGAGCTGGAAAAGGGCTCGGAGTCCAGTTGTTTCAATCTGTTGAAGCACTGAAAGCATATGTGGAGAGCCCGTCCTTTGAGGAACCTGTTGATGGAATAACACTCATCCAGGAATATATCCAGTCACCTGAAAGTTATATTACTCGCTGCGAGTTTGTCGGCGGAGAATTTGTCTACGCAGTAAAAGTGGATACTTCAGAGGGGTTTGAGTTATGCCCGGCAGATGCCTGCCAGATCGGCGACTTGTTCTGCCCAGTAGGGGAAGAAGTAGAGGAAAAGCCGAAATTCCAGGTGATTGAAGGCTTTGATGATCCTGTTATTGAAAAATATAAAAGAGTATTAGACTCAAATAATATACAAGTAGCCGGAATTGAATTTATCAGAAATGAGACGGGTGAAATCTTTACCTACGACATCAATACAAATACGAATTATAACTCAGACGCGGAAGCAAAAGCAGGTAAATACGGGATGTTGGAGCTGGCGAAGTTTCTAGAAGCACAGCTGATTGCGGAATATGGAGCAGTCGCCAAGACCCGTTAAGGTTCAGAGCAGGGATTAGCCCTGCTCTTTTTTTGTTTATTGAATGAAGGATTTATGTTAATTTTAATTTAACAAGTTCTGGTAATGGAGAGAATGAGAGAAATGACTAGCCGATTGATTAAAAATAACCTGACAGCTGATTGTGAAAGCTGCTTTGGATTATGCTGTGTGGCTCTGCCGTATGCGAAATCAGCGGACTTTCCTGTTGATAAAGAAAGCGGTTTGCCTTGCAAGAATTTGCAAGCGGATTTCCGCTGTGGAATTCATGGAAAACTTCGGGAAGAAGGATACAAAGGATGTACGGTATACGAATGCTTTGGGGCTGGCCAGAAGGTTTCCCAAATCACCTATAAGGGATTTGATTGGCGAAATAAGCCAGAGCAGGCTAAGGAAATGTTTGATGTTTTTCCAATCATGCAGCAGCTTCATGAAATGCTTTGTTACCTGGATGAAGCTCAGGCATTGAAAGAGGCCAATTCACTTCAACTTCAACTTAAGGATATCTATGTCAAAATAGAGCAGCTCACGAACTTAGATGCAGGGGAAATTCTTGCTTTGGATATCCCCTCCTATCGAGCAGTTGTAAACGAACTGCTGTTACAGACAAGTGAATTGGTCCGAAGTAAAGTGAAAAGCGAAAAAGAAACAAAAGGCAAGAACCTGCTTGGAGCAAAGCTTAGACGTGCTGATCTAAAAGGCTCTGATTTCCGTGGAGCTTTGCTGATTGCTGCTGATCTCCGAGAAGCGGACCTAAGGGTGTGTGATTTTATCGGTGCAGACATGAGGGATGCTGATTTAAGCGGAGCTAATCTGGAAGGCAGCTTCTTTTTGACTCATGCTCAAATTAACTCGGCCAAGGGAAATGATCGGACCAGGCTGCCTTCATCTTTGAAAAGACCAAATCATTGGAGGTAATTAAATGGCAGCTATCATCATATTGATAGGCAGTATTTTTAGCGTGCTCGCCGTTGGGTATGGAACAAAAGTGTGGGACAACAAGAAATAGTTTTTTACATTGGAAAGTATGGATGTAATTTGAAACTATTCTGGATTTCTCTCGGATTTATTAACAAGGGGGAGAATAAAAGAAATAGTCATTGTTTATTCCTAAATTCCTGGTTTTGCTACTGATCGGCTGTACAAATCATATTGATCATTTCAGTCCATAATTTTAAGGTTGAATACGCTGAGTCATTAGAAGACGAAGTTTAAATAACGGATAGTGTTACAGGGGTGCTGCCTGAGAGCCGAGAAAAATCAAACCGGAAATTCTTATGGATGGCTTTTATGGAATCCCTATTAGAGATGAGATCGTTCTGGAAAAGAAATTAAATAAAAATGCTCAGTAAAACTGAGCATTTTTAAACTAAAAGATTGGCCTTTAAAATACGTTCGATTTCTTTACGAGTTTGAGTGCCTCTTTCGAGAAAAAGTAACCGGAAGTAAAGTGCTTTCAGGAATTGATTTAAGTTAGTATGCTTCCGAAAAAAAGTTGGTGAAAAGCCGTTGCTGGCTCTGATTTCTGTTACTTCAGCCGAAAGTTCAGAAACCCAATCTTTTAAGATGTCATCATTCATTTCCTTTTCCATTAGAGAAATTATGGCAGCAATCAGCCGCTCATCTTCCTCGTCCACATAAGCTGTTTCTATTAGTATGCATCTCCTGATCGTATCCAGACATTCGCTTGCCAAAGTCTTATCGAACAAAGGGTGCTTAATGGCTTCATCCAGTAAATCGGCACCATGAGCGATGCTATGCGCCCAGCCTTTTTCTTCGACGTAACCCCGTGTATCTTCTTCCTCAAGAAGATATTTCATGCTGCTTTCAATGGTTTTTTTGACGGTATCTTCAGATAGAAATCTCTCTTTGCGATCTTTACCTAAAACGAGAGCAACCACCAGTGAAGAAAATGCCCTGGTAAATACCGAGTCATCGTTTTTTGAACCTATGCGTAAAAACAAATGGTTCTGATCAAGACATGTTTGGAGTAAATACTCCATTTGCTGATGATTTAAATAATCCTGGTTAATGACGTAATAAAATGTAGTGTAAATCAGTTTGTCTCTTAATTCCGGGTCAGTCGAGCCAATATAATCAACCATATGTTCAATAAGTGTATCGAGGTCTTTATGTATTATCGTTTCAGGGTTATTAAAATCCAGTCCTTTTAGTTCTTTTTTCAAAGAGTCGGTCGTTACCAAGCTATTCATCCTCCATTCTAGTAAATATTTTACCATGTATTTCAAATTTGACTAGAAATGACCAGGGTATATTATACTGATTACCTGTCTATCCCTATATCTCTCACTACTAAATTAATACTCAAAGGGATTTTCCTCCCAAAATAAAAAACCCTTGCAAAGGCAAGAGTTTTCAAATCTATTCGTTATTCTGCTGTTTCCTTTGATGTGATAAGTAACAGAATCGTCCATTCAATACAAAAAAGGGTGAGCCCTAAAAAAAAATCCAGTATTTTCTCTCGCATGTCCCGCCAACTCCTTGAAGAGATTTACAACATAATTATAGGTTCATAGTGAGTTGAAGAGTTGGCCTGAATATGAGAAATAGTTGAACAAAAGAAGGATAATCTGTGAACAAGCCAAGTGGCCCTCTAATTTGAGGGCCACTTGTTGATCCAGCTTCTAATTACCATGTATCTCCGCGTTCTCTCTTGAGTTCTTTCATTTTTGCCACCCAGTCGTCTACTCTTTGCCTGATTTCTTTGCTTTTTGCATCTGCTTTTTCACGATTGGTTTTGGACATGGCGTAGTGGAGTTCCTTCATGGCTTCGCTTCGTTCAAATCCCCAATCCCGGAGTTCTGAATACTGTTCTTCGGTGATCCACTCGTTTTCGGCCATGATGGCAGCCGCGTCAATGATTCGGTGCGCTTCTTTTCTTCCAATCGTCCATAATTCAAGCGGGTATTTTTCTGCCACTTTGTATTCCTCGACCATATCCCAGCCGTCAGGTGCCATCGTAAACGCGAATGCAAGGTCGAGCGTGGATGGAAGCCATTCGTACTGGATCGTGTTTTTCAATTGTTCAGGATTGTCTGCTTTGAAATATTCACCGTTTCCGGCTTCAGCAACAGCTTTTAGTTGGTCTTCAGCTTTGCTGTCTACATCGAATCCGATGATGTTTACAGAATGATTTGCGTTATTTGCCACAAGTTCCTTACTTGCCTGAACCGGGTCTCCATCGCATGTTTCCGCGCCATCGCTGACGATATAGATGGTTACATTTCCTTCATGGCCGGAGCTCATCTCAGCAGCTTTTGCGATCGCTCCTGCGAGCGGAGTCCAGCCTTTGCTTTCAAATGAGTCGACGGCTCCATTGAAGTTTTCCTTCGAGTATTTCCCCATTGGAAAAACCTCTTCGATTCCAGAACAGGATGCTTCTTTATCAGAATCTGAATCCGATCCCTGGTGACCATAGACGACAAGGGAGACTTCTGCAGACTGACCGATGGTTTTGGCAAAGCTTTTAACTACATCCTTGGCGATATCCATCTTCACTCTGCCTTCTGACTGCTGCAGCATGCTGGAGCTTGCATCAAGCAGGATTATGGCTTTCTCTGCAGCTTTTGTTTCCTCTTCGCCTTCCGTCTTCTCAGGATCTGGTAAAAATGGCTCTTCAAAATAAGGCTCATACGCATTTGCTTTTTCAATTACCTGCTGATAATGTGGACTCGCTAATAAAGAAATAAGGCCTTTTTTTATGGTCTCCAGGTCATCTGTTCCCTTAGCTAATTGATGAAGCTCTTCCGGAAGCTTGGTTTTAAGTTCTGGATCCAGCTCTGGAGTGTTGAATCCGATATCCTCGATATCCTTTTCATATGTAAGGTCATCCATCATTGTACCAGGCTTTAATTCCTTCAGGATTTCCTCTGAAACTTCCAGACTGATTTCCTTCAATTGTCCTGGCAGCTCCTGTTTTGCAGCTTCCTTTTTAACCTCCTCTTTCGGAGGGGTTTCGGCCACAACCTCTTCATCAGGTTCATCATTATTGCAAGCAGTAAGAATGAGCGAAATAAATAGTAAAAAAAAGAGCGAATGTCGTTTCAAGATAATCCTCCTCTTCGCCGTTTCAAATATGTATAAAAACATCTTCATAGAGTTTAACATGTTTTGCGGATGGATTTGAAGTAATTTCCATGGATGAGCAACATCATGAGTAAAATATGCCGAAATGACAAAAAATGTGGAGTGACTAAGGAGGAATGTGGATGAACTTGCTTGAGCTGCCAGCGCTGCTGATATTGGATGTTCAGAAGGGCTTTGACGATCCTTATTGGGGGAAGCGGAACAACCAGGAAGCAGAGGGGAATATCGCAAGGCTATTAAAAGAGTGGCGAAATAGAAATGGCCATGTCATCTATACGAAGCATCTGTCACTAGACCCGGCATCTCCTCTGCATCACCGCAACTCACTAGGCACTGAATTTAAAGAAATCATCAAGCCTGTGGAGGGGGAGGTCATCTTTGCAAAAAATGTGAACAGTGGTTTCATCGGAACGGAGTTAGAATCCTATCTGAAGAAAAATCAGATAAAGTCCTTAGTAATCACCGGATTATCTACTCAGCACTGTGTCTCTACAACGACCAGAATGAGTGGTAACTTGGGCTTCAATACCTTCCTTGTGTCTGATGCGATTGCGGCTTATGAAATCACGGACCATAAGGGAGTGAAGCATACAGCTGATTCTATACAGGAACTAGAACTTGCTATGCTCCAAAAGGAGTTTGCAACGATTGTAACGACGGATGACTTAATTAAACAACTGAACAAACAGTAAAGCGCAGGAGCGATCCTGCGCTTTCATTTATTTTTGCCAAGAAACTTCAGGACTTGATGATAAGGGCATTTGGATAAAGAAGTTTCATCATCCCTCAGAAAGTATTGCCGCCATTCAAAATTATCCTCTGCTCCGTAAGTGTTCAAATCAGGATGAATAGAAATGCTGTCATATTTCGCCAGCCGTTTTCTCACCTGTGCCTTGATCCTCTTTGCATAGCTTTTGGATTTATGGAATTCCTGGAGCACCCATCTCGGTGTAATCGCGAGCATCATCACGTCAAAATGTCTGCTTTTCCGGTTTTTATGTGCCGGTGTAGCACAATACATAAAATATTTTTCGCCATTGAAGCAAAATTCCCAGATAGGATCGTGGGGATCTTGAGGCATACCCTCTGGCCAGTCGAATTCATCCAACCCGCTCAACCCAGAAAGATGCTCCCAGAAAAGTTGTTCGAATTCTTCTACAGATACATCCTTCATTTCTTCTGGCGTTTCGTAGAAAATGATCAAAGAAGTATAACCGCCAAACCCACTTGATTGCTCTGTATAGCTAGATAACAAACTAGCAATTTCATTTATCGTAGTGTCCCTCCTTGGACTGCCAACAAATCCGTATTTTAACTGATTCATTGAAAATCCAATCGTTGCAGGTATGCAGGGAAAAGGTTTTTCCTTATCACTCATTTTAGCGAAGAATTTTTCCAGTGCTTCTTTCTCCCATGCGAGCAACTGATCCTGGGAGGAGGAACCATGTGCATACAAGCCGTTTATCATAGTCACCTCCAATAGCTTCTACACTATATTCAAAGCATGGAGAATAGGGTAGATGTCCCGGGACAAATAGGCAGGTACCCAGTTGTTATGAAAACGAGGGGAGAAATAAATTGAAATATTCTGATAAATTTATTATAATTTTCATTGTGGTTATGGTAATACCTATAAAGGTATATTGTGATAATCAAATCTTAGCAAGGATGGTGGATGAGGTGAATTATAAGGTAGTAATTGTCGGTGGTGGCTCAGCTGGTATTTCGGTAGCGGCCAGGCTCGCTAAAGGGGCACCGGATTTAAAAGGGAAAATTCTTATTGTTGACCCAACCAAAAAGCACTATTATCAACCTCTGTGGACACTTGCAGGCGCTGGTGCGGTTAAAAAGGAAGTTACAGTAAGAGACCAGCACACACTCATACCAGATGGCGTGGAACTGCTTCAGGAAGCTGTTACTTTGATTGATGCAGATTCGAACAGTCTTTCGACAGGAAATGGAACTAAAATTCATTACGACTTTCTCGTCATGGCTGCCGGCATCCAGATCAACTGGGACAAAATCAAAGGGTTAAAAGAAGCCATCGGCAGGGGTGGTGTCTGCAGCAATTATTCGTACGATTATGTTGATTCGACCTGGGAAAGCATTCAGAATTTCAAGGGCGGCAATGCCATTTTCACACACCCGAACACACCGATCAAATGTGGCGGTGCACCTCAGAAAATCATGTACCTCGCTGACGATGCCTTCAGGAAAGCTGGTATCAGAGACAAGAGCCAGATCATTTTCGCATCAGCATCTGACAGTATTTTTGCAGTAAAAAAATACGCAAATACACTCGAACAGGTCATTACCAGAAAAGGGATTACCACTAAATATAAAATGAACTTAATCGAAGTAGATTCAGCCAACAAACTTGCCGTTTTTGAAAATTCAGGGACAGGAGAGACGGAAAAAATTCCTTATAGTATGCTTCATGTTGTCCCGCCAATGTCAGCAGCCGATTTCATTTCACAAAGTAAATTGGCCGATGCTGGAGGATGGGTAGACGTTGATTCGAAAACACTGCAGTCAAAAAAATATCCAAATGTCTTTGGTGTAGGGGATTGCGCGAACCTTCCGACCTCAAAAACGGGTGCAGCAATCAGGAAACAGGCACCAGTCGCAGCAGGAAACTTGCTAAGCTTTATGAAAAATCAACCGTTGAAACTCTCTTATGATGGATATACTTCATGTCCGCTGATTACGGGCTATAATAAATTGGTGCTGGCTGAATTCTTGTATGAAAATAAACCAGCCGAAACATTCCCGTTCGATCAATCTAAAGAACGTTACAGCATGTATATACTAAAAAAGAATATCCTCCCTGTCATGTATTGGAAGGGAATGTTAAAGGGAATTATGTAATAAGAAAGACTCTTATTATGCACTTTATATCCGCGATTTTAGGAAGCAGCTTCGAAAAAAACTTCGAGATTATTAGGATAAGTTTTTCGTCCAATCTGAAGACAGCTTTTTTATATAAGTTAAAGAGTCGGCAGCAAGGATAAACTGCCGGCTTTTTGTGTGCTCTTATTAGTTTCATTTTGACATAATAGGATAAATGTTAATATATAGTCAGGGTGAGTAAGGAGGGATATTCCATGAATCCTGTTATTCTATTTGATGGAGTTTGCAATTTCTGTGATGCCAGTGTCCAATTTATTCTCGAACGTGATGACAAAGAGATGTTCCGATTTGCTTCGCTTCAGAGTGATGCAGGACAGGAACTGCTGAAGGAATATACTGTTCCCGATGATGTGGACAGCATGATATTGATTGAGGATGGAAAGGTCTATTATAAGTCAGCGGCCGCTCTCAGAATCAGCCGCCATTTAAAAGGCCCCTGGAAGCTGCTCTATGGTTTGATCATTGTACCTGCTCCATTAAGGAATATTGTTTACGATCTTATTGCCAAAAATCGATTCAAATGGTTCGGCCAAAAGGATAGCTGTATGCTGCCCCCGCCGAATGTGAGAAGAAGATTTCTATAATAAAAAAGAACGGAAAAGCAGCCAAACAGCTTTTCCGTTCTTTTTTAATTGGTGAAGGAGGAGTAGCGCCAGTAATGATTTGCCATTGGGTCAGCCATCATTTCAAGCCCTTTGCTGTGAGCCTGGTGGATGACCTGCCAATTGTCTGTGCCTGGTTCTTTGAGATAGATTTCATGTTCCGGTGCCTGATCATGGGTTCCGATCAGATCGAATTCATTGTCTTTATAAAAGACTCCGCACACGACATAATCAATGGCAGGGGACACGACAAGCGGATTGCTGACTGAATGCTTCAGGATAAACTTAATTCGGTCATCATCTGCCAGTACCTTTTCTAATTGAATTCCATCATCAGAAGCCTGGGCGGATTCAACAGGTTCCTGATTTCCACTGAAAGCTTCTGTCATACCAGTGCTCTTGCTGAGCAATGCGGATTGGCTGTCGGTATCGATAAAGACCTCACCTCGGGTCCGATATTGAGACGAGTCCGGTTCAAATGAACGGTGGTCACCCTTAAAGTATTGATCCCCGGAAGCGGCATTCGGGTTTTTCAGCCACTCCTCTTTTAAAAAGGTTGTGTATCTCAGATGCCAGTTTCCATTTTCAAAGCTGTGTTCACGATTTGGTTTTAATAGCTCATCAATTGGGCCAATCCGTTTGGTGATCGAAAACTCTTCTTCAGCTGCCATTCTCGTTGATGAATCTTTCTTGATTGCTCCAACGGCATTGGCAATCACCGATTTCAGCTCCCATTTTACTTGTTCCGAACGCTGCAAAGGCCGTTTGGCTTTAATGGTGTAAGTATAAAATTGATCATCCTGGATGCCTCTGTCAGTAAAAGTACAGGAGGTCACTTTCTCAAGCTGCATGCCGTTTCGATGGATGGTATACTCCGTCACACCCTCGATTGGCTCCCATTCAAAACTGATTTGTCCCTCTGTAACAATGGTCGTAATTAGGAGATCCTCCAAGACGTTGTCTTTTTCTTTGTAATTCACGGATGTAGTCGTTTGTATTCGCATTCTCTTCTTCACTTCGCCTTGTGCCAGAGATTCAATACTATATGAATACAGTGTGCCAGGAGTCAGCTCATTGTCAGCAAACCTCGGTTCAAATCCTTCGTATATGAACTCCCTGTCCCGGTAAACACGGTATGAATCACCTTGAGATTCCCATTCAAGAGTGATCGCATTGGTTCCATGTTCAATCTTCTTAAGCATTCTCGAGTGAGAAGAACCCGCAGTCTTTCGCCGGCGGTTTACACTCAAGGCATAAAGAGTCCCGGCAATGCCAAGGGCTGCTAGAGGCAGGTATTTGCCAGCCAAGTTTTGTCTGGTTATCGGCAGTTGTCTATTAAGTTCCATGTATTCACCACTTTTCGTTTTATTTTTCCGGCATGTCCATTATTTACCCCATGAGCAGGTGTTTTAATAGATTAGCTTTAGAAAACAGTTTGGTAAAATAAGGGTTGGCAATATGCAGGGAAGGTCTCTAGGAATGAATACTTCCTTTTGGCAATGTGGCAGCAATTGGACTATCAACATTTCCTCTAGTTAAAGAGACTTCTTCAATTTTTATGGTAGTATAATAGTTAGTATGCAATTTTTTAAAAGGGTAGGATCATTTGTAAATAGGAGCGTTCATGATGTTGCGATTAAAAGGTATCCTTATGATTGTTTTTGGTGCGATGCTTTGGGGAATGACAGGTTCGATCACGGAATGGGTGCTGGATAATACGGAATTGACGGTTCCTTTTATCCTGACAATCCGGATGATCATTGCCGGAAGCAGCATCCTTGCATATCTTGCGTTGAAAAAACAAGATATTTTTACGGTTGTAAAAACACCATACTGGCGGAATCAGCTGATCTTATTCAGTATCCTGGGAATGGTCGGTTTGCAGTTCACATTTACAATGGCGATTCAGACAAGCAATGCTGTCGTGGCAACTTTGCTTCAATTTTCCGCTCCGATTTTTGTGGTCCTTTATGTTTCTTTTCACCATAAAAAATGGCCGCCGCGCTATCAGATATTGGGAATCCTCGGAACGTTGGCTGGGTTGTTCCTGTTATTGACGAATGGTTCGATGAGCAGTTTGCTGGTCAGCACAGAAGCGCTGCTCTGGGGAATTGCGGTAGGGCTGACATTTGCGTTCTATACGCTTTATCCATCACGGTTAATGAAAGAATGGAGCGTACTGGCCATCGTTGGCTGGAGCATGTTGTTCGGGGGCATGTTGCTCGGCCTGGTGAACAGAGTCTGGCTTTCAGAGGAATGGACGATTATTACTCACCCTAAAATGCTGTTCATCATGGCCATATTGATTGTCTTCGGAACATTGGCATTCCTGTTATTCCTGGGAAGCATGACTTATATCAGCGCTGTCGAAACGAGCATTCTATCGAGTGTAGAGCCTCTGACTGTCATGGTCATCTCAGTTATCTGGTTCGATACCCTGCTGCAGAATATCCAGCTGATGGGCGCGATGATCATGCTTATATTCGTAACCTGGCTGTCGATAGGCGATAAAAATGCATCTGTGGAAGCCAAGGTTGTTAAACAAAATAATACCTGATAAAGTCGCCATTCAGGCGGCTTTTTTTTTTTGGCACTCTACCTTAAATATTGCTCTTTAGCAGGATTTTGATTTACCTTCATGGAAATTAAAGGGAAAAGGGAGAGTGGTAAAATGATTTTTATCAGAAAAACAGAAAAAATCCGGTCTGGAAAACTGGATGAATTCAATCGAATCTTCCACACCCATGAATACCGCGAGTACGTTAAAAATGGTGCCAAATTAATAGGCAGATGGGTGAATGACAAAGAAGATGAGATTCTGACGATCTGGGAATACAAGAGCAAAGAGCATTATGACAACTTTGAAATAGTTAAGGATACTAGTAAAGAAATACAAGAGGCAACAGGACTGACCGGCGATATCAGTTATGAACTATTATCATCGACTGAGCCTTATCCATCAGCCTATCACCCGCCTAAACACATAATGTCTGTAAGTGGATACATTACAAATAAGAAAGGAAAAGTTTTACTAGTAAGAAATTTTCATCGATCCGATACAATGGAAATGCCCGGTGGCCAGGTAGAAGAAGTGGAAACATTAGAAGAGGCTATTCACCGAGAGATTTTAGAAGAAACAGGAGTCAAAGTTAGCATAATTGGGATAACAGGAATCTATCAAAATGTCACAAGCGGTGTGACTTGCATTGTTTTTCGGGGTGAGCACCTGTCTGGTGAAGTAAGGGCAGCCGAAAATGAAACATCCGAAGTGATTTTTGCTGAATTAACTTTGGAGAATATTGATCACTATATTACTAGACCACAATTTAAAAGCAGAGCACTTGATGCCATGGAAGCGAACTATTTACCATATGAAGCATTTAGAGCAAGGCCCTATGAGCTGATCAGCAGATTTGACGTCAAGAAAGAGTATTCTTAATTATACATAAAAAGTTAATTATATTTATTGTGGGCATTTTTTTATATTGAGAAATGCTCATTATTTTTGCGGGAAATAATTGAACGCGATAAAAATATAATGAAGTAAACCAAAAATTTATTGATTTACAATAAATATTTTGTTAAATTCAATATGACATTAAGTGAATGAGGTGCTTTTATGAAACGTGAAACATTGTTTTTGAAGGTGGTTGTTTTCCTTCTGGCAGTCCCGGTACTGGCGGCTTGCTTTATTTTTTTGCCCTGGCTCATCAGATATGCATCGCAAGGCAACTGGGTGCTTGCTAACTTTTTGTATCCCATCATAGGGGTTATGTATGCTTCTGCGGTTCCCTATTTTATCGCTCTGTATCAGGCTTTCCTGCTGTTAGGCTATATTGATAAGGACATAGCATTTTCGGGTTGGTCTGTAAAAGCGTTGAAAAACATCAAATTTTGTGCCGTTGCAATCAGTATTTTATATCTTGCAGGCATGCCATTATTCTATTTGATCGGTGAGAAGGACGATGCTCCCGGTGTCATCCTTATCGGAATGGTGCTAACCTTTGCGCCAATCGTGATCGCTGCTTTTGCCGCAGTCCTCGAAAAGCTTTTGAAGCATGCCATAGAAATAAAGTCAGAAAACGATTTAACAGTCTGAGGTGATAACAATGGCAATTGTAATTAATATTGATGTAATGCTGGCAAAGAGGAAGATGAGTGTGACGGAGCTTTCCGACAAGGTAGGGATTACCATGGCGAACCTGTCTATTTTAAAAAATGGAAAGGCAAAAGCCATCAGGGTTTCGACTTTGGATGCCATTTGCAAGGCTTTGGAGTGCCAGCCAGGAGACATATTGGAATATCAGGATGATGAGGAAATTCAAGAATAAGAGTGGAGGCATTAACCATGAGATCAATCATGCAGCTTGTGCGTTTTGGCTGGGAACAGGCACTTTCATGCATATTTCCCGTCGTGATTTTTGCTTCATTGGCGATTACAAAAATCGTAGAACTCCCATTCCTGCCTCGTTATGACTGGCTGCTGCTTATATTCCTATTGATGCAATGGTGGATGGTGCGTTCTGGCCTTGAAACCAGGGACGAACTCAAGGTAATAACCTTATTCCATCTCATTGGGCTGGCACTTGAAATCTTCAAGGTGAATATGGGCTCATGGACTTATCCAGAGGAGGGGTATTCGAAGGTATTTGGTGTACCTTTGTACAGCGGATTCATGTATGCCAGTGTGGCGAGTTATCTGTGCCAGGCATGGAGGAGGCTGAAGGTTGAACTTGTTGATTGGCCGCCGTTTTTGCTGGTTGTTCCACTAGGGGCTGCCATCTATCTGAACTTTTTCACCCACCATTTTTGGCTGGATATTCGCTGGTGGTTATCAGGCCTTGTGATGATCGTCTTCTGGCAATCATGGGTTACATATGAGGTTGGCGGAACCAAGTATCGCATGCCAATCGCTTTATCTTTTATTCTAATCGGATTCTTCATCTGGATAGCGGAAAATATCGCCACGTTTTTCGGGGCCTGGCAATACCCAAATCAAATGGAAGTATGGAGCCTGGTTCATCTTGGAAAAGTGAGTTCGTGGCTATTGTTGGTTATCGTCAGTTTTCTGATCGTGGCAACATTAAAGCAGGTAAAAGCTGAGCCGGCCGCAAACGTGGGCGGTGCTCAACTAATAAAGTCTCGGTGATTCTTTTTGACCCTCCAAGAAATGAAAAAGGTTATAATTATAGGAAACTATATTTAGAATCAGAGGTGTGTTCATGACTCTTGGACTTTTTTGGTTGTCATCATTCTTATAGGCGCTTTGCTTTCAACAATATTGCTGTTCGGAAAAGGGGATGACGACTACAGGAATGCTGCAAAAAAGAACACAACAAATCTTTCCGTCATTTACATAGTTGTCATTCTACTTTCTTTTATTGCGGTGGGAGTTTATATTAAATGGTTTGTATGATGATTATTACTGAAACGGTTTATTATAAAATTATTATGTAAACTACTTACGCTTTTTTCATGTCAATTTTAATTGTAAGTACATAGTTCCGTTAACGAAAAAGATTTTCTTATGGGGGGAATATGAAAAAAATCCTGCTAGTCATTTTGTTTTTGTTCCTTATCATATCTGTTTTTGGTCCTTACAACCTTTATTATGAGTTTAATGAAAAAAGCGCACTGGAACAGTTTATTTCGGAAGATGGAACGTTCCAGGGACTAGAAGTAATTGATGTTGACTATCGAGGTTCTGATACTTTTTTTATTCAGGCAAAGGATGGGGAAGCGACAAGAAATTTTATCGTCATGAACTATCACTCATCTGTCATGAATGGACATTGGAAGGTTTTTAAACAGACCTCGAAAGGACATTACTATTGAAAGAAGGACCGCCCATTGGTGGTCCTTCTTTACTGGATGCGATGTTTACATTTCTGTTTGTACGGAAAGACCATGTTAAACAACAAACTTTAAGGGTATTCTTTTACTAAGCTAATACCTTAAGAAGGAGTTCAAACATGAAACCATATTCGATTACAAATATGATTATTGACGATGAATCCTATGACCAGGAGCATGTAACGGCGGAAATCACCTATGAAGAGAAAGACTATATGTTAACCTTCCAAAAGTCGGACCTGGAGTTAATGAACGCATGGGTGTTAGAAAAAGGGGCATCCCTTCCCGCAAACCTTTCAGAAAAACTCATTCAGGAAATAAAGGCTGATATAAATGAGAAAATCCAGTGATCATGACTGGATTTTTTCATTTGTAAAATAGCCCGCGCAAATTAACCCAAAATAAGTAGGGTTTTCATATGACAGGAACTCTACATGCCGTTCATCTGGGTGGATGGCTCCAGCCAGAATCATCGTCTGCCAGATGCCATCTGGTTTTGCAGCCTCAATAAAGCTTGACTCGAATTCTGCCATTTTTTCTAATTCATTTGTCTTGATGAATTTGACTGCTTGTTCATCCAGTTCTTTCGCAGCAGGGCTAAACCCGTATGGTCCCTTTTCGTCATGAGTATGGGCCCAATCACAGCTGGCAATCAACCCGACCCGACCACTATATTGAGCAACAGCGTTTCGAAGTGATTGGCCAAACTTAAGATGATCATCGAAGCTTAACTCTCTTGGTGAGGTGATGACGACAATAGGGACATCGGGCATGAAACGCAGCGGCACAATTGCTCCCCAATCCAGCGGCAGACAGGAAATCGGGCCACTCGAAGTCCCATAATTGATAGTGGAAGCCAGAATACCATTTTTATTTGCTTCATCTTCAATTATCTTCGCCAAGTCCCGTTCGACTAATTTTTCCATCCCATAAAAACCGTCATTTTCTTCCCAGCTGCCCATCATCTTCTCAGAATCAGAAATAGAGAATATGCCTTTGATTCTGGTCCCATGCGGGGTGAGGACAACAATACAATCAGGACGAGCCTGAGACATATAGTTACCGAGCTTTTCCATGTTTTCTCTGGTGACAGCCATCCGGTCAGGATTAATCCCCTTCAGCTCAGGAATAATCTCTCCTCCGTGGGGAGCAATACAAGCAAATACAAATGGATTCATGGATCTCTATTCCTCCTTTTTAAAAAGATAATTAGATACAAACGTGTAGAATCCTCTATTTTATTTGGATATTTTTCCGATAGAAAAAGGGTAGAAATACAAAAAAGAGACTGGAGCCAGCTCCAATCTCTTTTCAATCATGGCTGTTTTTACATAGAGGATAGGTTACTTAATTCCGTCCTGCACCTCTCTGGAACGCTCTCAAATGATTCTTAGAAGCATTCCCTAACTGGGTGAATACCGTTTTGGCGTCTTCAGGGAGACCTGGTATCGTTTTAAGCTTATCGTACATGGCGATGTTATCGATTTCACCTTGAACCCCTTGGTTGAATGCATCTTTTAATGTTTCTGGCGCAGATACGAATTGTTTCGCATTATTTTCAGGAATTTGTTTATTATACTTTTGGAATAAAGCCAAAAGAGCATTAATATGCTGCTGCTCGGCTGCTTTGATATTGATAAAAGGCCTGATGCTGCCAAATTTTCCGATGACAGCATCATAACGGGCCTGAGCGAGGTATTCGTCCTGGATTGCGTAAACAAGGGCTTCATCAAGTGTAATTGACGTATCCTGAAGGGCCCCCTTGGCTCCAAAATTAACAGGCGGTTGGGTTTGTGCCTGGGTTGCTCCGGCCATTCCCGCTAATAAAAATAAGCAAAAGAGTATGGATTTCCATTTCATATTTATCTCTCCTTTTGAAAAAAATATCTACCTTATTCTTTTCCAAACAAAGGATTTCATTCGTAAAAATGGGTTTGGGTTCAAAAGGCAAACGTTTTTAGTTATAATTGAGGTAACTTTTATTAATAGGAGAGATATAATGCTTTCAAATATAGGGTTTCCAGGATTAATTCTCATCCTTGTGATTGCACTGATCATCTTTGGGCCAAACAAACTACCTCAAATCGGACGGGCAGTCGGCAAGTCCATGAGGGAATTTAAAAATGCGACAAATGGAATCACAGACGAAATCAAAAAGGAATTCAAAGAAGACGATAAAGACCAAAAGAAAGATTAAAAAGCTGCCATTGGCAGCTTTTTTTGTGTGCAAGAATGTGAGTATGAACTCAATCTGTTCAGTAACGAAGCTTTCAACTTACTTTCTGAAATAAATATGAATTGAAGACAATAACAGGATCAATCCATTCAATATATAAAGCCCGGTAAAAATGACAGAGAGGATTCCGGCACCCCAGCCGCTGTCATCCCAGATGAAAACGAGATAAAGCGTGCTGAAAAAGATGACAGGTGTGCAAAGAAGAAAAAGTACCCCGGCCAATAGACGTTTTTTACTATTCCCTGCAGAATGCTTTATGGCAAAATAATTCGCCGTTCCAAATAGGGCAACATTCAGCAAAATCGTTAAAATGGTACCAACAGTCTCAGGCATGATTACTTCGCTCCTTTTCGATACAGCTTCAGGATCAAGGCAAAAATGAACAAGACAGCGCTGCATACCAATAGTGAGGCAGCAAGCATTCCGACGCCAATCCCAGCCCATGGATCTACTGCAATTGCAAACACAAAGCTTGCGGCAATGGACAGCATTCCGATTCCAAGACTAATGAATGCAGGTAAAAATACTTTTTTCGCCTGAATGTAGAGTGTGATTAACATGAACAGGACCGTATACAAGATACCTAGTGTCCAGCCATTTATAGAATAATCTACTGCCTTCATCACAAAATTTTCTCTCTCAAGTGCAGGAAGATCCAGTGAAATCTCTCTCAACTTCTTTGTTTCCAACTCTACTGTCATCAATTTATATTCCTCTGGCTCCTTTGGCCAGTTAGTATAATCCAGGAAAAGAATTTCATCTTTATTGTTAAAAAAGATCGGTGAAACGACAGAAGAATTTAAATCTGTTAATCTTTTGCTTTCTCCGTTCTTCAAATCCTTCAGATATAAATCATACTCAAACAGCGACGAGTCCATTGATTCTTCAGAAACCTTCGTGTAAGCGACCAATTCGTTATCAGGTGAAATGGACATATTGAAGTAATCGTTCGGTAATTCACTACTAAAATCGGCCATGTAAACTCGGCCTTCTTCTAGATCAAAGGAATTTGTATCATTGAAATCCTTAAAAATCACTTGTTTATCTTTTGGCGAGTAGTAAAGGCTCTCCATCGTATAAAAATCCCTGTCAGTTAACTGCTCCATTTCTGTGCCGTCTATTTTTACGGAGAAAAGGTCCAAACCGTCCTTGGTTTCGCCTTCAGACTTGTTTACATTCTCAGCTGCCGTACTGGCAAAGAAAATCGTTTTGTTATCATCTGAAAAGATGGCCTCTGTTACATGCTGAGTGTTCTTAGAAAGCTTTTCAGGGTTTGTGCCATCACTATTGGCAATATAGAGAGACTGAATACGGTTACGATTTTGTGATAGATACAAAAGCTTCTTGCCATCAGGCGAAAATGTTGGCTGACGGTGATCGGCCTTAACCGGATTACTCACTCTATGGACATCTTTTCCATCCAATTTGGCTATATAAATGGCCTCACTCCCATTGCGATAAAAAGAAAAGGCTATTTGCTGATCGTCATTCGAGATAGCAATTTTGCTTCCCAGCCCAGTATGATATTTATAAACATCACGATCAGCCAATAAAAGATAACCAATGCTGGCGACCAGTAACAAGGCGGCAATTCCAATTCCACTTAAAAGCAAGTTATTTTTCTTCATACATATCCCCTTTTTTAGAAAAGTTTACCTTACATACAATATAGTGTAAAATTACACTTAATAAAAGACTTTTTTGGAAAATATTATATTTAATTCATTGAAAAGGGAGCGAAAGCGGTTTTCGTGGCTTGCGGTTTTGTTGAAATATATTTATTTAACATTTAAAAGGACAACAGAGACCATGTTAAAATAAAGAGAAGGGAATTTAAGCAAGGGGTGTGCTGTAATGAATCCAAAGTTTAACCGAAATGGTCATTCGAGTAAACGTCGCCCAAGTAAGCGCGTATTGACAGCAAAAAACGAAATTCGTGCTGCCCGCTTGATAAATGAATTTGATGAAGATGATCATGACTGGCAAAGAGAAAGAAAACTGAAAGTTCATAACCTCCACCCACCAACTTCGCAAGTCCGCACCAATAAAGTAAGTCAAGTTAAGCAAAAAAAAAGGCAGGTTAATAAACTGAACCAGGAGGATTTTTAGCTGTCTTATTTGCGATATAGTATGACCTATCAATATGCTAGCAGTTGATACCTTTATGTTAGCGAAAGATGTTAGATCTAGTCGATATATAGAGGAATGTAGTCTTTACGGTCGATAAAATGAAGGATTCATTCTATTTTTCAGGTGTTTGAAAGTAAAGATACCCTTATGCAAGTTATCTCGTTAACATAAGGTCACCTTTCCCGTCTAAAGATACCCTTTTGTAAGGGATCTCGTTAACATAAGGTCACCTTTCCCGTCTAAAGATACCCTTTTGTAAGGGATCTCGTTAACATAAGGTCACCTTTCAAGCCCAAAGATACCCTTATGCAGGGGATCACACTAACATAAGGGCACCTTTCAAGCCAAAAGATACCCTTATGCAGGGGATTTCACTAACATAAGGGTACCTTTCAAGCGCAAAGATAC
>NZ_JAGGQK010000016.1:0-63964 GCF_018613355.1 Bacillus sp. ISL-35 | reverse complement strand
TAAAACTCTCCAAAAAAGAGTTATGAGTTAGCTCATAAGTTAAAACGTTGGCTCATGTCTTCTATAATAGAAGCGCATGAAAATTTATTGTTTGTTGACGCTTGTTTGTTTAGTTTTCAAAGAACAATTTACTTTGTTCGCCGCTCATAAGCGACTTTCATAATATATCATGCGACCGACTTAATGTCAACCACATTCTTTATTATTTTCTCACCGCTGATTGACCGTTTTAGCGACTGGCTCAGCAGCGACGTTTATTAATATATCAGGATATTTATCATACGTCAATAATAAATTTAAAAACTTTTTTATCCTCTGGAAGTGCTCTTTTTCGCCGGCATATACTTCAGGCACTCCTTTGGTGATGCGACTCTTTTAAACAGTGAGAACAGAATTTGATATCTCTCTTTCATCGATCTTTTTACGATATGATCGATGCGTTCATCCTTCAGGTCAAACAGGATTTCATCCATCTCTCTTTTGATTAAGTATTCTAGCTCCTTTAATTCCTTCTCATTGATCAGAACACCAAGCATACATACACTCCTGTTCATTTTCTCATAGTGATTGTAGTGTTATCTTTTTTTCTGATTTTTATAATCAGCATTTATCATATCTTTTCAATTCCTGAATAAAAATTAGACAAGGAGTGCATTGGACGAGGTGGTGAGAAAATGAATTTCTTTTATGTGATGAATGCCAGATCGATTAAAACAGCTTTTGTCATCGTTGTCGCAGCCTTTTTTACAGCTTGGTTCTTTTACATGGATAATATGGTCCAAATCCCTGCTTTTTCAGCAAAGGATGGTCCGAAAGCGATCTATAAGGGGGAAAAGGATTTAGCCCTTACCTTTAATATTGGCTGGGGGGACGAAAAAGCTGAACCGATCCTGGATGTCCTGGCGAAGCAAAAAGCCGGAGCGGTTACCTTCTTTCTCTCGGGCTCCTGGGCAGAAAGGCATCCTGATCTTGTCAGCAGGATGGTGAAAGAAGGATATGAAATCGGCATGCTTGGGTACGATTATAAAGATTACACTGAGCTGGAGGAAGACAAAATCAGGAGAGACATCATGAAGGCACAGGAGGCGTTCAAGAAGCTGAATGTGAAGAACATTGAATTGCTTCGTGCTCCAACTGGCCATTTTGATCAACGCACACTGAAAATTGCTGAGCGTCTCGGGTACACGGTTGTCCATTGGAGTCTTGATACGAAGGACTGGACCAATCCCGGGACCGCGGTCATTGCTGAAAATGCTTCAAAGGCAAAAAAAGGTGACATCCTTTTGATGCATGCCTCTGATTCTGCCAAGCAAACTGCAGAAGCTTTGCCGCTTGTATTAAAAGATATCAAGTCGAAAAATTTAAAGATGGTCACGGTTTCTGAAATGATCGCTAATGGCGACTCTAGATCAGCAGAAGTAAAATAACCGCCCAACTATGCGTTGGACGGTTTTTTTTGTGCCTTTTTATTTGGTGATTTTTTATTTATTTTTGCCTCAAGGGCTTTCCGTTCCTCCATGGACTTCTGGTTAAGCTTATGAAGGACCAGCAGTTGGTACCCATTGCATATCAATAGCGGGAAAAGCATGAGGTAAACCCAGCTATGCTCATTTACTCTCAGAACCGGCACCCATTCAATCACTGTCACGACAATCATGAAGAACATTGCCGGTATAAAGGCTTCTTTATTTGTTTGTTTTACCTTCAGGAGTGCAACGATCAAGCCGGCAGCGAGGACGATTGCGGCAAGTCCTATGTATGGCAGGATACTTTCACCTTTTTCAGCAAAGGCGTTGAACCGGAGATACACAAGATCGAAAAGCACAAAAGCAATCAGTAGAATCTGCACGGAATTCCACAAGGATTTAAATATGCCAAGACCAAAACGGTGGATCGTCAAGTAAGCAAAGAACCCCATTTGGCTAAGAATGCTAAATATAAGACCGACTCCCATTAGCCATACTAAAATTGAAAGGAATTCAAGAATGTTGAAATCACTTAACAGATGCTGGAATTCACTCCAGCGGACAATAAAGCCAACCACAGCTGTCGTTACTGCTCCAACAACCAGCGTGGTGAGAAACAAGTGTACCCAATTACGGCTAGTCACGATTTTTTCCCCCAAGAAAGAAATTAAACTGCACTATATGATTGTACCAATGAGGGTTTGAAAAATCTAGCTGTCGTTATTTGTGTATAACAATTTGTCTTATTACTCATCCTAAAATTAGGGCTGTCTATGTGAAAGGGGATTAAGTTATGAAGAAATGGATAAGAATTGTACTCCCCGCTTCCTTTTTATTTTTGGCTGCCGGCTGTGCTCCATCCGAGTCAGGCGGGGGACAGGTTGATTATGAAGAAACAAAGAAGATGGTTGTCGACATCCTGAAAACTGATGATGGCAAAAAGGCAATTCAGGAAGTAATGGGTGACGACGGCATGAAGGAAAAGTTAATAATGGACCAGCCGGTCGTAACCGATACAATCGAGAAAACATTGACTTCTGACAAAGGCATGGATTTTTGGAAAAAGTCATTCGAAGATCCAAAGTTTGCTGAGAGTGTCGCAAAAAGCATGAAGAAGGAAAATGAAAAACTGTTGAAGGACTTGATGAAGGATCCGGAATATAAAGGCATGATGATCGAGGTCATGAAGGATCCTGAATTGGAAAAAGAGCTGACGACCGTTCTCAAGAGCAAAGAGTATCGGGAACATTTACAGAAAGTAATGAGTGAAACATTCGAAAGTCCGCTGTTCAAAGCCAAACTGCAGGCATTGATTGTCAAAGCAGCTGAAGAAATACCGACCCAGAAACCAGAAGGCGGAGACCAGGGCGGTGGCGGCGATTCAGGCGGCGGGGGGGGTTCCAGTGAATCCGGCGGCGGTTCGGGAGGACAATAAGAAAAGCGCAAGCGCCTTGGTCAACCACGACAAGCGCTGCAACTGTTCAATTCTCGGAGTGTTTCAAATAAATAAAGCCTCTCCAAAAACGGAGAGGCTTTTCCTATTACTTGTTTTCAAGCATTTGCACGACTTCCTGGGCAATATTCGTATAGATGGCGCCAATTTTATCATCTTCCTGATAAATGGATGGAGCGAAGTCGTTTTCATTCCAGGTTGGCTGGCCTAATGGAAGTTTGCCCAACAGCTTTGTATTAAGCTCATCCGCTAATTTTTCGCCGCCGCCTTGTCCGAAGACATATTCTTTTTCCTCGGTCAGCTTGCTTTCAAAGTAAGACATGTTCTCAATGACTCCAAGGATTTCATGTTCGGTCCTAAGGGCCATCGCACCTGCACGCGCGGCAACGAATGCAGCTGTCGGATGCGGAGTCGTCACGATGATTTCTTTACATGAAGGCAGCATGGTGTGGACATCCAATGCCACATCTCCGGTTCCTGGAGGCAGGTCCAATAGCAGGTAATCCAGCTCACCCCATTCTACTTCATTGAAGAAGCTGTTCAGCATTTTGCCAAGCATCGGCCCGCGCCAGATGATCGGTGCATTGTCCTCAACGAAGAAGCCCATTGAGATGACCTTCACGCCATGTCTTTCAACCGGGATGATTCTTTCCCCTCTAACTACCGGGCGCTTTGTGATTCCCATCATGTCAGGAACACTGAAACCGTAGATATCCGCGTCAACTAGTCCAACTTTTTTGCCTAATTTTGCGAGTGAGACAGCAAGGTTAACCGAAACGGTAGATTTCCCTACTCCGCCTTTGCCGCTCGCGATGGCAATGAAGGTTGTTTTGCTGTTTGGTGATAGCAGGCTGTCCTCTTTTTCCGGAGCTGCTGTCTGGAATTTTGATAGAACTTCAGCAGGCAGGTCAAAGAATCGCAAGCCTACGGAAGCCGCTCCAGCGCTTTTCAGGATATTGACGATTTCCGTTTGCAGCTGCAGCTGTTCTGCCGTGCCCGTTTTCGCAATGCCAATTTTAACGCTTACATGATTCTTCTCTTCTTTGATCTTTATTTCTTCGATGGCATTCAGCTCTTCGAGTGTTTTATGTAAAAATGGATCCTTAAGGTCTTTTAGGCTTTCACGTACCTTAGCTTCAGTAATCATATTGACACCTTCCTTTGTAAAATTTATCTCCATTGCCAGTATACCATATTGGTAAAATTCCTAAGTGTTAAACCTATCACACATTTCTGAAAGATATTTTTTCCAATAGGATCTATTTTCCCCCAATAAAAAAAGAAGGATTCATCACCCTTCTCATTTTTCCCAGAATTTTTGTTCGTCCGTAAAATACCTGAGCATTCCTTCATAGATGGAGGCTGCAACTTTTTCCTGGTAGGCCTCCTGTTTGAGGTTTGCCGCTTCTCCCGGATTTGACAGGAAGCCGATTTCGACCAAAACCCCAGGCTTATTCGTATGTTTCAGCAGGTAAATGCTGTTCGCTGGCTTTGCATCCCGGTCCGTGTTTTCCAGGTTACGGCGCAATTCATCCTGGATGAGCTTGGCTGCTCGTTTGTTTTCTTTGTAATTGGTGGAGTAAAAGGTCTGTGCACCTCTCCATTTTGAGGACGGAATCGCATTTAGATGGATTGTCGCAAAAAAATCAGCTTCGGATTCGTTGATCAGATTGAGACGTCTTTTTAAATCCTGGACCTTTCGTTTGCTGTATCCCTTAAGGCCCTTATCCGCAAGGTCGACATCAGTCTCGCGTGTCATGATGACAAGTGCACCCTGCTGCTGAAGGTAATCCCGCAGCTTGAGGGAAACATTTAGCGCGATTTCTTTTTCAAAAGGATCGTCATCGCCCGCCCCAGGGTCGACTCCTCCATGCCCAGGGTCCAGATAGATGATTTTCCCTGAAAGCGGGAGATTCCAGGATTCCCATGAATCGTTCTCGGCAAAATCATACTGCAATATAAGGAACAGCACAGCGAGGCCGGCTGCAAATAATCCGATTTTAAGTTTTTTCAGCATGTTCTAAACCATCCTTCCAGCTAGTCCCTGATAATAAACTATATGGGACAGGTAGATGGTTTAGAACTATGCTATTAATGCAGTCTCAGCTTATATTTCTTTTCGCCCTTCATGAATCCATCTCTCCACCAGCTGTCGACATACTGTTCACAAAGGTAGTAAAGGTCTTCTGATCCAACTCCCTCTTCCCCCTTCCCCCAAAACAGGAAAAAGTTATACAGGGTGTCGATCAAATGCCGCTCTTCTTTTTCACAGCGGGGCTTTACCGCTTCCATCGGTTCGCCGAAGTAGCCAAAGCGGCTGAATTTGGCGCCAAGTAAATACGACTCGATCGCCACATCATAACAAGCTTCCTCGATTCCTGAATTCATGATGAGGCTGGAGGTCAGCCTTGAAGAGCCAAAATATTGTTTCACCCTGGCCTGCAGGATGTTAAGGGTTAGTTCACGGAGCATCGATCGCTCATATTTCACTTGCTTCTGCTTTCTTTTATCTATAAATGTCGTTACGACGTTCAAAGTATCTCACCCCTTAGGAAGTAGTGTTCAACCTGCGGGAGAGTGTAATGCAGCCAAGACAGACGTTTCCTTTTCCAGTTTTCTCAGTCGTTTACTGAATAACAAGAGTTGTGACTCATTAGGATGAAATGCCCATTTTTGGTTATTCTCATACTATCAAAAATCACTACTATTGAAACTGTTCTTCAATTGTCAGAATTGTTAGACTTGTTATTACAACCAGAACTCGCTTCAACTTTAATCTCTGAGGAGGGAAAGATATGGAGCAAGATGTTCGCGTTATTCCTTACAAAGTAATCGCAGAAGCTGAAGAAACCAAAGAGGTGCCTCATGGTGTGGAGTTAATCCAGGCACCGAAGCTTTGGGACAGAACCAAAGGGAAAGGCATTAAAGTCGCCGTGCTCGATACTGGCTGTGAGACAACCCACCCTGATTTAAAGGACCAAATTATCGGCGGCAGGAATTTTACAGACGACGACCGCAGCAATCCGGATATTTATACTGATTATAACGGACATGGAACCCACGTTGCAGGGACGATCGCTGCCCATGAAAATGATGATGGTGTAATCGGCGTAGCACCAGAGGCAGGACTGTTGATTGTAAAAGTATTGAACAAGGCTGGCTCTGGAAAATATGAATGGATTATCAAGGGGATCCAATATGCGATTGACCAGGATGTGGATATCATCTCCATGTCGCTTGGCGGCCCCGCAGATGTCCCTGAATTGCATGAAGTGATCAAGGCCGCTGTTGATAAAAATATTCTCGTCGTATGCGCAGCTGGCAATGAAGGTGATGGTGATGACTCGACCAATGAATTTGCCTATCCTGGCGCCTATAATGAGGTCATCAGTGTCGGAGCCGTAAACCTTGAAAGAGATTCATCAGAATTCACCAACTCGAATAATGAGGTGGATGTCGTGGCTCCGGGAGAGCGGATCACGTCTACCTATCTGAATGGTAAATATGCGACATTGAGCGGAACCTCAATGGCAGCGCCGCATGTATCCGGCGCCCTCGCTTTAATTAAAACGCTCGCAAATGCCCAATTTGAGCGAAATCTGACTGAGTCTGAATTGTATGGACAATTGATCAAGCGTACGGTCCCGCTCGGAAATTCACCTAAGCTTGAAGGGAATGGCCTTGTCTATCTCACCGTGCCGGAGCACCTTGCTGAAATCTTTGGCCAGAGCTTCAAAACGCTGGTTATGGATGCGATATGATTCTCTCGGCCAGTGAGGCGTACATTCATAACATCGAGAATAAACCGTATTATGATGCAGAACTGGACGCGAGATTGCGTGAGAAATACTATTGTGACGCTGTTTTCAGTCCAGAGGAGCTCCATTTGCTGCTGGCAAGAACCCACACCCTCCATCTAAGATATTCACCGCATGAGTATGTTTATCCATGGGTCGACCTGCAGGAGAACCTTCAACTGAAGAGCCTCTATTCCGGCCAGGACCTAGACCCGGTAGAGGTAATCGAGGAAGATTTGCGGCTCATCAAAACTCTGAAGGAAGGAGGATTTACAGCAAGTTCTGAAATTCTATTCAATACCGAACATGTTGTACCTCAATCATGGTTTGACGGTATGGAGCCAATGCGTGGCGACCTCCATCACCTGTTCGCCTGCGAGCCAGCTTGCAACAGCATGAGAAGCAATCATCCGTTTCATGATTTCCAGAACTATGAACCTGAGCTTGCTGCATCTGGAATCAGGTCTGGCTGCGGCATGGTAGAAGCCGGGAAGTTTGAACCGGAATATGGTAAAGGATATGTTGCAAGAGCCGTGTTTTATTTCAACTTAAGATATAAGGATGTCATCCAACTTAATGACCAGATGGATTTCGAGGTTCTACTTGGTTGGCATATAGAACATCCGGTCACCATGTACGAAAAGCATCGGAATGCCGCCATCCAGGAATTGCAGGGAAACCGCAACCCTTTCATTGATTTTCCTGGTATGGCAGAAGTTATGTTGGGTCTGTAAAAAGAAGCCGCCTGAGCGAAGACAATGCTCAGGCGGTTTATTATGTGAAACGATTTTAATCCCCGTTGACAAGTTTTTATTCCACTTTGGGTCAACTATAATCCCCGTTGGCCTCATTTTAATCCCCGTTACTTCGGTTATAATCCCCGTTGAGTAAAAATGGCAAGCTTTGACCACCAGTCCCCCGCTTAAAAACTGTAATTGGTTTTTCGCTAAGATTTCCGCTATCCCGAATTTCCACATCCTCGTTCGCACCATTTTCCTCTAATTGCTAACACAATTCCGATGGCTGTCAGGGCAAGCTAATCCAGAAAACAGAACGAAGGGATGGATTTCTATGTCAATGGAATGGTTTGACCGGGTAGTCGGTGAGCTGCAGGATCATCTTGAGTCGATTTGTGAAAAATATGACCAGGAAGGCCAGATGGCGGTTGAAAGAGGATCCAAGCATCCACGAATTCAGTTCTTTGTGGACTATGATGATGGTGAAAGAGATTATTTTTATATATTATACTTTGACCCGCATAATGAGGAATTTTATACAGAAACCTTCGACGAAGAGCTTGAGCAGCCAGCCAGAGTGATTCTTTCGGATATTGATGACATTGTTGATGCGGTCCATGAGGGCTTCCATGATTACATAAACGATGAAGAGGAAATTGAAGTTGTTTATGAAGCGGAGGATGATGACACCTTATACATGGACACTGACGAAGAAGACGATGATGATCTTTATATGACTGAAATCATCGATGATGACGACATCCTTGAAGAAATCGATGTTGAGTGGGAAACCCCTGAGGTCACCGCCTTTTATAAGGAAGATGACGTGGAAGTGACGTACCAATTCGGACTGGTCGAGGCAACTGGAGACGGTGTTCTTCGCCGGATCAACCGAATTTGGACCGAAGACGATGAAATGATTAAAGATGAAACCAACTTCATTTTTACCAAAGAAGAAGCACCAACGATCATCGCAATGATCGCGAGCCATTTGGATTCGATGACGGGTTACGAGGATTAATTGATGTAAGCGGAGGCAGAGAATGATGCCTCTGCTTTTTAATTAGGCTGGTTTTCGCATCAGTTATTTCTTTGCGAAATGATTTTGGACGTAAAAGATGAGCATTTCGAGTTCGCGACTTTCCTTTCGGTTAAAAAAAACAAGGATCGCCTCCCCCTACCTATGTTTCTTACACTATAAAATTTTTTATTGGCGATTTTCCATTTTTATTGGCGGTTTTCACGATTTTATTGGCGATAATCCCTTTTTATTGGCGATAATCTATTTTTATTGGCGAAAATCAGGATTTATTGGCGAACTGGAAATTCCGCGCGTTTTTTTCCAGTTAACGGCCTACCACTACCTATAAAAGGTTCATCTTTAACAGCGCAACGAATCAAAAAAAGACCCCCAACCAAATTGGTTGAGAGCCTTTGAAGCGCCAAAAATTAACGCTTTGAGAACTGAGGTGCACGACGAGCGCCTTTAAGACCGTATTTCTTACGTTCTTTCATACGAGCGTCACGAGTAAGAAGTCCTGCACGCTTAAGTGTTGGACGGAATTCTGGATCAGCTTGAAGCAATGCACGAGAGATACCGTGACGGATTGCGCCAGCCTGGCCAGTGTATCCACCGCCATTTACGTTAACGTGGATATCGTAGCTTCCTACAGTTTCAGTAGCAACAAGCGGCTGCTTAACTACTTCACGTAGTGCTGCGAATGGGATATAATCTTCAATTTCACGATCGTTGATTGTAATTTTTCCAGTGCCTGGTACTAAACGAACTCGCGCAACGGAGCTCTTACGACGACCGGTACCGATATATTGAACCTGTGCCAAGTTAATTACCTCCTTAATAATTATCCGCGAAGTTCGTAAACTTCAGGTTGTTGTGCTTGATGTGGATGCTCGTTACCAGCATATACATGAAGCTTTTTAAACATTTGGCGTCCAAGAGAGTTCTTTGGAAGCATGCCTTTGATTGCAAGTTCAAGCATCTTTTCAGCGTAGTTTGTACGCATTTCAAGAGCTGTTCTTTGCTTCAATCCACCTGGGTGCATTGTGTGGCGGTAGTAGATTTTGTCAGTCAATTTCTTGCCTGTAAGTTCGATCTTAGATGCGTTGATGATGATTACGTGATCACCAGTGTCAACATGTGGTGTGAAAGTTGGTTTATGTTTACCACGTAGAATAGCTGCTACTTCAGTAGAAAGGCGACCTAGAGTCTTGCCTGCAGCGTCAACTACGTACCATTTACGTTCGATATTGTTGGCATTTGCCATAAACGTTGTACGCATGAGTTTCCCTCCTAAATAGTCAAAAAAAAATCAAGTTCATTGTTGGTATATTTTCAAACACGATAAAGCTCTTCCGGGGCTGATCGTGGGTTTAAAATACATACATATGATATCTTAACCTGTGGTTGAGAGATTGTCAACACCAGGATTAGTTGTCATATCACTTTTTTGAAATTAATTTTCGAATTGGTGATCTTCTTCCCCATAAAAAACCTTCCATAGATACAGACCATGTCCAGGTGCGGTCTTCCCGGCCCGGGTACGGTCTTGTGCCTGAAGCAGCTGAAGCATGCTGTCGGCAGCTCTCCTGCCTGTTCCTACCTCCAGCAAGGTTCCGACAAGGATTCTTACCATATTGTACAGGAAGCCATTACCGACAAACCTGAATACCAGCAGACCGTTCTCTTCGAAAAAATCGATTTCCTGCAAGGTCCGCACACGGTCTTCCACTTCTGTTTTCGCCGAACAAAAACTAGTGAAATCATGTGTGCCAAGCAGCAGCCTGGCCGCTTCCTTCATAGCCTCCAAATCTTGTTCATACGGAAATTGATAGGCATAATTCCGCTGGAAGGGATCGCGATGCTTTGACGGCAGCAGAAAGTAGCGGTACTCCTTGCCAACCGCATCAAAGCGAGCATGAAAATCAGGCCTGGCCAATTCCACCGAATGGACGGCAATGTCGTCAGGCAGCAGGGAATTGAGCGCGATTTGCCATCTGGCAGGCTCAATTTCCAGCATCGTGTCAAAATGGATCACCTGGCCGCGTGCATGCACTCCTGCGTCTGTACGGCCTGATGCGCTGACCCTGATGCTTGTCCCCTTATTCAGCTTCTCCAGGGCCTTTTCAAGCTCACTCTGAACCGTCCTTTTGCCTGGCTGCACCTGGTAGCCGTAAAAACCGGTGCCATCGTATGAAATTATACATTTGATTCGCGGCATAATGATTACCCTCTTAAAACGAATAATAGAACCGTGACAGCTGCCAGGAAGAGAAGCATCGAGGTATCGACCATGCCCCATGTCAACTGGCGGTATTTGGTTCGTCCTTCGCCGCCCTTATAGCCTCTTGCCTCCATTGCGACAGCAAGCTCCTCGGCCCGCTTGAACGAGCTGATGAACAGCGGAATCAATAAAGGCACGATCGCCTTGATCCGCTCTTTGACAGGGCCGCTGTTATACTCTACTCCGCGTGCAGTCTGAGCCTTCATGATTTTATCGGTTTCCTGCATGAGTGTCGGAATGAATCTCAGCGAAATGGACATCATCAAAGCCAGCTCGTGAACAGGGAATTTGAGTTTTTTCAATGGATTCAGCAATGTCTCGAGTCCATCAGTAATCTCGATTGGCGTCGTCGTCAGGGTCAGAAGTGAAGTCATGAGAATAAGCAGCAGGAATCTGAGGGATATGAAAATCCCTTGCCTGAGGCCTTCCTCATGAATTTTCAGCCACCCAAGCTCGAAGACGATATCGCCTTCTTTGGTCATGAAGATATGGAGCAGGAATGTAAACAGCACGAGCAAAAACACTGGCTTTAGCCCGCCATACAGAAACCTTAACGGAATCCTCGACAATCCTACCATCAGGAATGTGTAGGCCGCCAGCACAGCATAGGTTGGCACATTGTTGGCTATAAATACAACGATGACAAACAGGAAGACCATGACCAGCTTGGAACGCGGGTCCATCCGGTGAAGGAGGGAATCTCCCGGCACGTAACGGCCAAAAATCATTTTCTCCATCATTTTTGACCGCCTCCTTTCACGAACCCTGCGACCATTTCCGCGAGCTCTTCTTCTGAAAGGCTGATCTTACTGAATTTCGTATCAAAGGCTTTTTCTATCTTCAACTGCAGGCCGACAACTTCCGGTACATCGAGCCCAAGCTCCAGCAAAGCGACTGGATCGGAAAAGATCTGATCGGGTGTTCCTTTTGTAAAAACCTTGCCCTGATGCATGACAACTATTTCATCCGCATACCTGGCAGCGTCCTCCATGCTATGGGTGACAAGAACGGTTGATAAATTCCTTTTTTTATGAAGAGTATAAAATAAATCCATAATTTCTTTCCGTCCGCGCGGGTCCAACCCTGCAGTCGGCTCGTCCAGCACGATGACTTCAGGCTCCATCGCCAGTACACCCGCGATGGCTACACGCCGCATCTGCCCTCCTGAAAGGTCAAATGGCGACTTTTCAAGGATGTCTTCAGGCAATCCTACCAACTTGAGCGCTGCGATGGCACGAGCCTTCGCGTCTCTTTCCGTAACACCGAAATTCATCGGGCCAAACATGATATCCTTTTCCACTGTCTCTTCGAATAACTGATGTTCCGGAAATTGAAAGACAATGCCTACCTTTTCGCGGACACCCTTCAGATTCTTCTCTTTCCGTCCTGCCTTGATCTCCCGGCTGCCAATCAAGACCGCGCCTTTTGTTGGTTTCAAGAGCGCATTCAAATGCTGGAGAACGGTAGACTTCCCTGAACCTGTATGGCCGATCACTGCAAGGTATGTTCCAGAAGGAATATCAATGGAAACATCGGAAATCGCAAGACGTTCGAACGGGGAATCAGCCTGGTAACGATATTCTATATTTTTGAGTGAGATGTCCATAATTCCGTCACCAGCTCTTCTTCTGTTAAATATGTTTTCGGAAGTCCTATTCCTTTTTGACGCATGATTTTGCTCATTTTTACCGGGAAAGGGATATCCAGACCCAGCTTGACAAGCTCCTCATCCATCTCGAAAATCTGTTCAGGAGTTCCTTCACGATAGAGCTCCCCTTTGTTCATGACGATGATCCTGTCTGCTTTGGCAGCCTCTTCAAGGTCATGTGTGATCGAAATGACCGTGATGTTTTCACGGTCTTTCAATTCACGTACGGTTTCGATTACTTCTGCACGTCCGCGTGGATCAAGCATTGATGTTGCCTCGTCCAAGATGATGATGGCCGGCTGCAAGGCAATCACACCCGCGATGGCGACACGCTGCTTCTGGCCGCCTGACAGATGGTGCGGCTCTTGATTCAGAAAGGTTCCCATTTTGACTTTATCAAGTGAAGTCTGCACACGCTCTACCATCGTCTCCCGTGGCACGCCGTGATTTTCCAGACCAAAAGCCACATCATCCCTTACCGTTGTTCCAACAAACTGGTTATCAGGATTTTGAAAGACCATTCCTACATTTTTTCTTACTTCCCACACTGTATCTTCAGACAGCACAGTTCCGCATACTGTGATCGTGCCTTCCTGCGGAAACTGAAGCCCGTTCAATAATTTTGCCAGCGTCGATTTGCCTGAACCATTATGACCGACAATTGCCAGCCATTCGCCTTCTAAAATATCAAAGCTGATATTTTTCAGTGCAGGCGTCTGCTGTCCTTCATAGCTAAAGGATACACCCTCTATGCTTACTAGTGGTTTGCTCATCTCCGCCCTCCTCTCAACTCTTCTTCACTGTCTCTTCTCTTTTTGATTTTCTATCATCCATCATTATACAAAAATCTCTGGATATAAAAAAAGCCTGCACCTCTCCCCGAGCGGAAGCGATCCGCGAATTGCAGGTCCTTAAAAGGACTGGGGAGAAGTGCATGAGCTAGACGAGACAGGCAGAACAGCTCCGGTACGTGATCGATTCATGATCAATCCGCTGCCGATCCAAAGTTCTTCAAGTTCCCTGGAATAACCGGCCGATGGGGCCAGTGAACTCTTCTTTCCCAGTGGCCTGCGCATCATAACGCTCGTTTTTGGCTTGTGCTGCTTTTTTTAAGTTTTCGCAAGGGTCTTGCCCTTATAGTAAAAAAAGGGGATGAAACAAGTTTGTATAAACTGTCCATCGCCCTTGTTTGAGTGTTTAATGGTATTAAACTAACTCGATAATTACCATTGGCGCACCGTCACCGCGGCGTGGTCCAAGTTTCATGATACGAGTGTATCCACCTTGACGCTCTGCGTAGCGTGGAGCGATGTCAGCGAATAGTTTTTGAACTGCATCCTGGTTTGTTTCAGCGTTTGCAACTTCGTGGCGAACCCAAGCAGATGCTTGACGGCGAGCGTGAAGGTCTCCGCGCTTTCCAAGAGTAATCATTTTCTCAACAACTGAACGAAGTTCTTTCGCACGTGTTTCAGTAGTTTCAATACGCTCATTGATAATCAAATCAGTTGTTAAGTCACGTAGCATTGCTTTACGCTGGGCACTTGTGCGTCCTAACTTTCTGTATCCCATGAGTGTTTCCCTCCTTTGTTGAAGTCGTAAGCCGGCAGTGATAGGACTGACAGCAAAATGCCTAGTTAATCAATAACTAGTCATCTTTGCGTAAGCCTAAGCCTAGCTCTTCTAGTTTTGCTTTCACTTCTTCTAGTGATTTTCTGCCAAGGTTACGCACTTTCATCATATCTTCCTCTGTCTTGTGAGCAAGCTCCTGGACAGTGTTGATACCAGCACGCTTTAAGCAGTTATATGAACGAACAGAAAGATCCAGTTCCTCAATCGTCATCTCAAGGACTTTTTCTTTTTGGTCTTCTTCTTTCTCTACCATGATCTCAGCATTTTGAGCTTCGTCAGTCAAACCGACAAAAATGTTCAAGTGCTCAGTCAGGATCTTTGAACCTAGTGCAATGGCTTCCTTAGGACCAGTGCTGCCATCTGTCCATACGTCAAATACCAGCTTGTCATAATTCGTCATTTGCCCTACGCGTGTATTTTCTACTTGATAAGATACTCGTGAAACCGGTGTGTAGATAGAGTCGATTGGAATGACACCGATCGGCTGGTCTTCACGCTTGTTCTGGTCAGCAGGATTGTATCCGCGTCCTCTTCTTGCATTCAGGCGCATACGCAATGAGCCCTTGCTTGATAGAGTTGCAATGTGAAGATCTGGATTCAGGACTTCAACATCACTGTCATGCGTGATGGATGCTGCAGTGACTGGACCCTCGCCCTGTACATCGATTTCAAGTGTCTTCTCTTCATCAGAGTAGATTTTCAACGCTAACTTCTTAACGTTTAGAATGATTGATGTTACATCTTCTACGACGCCTTCAATTGTTGAGAACTCATGAAGTACTCCATCGATTTGAATCGATGTGACAGCTGCACCTGGGAGTGAGGATAATAGGATACGACGTAAGGAGTTACCCAAAGTTGTACCATATCCACGCTCAAGCGGTTCTACGACAAACTTGCCGTACTTGGCATCATCGCTGATCTCAACCGTTTCGATTTTTGGTTTTTCTATTTCGATCATCAAATATACCCTCCTTCAAAACGTCGAAACCCCGGCAGGTTTTTTCCCTTACCGAAATTCCCCCATGTATACGTTCCCGTTTGTGCACAACAACTGGATTAATGATTTCTGTATACCTAGAAAATATTTGTATCATATCCCATTATAGACAGGAGTACAAATTCTATACAGAAAAATTAAACACGGCGACGTTTTGGCGGGCGGCAGCCGTTATGTGGAACTGGAGTTACATCTTTGATTGCTGTAACTTCAAGACCTGCTGCTTGAAGAGCACGGATAGCTGCTTCACGACCAGCACCTGGTCCTTTAACAGTAACCTCAAGAGTTTTCAGACCATGTTCCATAGAAGTCTTAGCTGCAGTTTCTGCTGCCATTTGTGCTGCGAATGGAGTGGATTTACGTGAACCCTTGAAACCAAGCGCACCTGCACTAGACCATGATAATGCGTTACCATGTACGTCTGTAATTGTTACGATAGTGTTGTTGAAAGTTGAACGAATATGCGCAACTCCACTTTCAATATTCTTTTTGACGCGGCGTTTGCGTGTATTAGTTTTACGAGCCATTTAAATGTTACCCTCCTTTACGGATTATTTTTTCTTGTTAGCTACAGTCTTACGAGGACCTTTACGAGTACGTGCGTTGTTCTTCGTGTTCTGTCCGCGAACAGGCAATCCACGACGATGACGCAAGCCACGGTATGAACCGATCTCCATTAGACGCTTGATGTTTAGTGAAACTTCACGGCGAAGGTCACCTTCAACCTTTAACTTGTCGATGATATCACGGATTTTGTTAAGTTCTTCTTCAGTAAGATCGCGAACGCGAGTGTCTTCAGAAACACCAGCCTCAGCAAGAACTTTTTCAGCAGTTGATCTGCCGATTCCGAAAATATATGTTAAAGCAATAACTACACGCTTTTCACGTGGAATATCTACACCAGCAATACGTGCCATCTAGATGCGCACCTCCTTTAATATTAACCTTGTTTTTGTTTATGTTTAGGGTTTTCACAGATCACCATTACTTTGCCTTTTCTGCGGATAACTTTGCACTTTTCACAGATTGGCTTAACAGATGGTCTCACTTTCATTACTCTAACCTCCTTGATAGTACGGAGTCACGGTTTATTTAAAGCGGTAAGTAATTCTTCCGCGAGTCAAATCATATGGAGAAAGCTCAACTGTTACTTTATCTCCAGGCAGGATCCGAATGAAGTGCATTCTGATTTTGCCGGAAACATGAGCCAACACTGTATGACCATTCTCTAATTCTACCTTAAACATTGCATTAGGCAAAGTTTCTATTACTGTGCCTTCAATTTCAATTACATCATCTTTCGCCATAAACTGGTCTCCCTTCTTTATTCAAATTCGTATTAAATCATAGCCCGCTAACGCGGAATGGAACTTTCTATTTGTGATACGGCATGCAATCGAGAATATTGATGAAAAATATTCAACCTTATGATTATAACATAAAGCTGGCTTCCCGTCCGCATAGAAAAATCATTTTTGCCTATTTAAAGACTAAAAAACAGAATCAGACGGCTGAACACCGGATCAGGCTTTTGTTAAAACCTCAAAACCTGTTTCAGTGATCGCGATCGTATGCTCAAAATGGGCACACATTTTACCGTCAACCGTTACAACAGTCCAATTATCGGCTAACGTATTCACATAGCGGCTTCCAGCATTCACCATCGGTTCTATGCATAGAACCATTCCAGGCTTCAGCCTAGGTCCTCTGTTAGGAGGGCCGTAATGAGGAATTTGCGGGTCTTCATGCAATTCTTGCCCAATTCCATGGCCAACATACTCACGAACAATAGAAAAGCCTTCTGATTCCACATACGTTTGAATTGCATGGGAGATGTTCGAAAGACGTTCCCCTGGCTTAGCTTCCTTCAGGCCTTTGAACAATGACTCTTCCGTCACGTCCAAAAGACGCTGGGCTTCCTCATCAACCTTTCCAACCGGGTAAGTCCAGGCGGAGTCCCCGTGGTATCCGTTGTACTTTGCACCGATATCGATGCTGATGATGTCGCCTTCTTTAAGAACCCGATCTCCAGGTATCCCGTGAACTAGTTCTTCATTAACGGATGCACAGATGCTGCCGCGAAAACCATTATAACCTTTAAAAGAAGGAGTTGCACCTTGTTTGCGGATAAAATCCTCAGCGATGGCATCCAGCTCTTTGGTTGTAATGCCGGGAGCAACATGTTTCTTTAACTCCTGGTGTGTCAGCGCTACAATGCGACCTGCTTCCCGCATAATTTCTATTTCACGAGGGGTTTTGCATATGATCATTAATTTAAGCCCCCAAGCAATTCCTCGATATCAGCAAAAACGACATCAATGTCCTGCTGACCGTTGATATTGCGTAAGTAACCTTTATCTTCATAGAAGTTCAACAGAGGCTTTGTTTGCTGGATGTTAACGTCCAGACGGTTTTGAACTGTTTCTGCATTGTCATCAGCGCGCTGGTAAAGCTCGCCTCCACAACGGTCACAAACGCCTTCCTTTGCAGGAGGGTTGAACACAAGGTGGTATGTCGCTCCACAGTTTTTACAAATCCTGCGTCCTGTCAAACGCTCCATTAGGATACTCTGATCCACATCAATGTTGATGACATAATCAATTTTTTTGCCAAGATCAGCAAGCATGCTGTCCAGAGCTTCAGCCTGTGCAACTGTGCGCGGGAATCCATCAAGAAGGAATCCATTTTCACAGTCTTCTTTGCTTAAGCGTTCACGGACAATCCCGATCGTTACTTCATCAGGTACAAGCTCTCCCTTGTCCATAAATGATTTTGCCTGTAATCCAAGTTCCGTTCCTTCTTTGATAGCTGCACGGAACATATCTCCAGTTGAGATATGAGGGATGTTGTATTTACCAACAATTTTATCGGCTTGCGTGCCCTTACCGGCACCCGGAAGCCCCATCAGAACCAAATTCACAAGTTTTCCCCCCTCAGTCTCTATTAAAGATTCAAGGGACACAAGTCCCCTAAATCTTATTTTATAAAGCCTTTATAATGGCGTTTTACAAGCTGAGCTTCAAGCTGCTTCATCGTTTCAAGCGCAACGCCGACAACGATCAGCAAGCTAGTTCCGCCAATCTGTACCGATTGAGGCAGACCAGCGAATTTAATGAAAAACACTGGCAGCACAGAGATTACTGAAAGGAATATCGCACCAACCAAAGTCAGGCGGTAAAGGACCCTTGTCAAGTATTCCTGTGTATTTTTTCCCGGGCGTATGCCAGGAACATATCCGCCCTGCTTCTTCAGGTTCTCGGCGACTTGTTCAGGATTGACCTGGATGAACGCATAGAAATACGTGAACGCGACGATTAATGCCACATAGACAATCATGCCGATCGGCTGTGTGTAATCGAACGTCTTCTGAATCCAGAGTGTCACATCATTCGTGCCGAAGAACTGAGCGATTGTCGGAGGTGTAACGATAAACGAAATCGCGAAGATAACCGGGATGACACCAGCTGCGTTCACTTTCAAAGGAAGGTGAGTGTTCTGGCCGCCAACCGCGTTGTTTCCTACGCTCATGCGTTTAGCGTACTGAATCGGTATTTTACGTGTTGCCTGCTGGATGAAAATAACACCCACAATGATTGCGATAACAGCAATCAGAATCAACAATACAGTCACAATGCGCAAGAACAGAGCGTCACCTGCATCAGAGAACTGCTGTGCATAAATCTGATTGACCATTGTCGGAATTCCGGCAACGATACCTGCAAAGATAATGATTGAAATACCGTTTCCTACGCCTTTTGCTGTGATCTGCTCACCAAGCCACATTAAGAATGCAGTTCCAGCAGTCAAGACCGTCGCAATCAGCAAGTAAGAAGCGATATTGGCATTCTGGATCAATAATCCTCCTGCCATATTGTTAAAGCCATAAGACATACCGAATGCCTGGATAAAACCAAGAACGATCGTGAAATAGCGGGTAAACTGAGCTAATTTACGGCGTCCGACTTCTCCTTGTTTGGACCATTCAGTAAACTTTGGCACAACATCCATCTGCAAAAGCTGGATGATGATTGAAGCAGTGATGTACGGCATGATTCCCATCGCGAAGATAGAGAAGTTCTGCAGTGCACCGCCGCCAAAAGTATTCAGCACACCGAAGACACTCATGTCATCCTGTGCTTTCAAAATATCTGCATTTACGTTCGGTACAGGAATAAATGTACCGAGACGAAATACAATCAACATTAAAAGGGTGAAGAGAATTTTATTTCTAATTTCACCCACGCGCATAAAATTGGAGATTGTCTGGAACATTAAATCACCTCAGTTTGACCGCCGGCAGCTTTAATCGCTTCCTCGGCTGCAGAGGAGAACTTATGAGCTTTAACAGTCAATTTCTTCTCAAGGCTTCCCTTAGCAAGGATCTTAACACCTGCTAGTTCTTTCCTGACAAGACCTGTTTCGATTAGAAGTTCTGGAGTTACTTCTGTTCCATCTTCGAATACGTTCAGGCTATCAAGGTTAACGACTGCGTATTCTTTGCGGTTGATGTTCGTGAAACCGCGTTTAGGCAAGCGTCGGAATAAAGGAGTTTGACCACCTTCAAAACCAGGGCGTACACCGCCGCCAGAACGAGCGTTTTGACCTTTATGACCTTTACCAGCAGTTTTACCTTGACCAGAACCGATACCACGTCCAAGACGTTTGCGTTCTTTACGGGAACCTTCTGCAGGCTTTAATTCATGAAGTTTCATGTTGGCACCTCCTTATTTTAAAAAGGTTAAATTATTTTTCAGTTACTGTAACCAGGTGAGAAACTTTGTTGATCATGCCGCGGATTGCTGCATTATCTTGTTGCTCAACTGTTTGGTTCATTTTACGTAAGCCAAGAGCCTTAACTGTTTCGCGCTGATCTTGCGGACGACCGATCAGGCTGCGAGTGAGGGTAATTTCTAATTTGTTAGCCATTTGATTTCCCTCCTTATCCTAACAGTTCTTCCACAGATTTACCGCGAAGTTTTGCTACGTCTTCTGCACGCTTAAGTTGAGAAAGACCTTCAAGAGTTGCACGAACCATGTTGATTGGAGTGTTAGTTCCAAGTGACTTAGACAGGATGTCAGCAACACCTGCTAATTCTAGTACCGCACGAACTGGTCCGCCAGCGATAACTCCTGTACCTTCAGAAGCAGGCTTCAGAAGGATTTCACCAGCACCAAAGTGTCCGATAACCTGGTGTGGAATTGTAGTACCAACCATAGGTACTTGGATTAGGTTCTTCTTCGCATCTTCGATAGCTTTGCGAATCGCTTCAGGTACTTCTTGTGCTTTACCAGTACCCATGCCGACATTACCGTTTTTATCTCCAACTACTACTAGAGCAGAAAAACGGAAACGGCGTCCACCTTTAACAACTTTAGCAACACGGTTAATCGTAACTACGCGTTCTTCAAGTTCAAGTTTGTTTGGATCAATACGACGCATCTTTGTATGTCCCTCCTTTTTCTATTAAAATTCTAAGCCGTTTTCGCGGGCAGCATCAGCAAGTGCCTGGATGCGGCCATGATATAGGTATCCGCCACGGTCAAATACTACTGACTTATAACCTTTTTCCACAGCACGCTTAGCGATCAATTCACCGATTTGCTTTGCTGCTTCCAGGTTATTGCCTTCAACATTCACTTCTTTATCTAAAGTAGAAGCACTCGCTAGAGTTACTCCCTTTACATCGTCGATTAGTTGAGCATAAATGTGCTTGTTAGAACGGAACACATTTAGACGAGGACGAGCTTCAGTTCCGCTAAGTTTCGCACGGACACGACCGTGTCTTTTACGGCGAGTAGCGTTTTTATCAGCCTTCGTAATCATTTACGTCACTCCTTTCGTTAACCTATGCGGCATTACTTACCTGTTTTACCTTCTTTGCGGCGTACATATTCGCCTTCATAACGAATACCTTTGCCTTTGTAAGGCTCTGGTGGACGTACGTCACGGATGTTAGCAGCCAATGCGCCAACACGCTCTTTATCAGTACCTTTAATAACGATCTTCGTATTAGAAGGAACTTCGACTTCAAGGCCTTTTTCTGCCTCGATTTCTACCGGATGAGAGTATCCTACGTTAAGTACAAGCTTGTTACCTTGCTTAGAAGCACGGTAACCGACACCTACTAGCTCAAGACCTCTTTCGAATCCTTTAGATACACCCTCAACCATGTTAGCAAGAACCGCACGAGTCGTTCCGTGCAATGCACGATGTTCTTTGTTATCAGTTGGGCGAGAAATGTTGATTACGTTCTCTTCGATCTTGATTTCGATGTCAGAGTGAAAAGTACGAGACAATTCACCTTTTGGTCCTTTTACTGTTACGTGATTGTTATCAAGAGTAACAGTAACACCAGCTGGAATTTCAATTGGTTTTTTACCTACGCGTGACATTTGTTGCACCTCCATTCATTCAGAAAAATCTTTTACCAAACGTATGCTAAAACTTCTCCGCCCACTTGCTTAGCGCGAGCTTCTTTGTCAGTTAAAACGCCGTTTGAAGTTGATACTAGTGCGATACCTAAACCGTTAAGTACCTTAGGTACTTCGTTTGATTTTGCATAAACGCGAAGTCCTGGCTTGCTGATTCTCTTAAGACCAGTGATAACACGCTCATTGTTTGCACCGTACTTCAAGAAGATACGGATGATACCTTGCTTATTGTCTTCGATATATTCAACGTCACGCACGAAACCTTCACGCTTAAGGATCTCAGCGATTTCTTTTTTCATGTTAGAAGCAGGTACTTCTAATTTTTCGTGACGAACCATATTCGCATTACGAATACGAGTTAGCAAATCTGCAATCGGATCTGTCATGACCATTTAATTTACCTCCTTCCAGAGCTTTCAGTTTTACCAGCTAGCTTTTTTCACACCAGGAATTTGTCCTTTGTATGCTAATTCACGGAAACAAATACGGCAAAGCTTAAATTTGCGGTATACAGAGTGCGGACGGCCGCAGCGCTCACAGCGAGTGTACTCTTGTACTTTGTATTTAGGCGTGCGTTTTTGTTTCGCAATCATTGATTTCTTAGCCACGTTTTCGCCTCCCTCTTATTAGAGATTACTTTTGAAATGGCATTCCGAATTGTGTTAATAGTTCACGAGCTTCTTCATCAGTGTTAGCAGTCGTTACAATAACAATGTCCATGCCACGTACTTTGTTTACTTTATCGTAATCAATTTCAGGGAAGATTAACTGTTCTTTAACACCAAGTGTGTAGTTACCGCGTCCGTCGAAAGACTTCTTAGAGATACCGCGGAAGTCACGTACACGTGGTAAAGATACTGAAATTAACTTGTCGATGAATTCGTACATGCGCTCACCGCGAAGAGTTACTTTCGCACCGATTGGCATACCTTCACGAAGGCGGAAGCCAGCGATTGATTTCTTAGCACGAGTCACAACTGGCTTTTGACCAGAGATCGTTGCCAATTCCTCAACTGCAACATCAAGAGCTTTAGCGTTGGCAACAGCGTCACCTACACCCATGTTGATTACGATCTTTTCAAGTTTAGGAACTTCCATGATTGACTTATAGTTAAACTTGCTCATAAGAGCAGGAGTAATTTCATTGTTGAACTTTTCTTTTAGGCGGTTCATCGATTGTACCTCCCTTCTTCAATAGACTATTTATCTAGAACTTCACCGGATTTTTTAGCAACGCGTACCTTCTTGCCGTTCTCGACAGTGTAACCAACTCGGGTTGGCTTGCCGGATTTCGGATCTACAGGCATTACGTTTGATACATGGATAGGTGCTTCCTGGTTCAAGATTCCACCTTGTGGATTTACTTGAGAAGGCTTAGCGTGTTTTTTCACGATGTTGATTCCTTCTACAAGAACACGGCTTTGCTTTGGATAAGCTTCAAGGATGATCCCTGTTTTGCCTTTGTCCTTACCAGAGATGACCATTACTTTGTCACCTTTTTTTACATGCATCTGTGTGCACCTCCTTAAAGGCATTTGAAATAGATTATAGTACTTCTGGAGCTAATGAAACGATCTTCATGAAGTTGTTGTCACGAAGCTCACGTGCAACTGGTCCGAAGATACGAGTACCACGAGGACTCTTATCGTCACGGATGATTACACAAGCATTCTCGTCAAACTTAATGTAAGTACCGTCAGTACGGCGCATACCAGTTTTTGTACGAACGATAACTGCTCTGACAACGTCACCTTTTTTAACAACGCCACCTGGTGTTGCCTGTTTCACTGTACAAACGATAACGTCTCCGATATTAGCAGTCTTACGGCCAGAACCGCCAAGAACCTTAATAGTAAGAACCTCACGTGCACCTGAATTATCAGCAACTTTTAAACGTGTTTCCTGTTGGATCATGCGAGTAACCTCCCTTCGGAATAAACCTTAATCCGAACAATTAGATAATAACAGCTTTTTCCACCACTTCTACAAGGCGGAAACGTTTTGTGGCAGATAGCGGACGAGTTTCCATGATACGAACTACATCGCCGATCTTTGCCTCATTTTGCTCATCATGAGCCTTGAACTTCTTAGAGTATTTTACACGCTTGCCGTATAAAGGATGCTTTTTGTAAGTCTCAACAAGAACAGTAACAGTTTTGTCCATCTTGTCAGATACTACGCGTCCAGTATAAACTTTGCGTTGGTTGCGTTCACTCATTGTGAGAACCTCCTCTCAATTATCTGTTAACGCCGATTTCTCTTTCACGAATTACAGTTTTCATGCGAGCAATCGCTTTGCGTACTTCACGAATGCGAGCTGTGTTTTCAAGTTGTCCAGTCGCTAATTGAAAGCGCAGGTTGAATAGCTCTTCTTTTAAAGATTTAACTTTTTGTTCAATTTCAGCAGTGGTAAGGTCACGAATTTCATTAGCTTTCATTAGATTCACCACCAATTTCTTCTCGTTTAACAAACTTGCACTTTACAGGAAGCTTGTGTGCTGCAAGGCGTAATGCTTCACGAGCGATCTCTTCAGAAACGCCAGCTACTTCGAACATTACTTTGCCTGGTTTAACAACTGCTACCCAACCTTCAGGAGCACCTTTACCAGAACCCATTCGGACTTCTAGAGGCTTTGCAGTATATGGCTTGTGAGGGAAAATCTTGATCCAGACTTTACCGCCACGTTTCATGTAACGAGTCATTGCAATACGGGCAGATTCGATTTGGCGGTTCGTGATCCAAGAAGCTTCAAGAGCTTGCAAACCGAATTCACCGAAATTTACTTCAGTACCGCCTTTAGCTTGACCGCGCATCTTGCCACGGTGTTGACGGCGATATTTAACGCGTTTTGGCAATAACATATTATTTGCCTCCTTCCTCAGTTTTCTTCTTCGTAGGAAGGACCTCTCCACGATAAATCCATACTTTAACGCCTAGCTTACCGTAAGTTGTATCTGCTTCAGCAGTAGCATAATCGATATCGGCACGAAGAGTATGAAGTGGAACTGTTCCTTCGCTGTAATGTTCTGAACGAGCGATGTCTGCACCGCCTAGACGGCCGGATACCATTGTCTTGATACCTTTAGCGCCAGCACGCATTGCACGTTGGATAACTTGCTTCTGTGCGCGGCGGAAAGATACACGGTTCTCCAATTGGCGTGCGATGTTTTCAGCAACCAATTTCGCATCGATATCAGCTTTTTTGATTTCAAGAATGTTTATATGAACACGTTTGCCTGTTAGTTCGTTTAGCGCTTTACGAAGTGCTTCAACTTCTGTACCACCCTTACCGATAACCATTCCTGGCTTCGCAGTGTGGACAGTTACATTCAAGCGGTTTGCAGCACGCTCGATTTCTACTTTAGAAAGAGAAGCATCGCGTAAACGCTTAGTGATGTACTCACGAACCTTAAGGTCTTCGTGTAAAAGATCAGCGTAGTCTTTGCCTGCGTACCATTTTGATTCCCAATCACGGATGATTCCGACACGCAAACCGACTGGATTTACTTTTTGACCCACTGATTATCCCTCCTTCTTTTCTGATAAAACGATTGTAATGTGGCTAGTACGTTTGTTAATTGCACTTGCACGGCCCATAGCACGTGGACGGAAACGTTTCAACGTTGGTCCTTCGTTAGCGTAAGCTTCGGATACGACAAGGTTATTAACATCCATCTCATAGTTGTGCTCTGCGTTTGCTAATGCAGATTTCAACACTTTTTCTACGATTGGAGAAGCTGCCTTTGGGGTAAGGTTTAAGATAGCAACTGCTTCACCAACTTGCTTTCCTCGAATTAAATCTAGAACTAAGCGAGCTTTACGAGGAGCAATACGAACTGTTCTTGCAACAGCTTTAGCTTGCATTTGGATGCCCTCCTCTCATTAACGTCTTGTTTTCTTATCGTCATTACCATGTCCTTTGTAAGTACGAGTTGGAGCGAATTCTCCAAGCTTGTGGCCTACCATGTCTTCAGTGACATAAACAGGTACATGTTTGCGACCATCGTAGACAGCAATCGTGTGTCCGATGAATTGTGGGAAGATCGTAGAACGGCGAGACCAAGTTTTAACAACTTTCTTGCCTTCAGTTTCATTTAACTTTTCGATCTTTGTGATTAAGTGCTCATCAACAAAAGGTCCTTTTTTTAAGCTGCGACCCATGATTGAACCTCCCTTCGTGATTGCCCTACGGTTCCCGCGAACCGTAGCTCAATCCCGTTATTTTTTACGACGACGTACAATAAACTTGTCGGATTTGTTCTTCTTCTTACGAGTCTTGTATCCAAGAGTCGGCTTGCCCCATGGTGACATTGGTGATTTACGTCCGATTGGTGAACGTCCTTCACCACCACCGTGTGGGTGATCGTTAGGGTTCATTACAGATCCACGAACTGTTGGGCGCTTGCCTAACCAGCGTGAACGACCTGCTTTACCGATGTTGATCAATTCGTGTTGTTCGTTACCAACTTGACCAACAGTTGCACGGCACTCAGAAAGGATCATACGTACTTCGCCAGAGTTCAAACGAACTAATACATATTTGCCTTCTTTACCAAGAACCTGTGCTGAAGTTCCTGCAGAACGAACCAATTGTCCGCCTTTGCCAGGCTTCAATTCGATGTTGTGTACTACAGTACCAACTGGGATGTTTGTTAGTGGAAGAGAGTTACCTACTTTAATGTCAGCTGTTGGGCCAGACATAACTTCCATACCTACTTCTAGGTTTTTAGGAGCTAGGATATATCTCTTTTCACCATCTACATAATTAATTAACGCAATGTTTGCTGAACGGTTTGGATCATACTCAATTGTGGCAACGCGTCCTGGAATGCCATCTTTTGTACGTTTGAAATCAATGATTCTGTACTGACGCTTATGGCCGCCACCTTGATGACGAACAGTTAACTTACCCTGGTTGTTACGACCGCCTTTTCTGTGCAACGGAGCAAGCAAGGATTTTTCCGGCTTGTCAGTTGTAATCTCAGCAAAATCAGATGCTGTCATATTACGACGACCGTTGGAGGTAGGTTTGTACTTTTTAATCGCCATTTCGTTTCCCTCCTCTTCTTATTGGATTATTATACTTCGAAGAATTCGATTTCTTTGCTGTCTTGAGTAAGCTTTACGATAGCTTTACGACGCTTATTAGTGTAACCGCCGAATTTGCCCATACGCTTGAACTTACCTTTGTAGTTCATGATGTTAACTTTTTCAACTTTTACGCCGAAAATAGTTTGAATAGCATCTTTAACTTGAGTTTTGTTCGCTCTTGTATCGACTTCGAAAGTGTATTTCTTCTCAGCCATTAGATCTGAAGAACGTTCTGTAATAACGGGGCGCTTAATGATATCACGTGCATCCATTATGCAAGCACCTCCTCTACTTTTTCAACAGCTGCTTTTGTCATGATCAGCTTATCATGATTTAAAACATCTAGTACGTTGATTCCATCAGCAGTAACAACAGTTACTCCAGGAATGTTACGTGCAGATAGTGCGACGTTTTCTTCAAGACCTGCTGTTACGATCAATGCTTTCGTGTTAACTGAAAGACCAGTTAGTACACTCTTGAATTCCTTTGTCTTTGGAGCTTCGAAAGCTAGGCTCTCAAGAACAAGGATGTTCTCAGCTTGCACTTTTGATGATAAAGCAGATTTGATTGCCAAACGACGAACTTTCTTAGGCAATTTATAGCTGTAGCTGCGTGGAACTGGTCCGAAAACAGTACCGCCGCCGCGCCATTGTGGAGAACGGATAGATCCTTGACGCGCACGTCCAGTTCCTTTTTGTTTCCACGGCTTACGTCCACCGCCCGCTACTTCAGAACGAATTTTAGTTTTGTGAGTACCTTGACGTAATGAAGCTCTTTGCATTACAACTGCTTCGAACATTACGTGGTTGTTAGGCTCAATACCAAATACTGAATCGTTAAGTTCGATTTCTCCAACTTGTGAACCAGCTTGGTTGAATAATGCTACTTTAGGCATTCTTGTTTCCTCCTTTCCTGTAAAAATTACTTAGCTTTTACAGCAGTTTTGATTTTTAGAAGGGCTTTTCTAGCACCTGGAACGTTTCCTTTGATTAGAAGAAGGTTACGTTCAGCGTCAACTTTGACGATTTGCAGGTTTTGAACAGTGATCTGCTCTCCACCCATGCGTCCAGGTAGCAATTTACCCTTGAATACGCGGTTTGGAGCAACAGGACCCATTGAACCAGGGCGGCGGTGGTAACGAGAACCGTGAGCCATTGGTCCGCGAGATTGTCCGTGACGCTTGATAGCACCTTGGAAACCTTTACCCTTTGAGATTCCTGTAACATCTACGATATCGCCTTCTGCGAAAATATCAACTTTGACTTCCTGACCAACTTCATATCCTGCTACTTCGACACCGTTGAATTCCTTAACGAAGCGCTTAGGAGCAGTGTTTGCCTTTGCAACGTGTCCCTTTTCAGGCTTGTTGGAAAGCTTTTCGCGCTTGTCATCAAAACCTAGCTGGATCGCTTCGTAGCCATCTGTTTCAGCAGATTTCACTTGAAGAACAACGTTTGGAGCAGCTTCTACAACAGTTACCGGGATAAGGTCGCCGTTTTCAGCAAATACTTGAGTCATACCAATCTTTCTTCCTAAGATTCCTTTGGTCATTTCAGTCACACCTCCTGTGAATTATAATGTTTTATTGATTAAAGTTTGATTTCGATATCTACACCTGATGGCAGGTCTAAACGCATTAGTGAATCGACCGTTTGCGGAGTCGGATTGATGATGTCAATCAGACGCTTATGCGTACGCATTTCGAACTGCTCACGAGAATCCTTGTACTTATGCACCGCACGAAGAATTGTGTAAATTGACTTTTCTGTAGGTAGTGGGATTGGACCAGACACCGCCGCACCAGAACGTTTCGCTGTTTCAACAATTTTCTCTGCAGATTGATCAAGAATCCTGTGATCATAAGCTTTCAAACGGATACGAATTTTTTGTTTTGCCATTACTTTCCCTCCTTTTCGCCTATTTTAAAATAGACATTCTCCGCGAAAATTTCCCACACACTCGCCATGGCAAAGCGGCCGGGTGTGTCAGCAACCTTCCGCATCATCGCAGTCAAAGACCAACATTGTCTATTATACATAAAACATAACCCAAACGCAAGAAGTATTCCGCTTTTTAATTATGTTCAACACACTTTTACTATTATAGCGGGCTCAATCGTATTTTACAAGTGGGGAAAGAGATTTCTAACTATTTGGACGTGGAGAAAATAATTCCTTTTGAACGTGGATGATGACTCTGGAGAAAAAACATGCTGGTTTTAGAATTGTTTATATTATAGAAGGAACTGATGCAGGATTCTGTTTTTAAGGTGCGGTATTAACTCATGTAGTTACTCTCATTACTTAATAACTACACTATATAGAAACAAACTGTTCATCACTTAATCGCAAGTTGATCGTTTCTTTATGGTTTCCTTTCATGCGACCGCCAGTTTCCGTTTTTTACTTTCACGGAAACATGTTTCTCTTTTATGTGACCGTCAGCTCCTGTTTTCCACTTTCACGGGCACATGTTTCTTTTTTATGTGACTGTTAGCTTCCGTTTTTTACTTACCCGGGCAGATACTTCCCTCTAAAACTTCCTCTTTCATTCTCGGACAGAAACAAGATCATTGATTTCTTTTTATAATAGATGTTTATCAATCATTTTTCTTTTCAATCATTTTTTTAAATAGCACAATAAAAAAAGCAGCTGGATCGTCATCCAGCTGCTTTCATTGTTTCTATTTAAAATTACTCTTGGATAGTCGCAACTACGCCAGCGCCTACAGTACGGCCGCCTTCACGAATTGAGAACTTAGTTCCTTCTTCGATAGCGATTGGAGCGATTAGTTCAACAGTCATTTCGATGTTGTCGCCAGGCATAACCATTTCTACGCCTTCAGGAAGATTACAGATACCAGTTACATCAGTTGTACGGAAGTAGAACTGAGGACGGTAGTTAGTGAAGAATGGAGTGTGACGTCCACCTTCTTCTTTTGAAAGAACGTATACTTCAGCTTTGAACTTTGTGTGTGGCTTAACAGAACCTGGCTTAGCAAGTACTTGGCCACGTTGGATATCTTCACGAGCTACTCCACGAAGAAGTGCACCGATGTTGTCTCCAGCTTCTGCATAGTCAAGAAGCTTACGGAACATTTCTACACCTGTTACAGTAGTAGATTTTGGCTCTTCAGTCATACCGATGATTTCTACAACGTCACCGACTTTAACTTGTCCACGCTCAACACGTCCTGTAGCAACTGTTCCACGGCCAGTGATTGAGAATACGTCCTCAACAGGCATCATGAAAGGCTTGTCAGTGTCACGTTCTGGAGTTGGGATGTACTCGTCAACTGCAGCCATAAGCTCGTTGATTTTTTCTTCCCATTCTGGAGCTCCTTCAAGAGCTTTAAGAGCAGAACCTTTGATAACTGGGATGTCATCGCCAGGGAAGTCGTATTCAGAAAGAAGGTCACGTACTTCCATTTCTACTAGTTCAAGAAGTTCTTCGTCGTCAACCATGTCACACTTGTTCATGAATACAACAAGGTAAGGTACGCCTACCTGACGAGAAAGAAGGATGTGCTCACGAGTTTGTGGCATTGGACCGTCAGCAGCAGATACTACAAGGATACCGCCGTCCATTTGTGCAGCACCAGTGATCATGTTCTTAACATAGTCAGCGTGTCCTGGGCAGTCAACGTGTGCATAGTGACGAGTTGCAGTTTCGTACTCAACGTGTGCAGTTGAGATTGTGATTCCACGCTCGCGCTCTTCTGGAGCAGCGTCGATTTGGTCGTAACCGCGTGCTTCACCGCCGCCTACTTTAGAAAGAACAGTAGTGATAGCAGCTGTTAGAGTTGTTTTACCATGGTCAACGTGACCAATTGTACCGATGTTAACGTGTGGCTTAGAACGATCGAATTTAGCTTTTCCCATTAGAAAAATCCTCCTTTGATATATGAAAATTAAGTATATTTTAATGTGCTGTGGAGTCGGATAGCCTACTCCACAGCGTATGCTTACATTAGTAGTTATACTTGATTAAAGAGTGAAAATCAATTATTCACCTTTATTTTTTTTGATGATTTCTTCAGAAACTGATTTAGGAACTTCTTCGTAGTGGTCGAAGTGCATTGAGAATACACCGCGTCCTTGTGTGCTTGAACGAAGAGCAGTTGCATAACCGAACATTTCTGATAGTGGAACCATCGCACGAACAACTTGTGCGTTACCACGAGCATCCATACCTTCGACGCGTCCGCGACGAGCAGTAATCATACCCATGATATCTCCAAGATATTCTTCAGGAATAACAACTTCAACCCTCATGACAGGCTCAAGGATGACTGGCTTACACTTGGAAGCCGCATTCTTAAGTGCCATTGAAGCAGCGATTTTAAACGCCATTTCAGAGGAGTCAACATCGTGGTAAGAACCATCGAATAGTCTTGCTTTGATGTCAACAAGTGGATATCCTGCAAGTACTCCGCGATCAAGAGCGTCTTCAAGACCAGCTTGAACCGCTGGGATGTATTCACGTGGAACTACACCACCGACGATACCGTTCTCGAATTCGAAGCCTTTTCCTTCTTCGTTTGGAGAGAACTCGATCCAAACGTGTCCGTATTGACCACGTCCACCGGATTGACGAGCGAATTTACCCTCAACGTTAGCTGATTCGCGGAAAGTTTCACGGTATGCAACCTGAGGTGCACCTACGTTTGCTTCCACTTTAAATTCACGCTTCATACGGTCAACGATGATGTCAAGGTGAAGTTCACCCATTCCTGCGATGATAACCTGTCCAGTTTCCTGGTCAGTGTGTGCGCGGAATGTAGGATCTTCTTCTTGAAGCTTTTGCAATGCAGTTGTCATCTTGTCCTGGTCAGCTTTTGACTTAGGCTCAACTGATAACTGGATTACTGGTTCTGGGAACTGCATGGACTCAAGAATAACTAGAGACTTTTCGTCACATAGAGTGTCACCAGTAGTTGTATCTTTCAAACCAACAGCTGCTGCGATGTCACCTGCATAAACCTTTGAGATTTCCTGACGGCTGTTCGCGTGCATCTGAAGGATACGTCCAATACGCTCACGCTTTCCTTTAGTTGAGTTCTGGACATATGAACCAGACTCAAGAGTACCTGAGTAAACGCGGAAGAACGTTAACTTACCAACATATGGGTCAGTCATAACTTTGAACGCAAGAGCAGAGAATGGCTCGTTGTCGTCTGAATGACGCTCAACCACTTCATCTGTGTCCGGCAGATGACCTTGGATAGAAGGTACATCAAGTGGAGATGGAAGGTAGTCGATAACAGCGTCAAGCATTAGCTGAACACCTTTGTTTTTGAACGCTGAACCACAGATAACTGGGTAGAATTCAACATTCGTTGTACCTTTACGGATAGCAGCTTTGATCTCTTCGATTGTCAGCTCTTCTCCACCAAGGTATTTTTCCATTAGCTCTTCATCAAGCTCAGCTACCGCTTCAATTAGCTTTTCACGGTATTCTTCAGCTTGAGCCATGTATTCTTCAGGAATGTCCCCAACAGTGATTTCTGTTCCAAGGTCATTACCGTAGAAGACTGCTTTCATTTCAACTAGGTCGATGATTGCTTCGAACTCATCCTCAGCACCGATCGGAAGTTGGATCGGGTGAGCGTTCGCTTGAAGACGATCATGAATAGTTGATACAGAGTATAGGAAGTCCGCGCCTAGCTTATCCATTTTATTAACGAATACTACACGTGGAACTCCGTAAGTAGTAGCCTGGCGCCAAACTGTTTCAGTTTGTGGCTCAACACCTGACTGTGCGTCAAGTACAGCTACTGCACCATCAAGTACACGAAGGGAACGCTCAACCTCAACAGTGAAGTCTACGTGTCCTGGTGTGTCGATGATGTTAACGCGGTGTTCTTTCCAAGATGCTGTAGTTGCAGCAGAAGTGATCGTGATCCCACGCTCTTGTTCCTGCTCCATCCAGTCCATTTGAGAAGCACCTTCATGAGTTTCGCCGATTTTATGAATACGGCCTGTATAATAAAGAACACGCTCAGTTGTTGTTGTTTTACCAGCATCAATGTGAGCCATGATTCCAATATTACGAGTTTTTTCTAAGGAGAACTCTCTTGCCATTTGGTCTTTCTCCTTCCTAGTATGAGTGTTTTTAGATTGAAGGTAAGATTACCAACGATAGTGAGCGAATGCTTTGTTTGCTTCCGCCATTTTGTGTGTATCTTCGCGCTTCTTAACAGAAGCACCAGTGTTGTTAGCAGCGTCAAGAATTTCGTTAGCAAGACGCTCTTCCATTGTCTTTTCCCCACGAAGACGTGAGTAGTTAACCAACCAGCGAAGACCAAGAGTTGTACGGCGGTCTGCACGCACCTCAACTGGTACTTGGTAGTTAGCTCCACCTACACGGCGTGCTTTTACTTCTAGAACAGGCATGATGTTCTTAAGAGCTGCATCGAATACTTCGATTGGCTCCTTGCCTGAACGCTCACGAATGATATCAAAAGCTGAATAAAGGATCTTTTGTGATTTACCTCTCTTACCATCGATCATCATTTTGTTGATCAAGCGAGTGATAAGCTTTGAGTTGTAAATCGGATCTGGCAATACGTCTCTCTTTGCAACTGGACCTTTACGTGGCATGTAATTTCCTCCTTTCAAAAAGGGTTAATAGTTTAGTTTATTATTTCTTAGCTGCTTTTGGTCTCTTAGTACCGTACTTAGAACGGCCCTGCATACGGTTGTTTACACCAGCAGTATCAAGAGCACCACGTACGATATGGTAACGTACACCCGGTAAGTCTTTTACACGTCCTCCGCGGATAAGAACAACGCTGTGCTCTTGAAGGTTGTGCCCGATACCAGGGATATAAGCTGTTACCTCGATTCCGTTAGTCAAACGTACACGAGCGTATTTACGCAACGCTGAGTTCGGCTTCTTTGGAGTCATAGTACCAACACGAGTACATACCCCACGTTTTTGTGGAGATGAAACGTTAGTTTGTGCTTTTTTGAAGCTGTTGTAACCTTTATTAAGCGCTGGAGATTTTGACTTCTCCTCTTTAGAGCTACGTGGCTTGCGCACTAATTGGTTAATTGTAGGCATGATTGTTTTCCTCCCTTCACATTTTGTGTAAGCCCACACATCCAGGTGGTTCATTTTTTAACAAAAAACAAAGTTCTTGCAGTCCACTGCAAAAACAGTTTTTACTTTGTTATCGCTACAGCTGAGGCTCCGACGGCAATCCCGCATGCCTTCCCTAATTTTTTCATAGAGTCGACATAGGTGATGGCGGTTTTCATTTCCCTGGCGGTTTGCAATAGGTTTGCTGTCACTTTCATGTCAGCATCCTTCGCAATGACCAGTTCGATTACTTCGCCAGCCTTCAGTGCTTTCACTGTTTGCTTTGATCCTACTATAATCTTGTTAGCTTGAGCTACTTTTTCATAAGACATCGATATCCTCCAAAGTAACCGGTAAATAGGAGCACCTTTGAAATAGTAACATTTAGCGCAAGGGATGTCAACACCATTAAAAAACTTTTTCCGCTAAAACTATTCTTTATTCATAGATCGGCTCTTTTTTCTTTAAAAAGGCGGCACTTTCTGCCGTAGCAGAGAGTACCGCGCTTTATTTTAATCTACAGTGATGGCATCTTCGGCATTTTCTTCTTCCTTTGAAATTGGCTCAGCTCTTCTGTAGCGCTGCATACCAGTTCCTGCTGGAACAAGTTTACCGATGATAACATTTTCTTTCAGACCAAGAAGCTCATCGCGCTTGCCTTTGATCGCTGCATCAGTAAGCACTCTTGTTGTTTCCTGGAAGGATGCTGCAGACAGGAATGAATCCGTCTCAAGTGAAGCTTTTGTGATACCAAGCAATACTGGACGTCCTGTTGCCGGCATTTTGCCTTCAAGAAGTGCTTTGCGGTTAGCGTCAGTGAACTGATGGATCTCAAGCAATGTGCCTGGGAGTACATCTGTTTCACCAGCGTCGATCACCCTGATTTTGCGCATCATCTGGCGAACCATTACTTCTACGTGCTTGTCGCCGATTTCAACACCCTGCATACGGTATACTTTTTGAACTTCCTTCAATAAGTATTCCTGCACGGATTGAACATCTTTGACTCTTAAAAGTTCCTTAGGGTCAATTGAACCTTCAGTGAGTTCCTGACCGCGTTCAACATGGTCATTCACAGCAACCTTCAAGCGGGCTGTGTATGGCGCATTGTATGTGCGGCTTTCGATTTCTCCCTGAATGACAATCTCCTGCTGACGGTCTTTTCCTTCGTTGATGCCGACAACGACACCTTCCAATTCCGTGATGACAGCTTGCCCTTTAGGATTACGAGCTTCGAACAATTCCTGGATACGCGGAAGACCTTGTGTGATATCGTCTCCTGCAACACCGCCGGTATGGAATGTACGCATCGTCAACTGTGTACCTGGCTCACCGATTGACTGGGCAGCGATGATACCGACTGCTTCGCCAACTTCGACTTCCTGGCCAGTCGCAAGGTTGCGTCCGTAACACTTCTTACATACGCCGTGACGTGTATTACATGTGAATGCAGAGCGAATCCAAACTTCTTCGATACCTGCTTCAGTGACTTCAACAGCCAGGTCTTCTGTGATCAATCCGTTTTCAGGTACAATCACAGCTTTAGTTTCAGGATGCTTGATAGCCTTTCTTGCATAACGGCCAATCAGACGCTCATCAAGAGGTTCGATTACTTCAGTACCATCTTTAAGCGATTTGATAAACAAGCCTCTGTCTGTTCCGCAATCGTCTTCGCGAACGATGACATCCTGGGCTACATCTACAAGACGGCGTGTCAGGTAACCTGAATCCGCAGTCTTAAGTGCTGTATCGGCAAGACCTTTACGAGCACCGTGAGTGGAGATAAAGTATTCCAATACTGTCAGGCCTTCACGGAAACTTGACTTGATCGGCAATTCGATGATCCGTCCAGCCGGGTTGGCCATCAGACCACGCATACCAGCAAGCTGCGTAAAGTTGGACGCGTTACCACGGGCACCGGAGTCACTCATCATGAAGATAGGGTTGGAATTATCCAGTGATTTCATCAGCTTAGCCTGGATATTATCCTTCGCCTGGCTCCAGATAGAAATAACACGGTCATAACGCTCATCCTCGGTAATCAAACCGCGTCTGAACTGCTTAAGAACATTATCTACCTTCGTTTGTGCTTCTGAAATGATTTCTTGCTTCTCTTTAAGAACAACGATATCAGCTACACCGACCGTAATACCCGCTTTAGTGGAGTATTGGAATCCTAGACCCTTCATACGGTCAAGCATTTTTGAAGTTTCAGTGATCTTGAACTTCTTGAAAACTTCCGCAATGATGTTTCCAAGAATTTTCTTCTTGAATGGATCAACCAATGGCATACTCTTGATAGCTTCCTTGATATCAGCGCCTTTTTCCACAAAATACTTCTCAGGAGTTTTCTCCTCGAGGTTTTGCTTGGAAGGCTCGTTGATATAAGGGAAGGATGCTGGAAGGATTTCATTGAAAACCAACTTACCAACAGTCGTGATCAAGAGCTGGCCATTTTGCTCTTCCGTGAATGTCTGGTTGCCAAGTGATGATGCGGCAACAGCAACACGTGTATGAAGATGCACATAGCCATTCTGATAGGCAATCAATGCTTCGTTTGTATCCTTGAAGACCATACCTTCACCGACAGCGCCTTCTCTTTCAAGTGTCAGGTAGTAGTTACCCAATACCATATCCTGTGAAGGAGTTACAACTGGCTTGCCGTCCTTAGGGTTCAGGATGTTCTGTGCTGCAAGCATCAACAAGCGTGCTTCTGCCTGAGCTTCAGCAGAAAGCGGAACGTGGACAGCCATCTGGTCACCGTCGAAGTCAGCGTTATATGCTGTACATACGAGCGGGTGAAGACGGATTGCTCGTCCTTCTACCAATGTAGGCTCGAATGCCTGGATACCCAGTCTGTGAAGAGTCGGGGCACGGTTCAGCAATACTGGGTGCTCCTTGATGACATCTTCAAGTACATCCCAGACTTCCGGCTGGACGCGCTCGATTTTACGCTTGGCAGACTTTATATTATGGGCTAAGCCCTTTTGGACTAGCTCTTTCATGACGAACGGCTTGAACAGCTCAAGAGCCATTTCTTTTGGCAGTCCGCACTGGTACATGTGCAAGTTAGGCCCTACGACGATAACAGAACGGCCAGAGTAGTCAACACGCTTACCAAGAAGGTTTTGACGGAAACGACCTTGTTTACCTTTCAGCATATGAGAAAGGGACTTCAATGGACGATTACCTGGTCCTGTTACCGGACGTCCGCGGCGGCCGTTATCGATCAGCGCATCAACAGCTTCCTGCAGCATACGCTTTTCGTTCTGTACGATGATGCTAGGAGCACCAAGGTCAAGAAGACGCTTAAGACGGTTGTTACGGTTGATTACACGGCGATACAGGTCATTCAGGTCAGACGTTGCAAAACGACCGCCATCAAGCTGGACCATCGGGCGAAGTTCCGGCGGGATAACAGGGAGAACATCAAGGATCATCCATGATGGCTCATTGCCTGACCCACGGAATGCTTCTACTACCTCAAGACGCTTGATCGCACGAGTACGACGCTGGCCTTGGGCAGTTCGCAATTCTTCTTTCAGCATATCTGCTTCTTTATCAAGGTCGATATCAGCAAGCAGCTTTTTGATGGCTTCAGCTCCCATCGCAGCCTGGAACTTATTGCCGTATTTTTCACGGTAAGCACGGTATTCTTTCTCTGATAACAATTGCTTCTTTTCAAGAGCAGTGTCACCAGTTTCCGTTACCACATACGAAGCAAAGTAAATAACTTCTTCAAGTGCACGCGGAGACATATCAAGGACTAGTCCCATGCGGCTAGGAATACCTTTGAAATACCAAATGTGAGAAACAGGAGCTGCAAGCTCAATGTGTCCCATTCTTTCACGACGGACTTTTGCACGAGTTACTTCAACACCGCATCGGTCACAGACAACGCCCTTATAGCGGACTCGCTTGTACTTTCCGCAGTGACATTCCCAGTCTTTTGTCGGTCCGAAGATCCGCTCACAGAACAAGCCGTCTTTTTCCGGCTTTAAAGTACGATAGTTGATTGTTTCCGGCTTTTTAACCTCACCGAAAGACCATGAACGGATCTTGTCTGGTGAAGCGAGGCCAATTTTCATGTACTCAAAATTATTAACATCTAGCAAGGGGCCTACCTCCCTTTTAATCTAGGGTTTTACCCTTATGGCCATCCAAAAAGGAACACACGTGGACAATACTGTTATTCAACTGTTTGTACACGTGTGCCAATTAGATGGACCTATTCTTTCATTCCCACTTTTTCTGAATCCATTTCTTCTGCTTCTGGAGCAATTGTCAATGTTTCAGCATGCTGCATCTCTTCATCATCATCGAAGTCGCGCATTTCGATTTCTTTTTCATCGCCTGAAAGGATCTTGACGTCCATACCAAGACTCTGAAGTTCTTTCATCAATACTTTGAATGACTCAGGAACACCTGGTTCTGGTACGTTTTCCCCTTTAACAATCGCTTCATATGTTTTAACACGTCCAACAACATCATCGGACTTGACAGTTAAGATTTCCTGCAATGTGTATGCAGCGCCGTATGCTTCAAGCGCCCAAACCTCCATCTCCCCGAAACGCTGTCCGCCGAACTGGGCTTTACCGCCAAGTGGCTGCTGCGTAACAAGTGAGTATGGTCCAGTAGAACGAGCATGAAGCTTATCGTCTACCATGTGTGCAAGCTTGATCATATACATGACACCGACAGAAACACGGTTGTCGAATGGTTCGCCTGTGCGTCCATCATACAGGATGGTCTTCGCATCCCTTGCCATGCCTGCTTCCTCGATCGTCGCCCATACATCTTCCTCACGGGCACCGTCGAATACTGGTGAAGCAACATGGATTCCAAGGTAGCGTGCAGCCATACCAAGATGAAGCTCAAGCACCTGACCGATATTCATACGTGATGGTACCCCTAGTGGGTTAAGCATGATATCGACTGGTGTTCCGTCCGGCAAGAAAGGCATATCCTCTTCCGGAAGGATTTTTGAAATAACCCCTTTGTTACCGTGGCGTCCTGCCATTTTGTCACCTTCAGAAATCTTACGCTTCTGAACGATGTAAGCACGGACAAGCTGGTTTACGCCAGGAGGAAGCTCGTCGCCATCTTCACGGTTGAACACTTTGACGTCAAGGACAATTCCGCCGCCGCCGTGAGGAACGCGTAGTGATGTATCACGTACTTCCCTTGCTTTTTCACCGAAGATTGCATGAAGGAGTCGTTCTTCCGCAGTCAATTCAGTAACCCCTTTAGGTGTTACCTTACCTACCAGAAGATCTCCATCTTTTACTTCAGCACCAACACGGATGATTCCGCGTTCGTCAAGGTTTCTTAATGCATCTTCCCCGACGTTCGGGATATCACGTGTGATTTCTTCAGGTCCAAGCTTTGTATCGCGGGACTCTGACTCATATTCTTCTATATGGATCGATGTATACACATCGTCCTTAACGAGGCGCTCACTCATGATGATCGCATCCTCGTAGTTATAACCATTCCATGTCATGAAGCCAACAAGGACGTTACGGCCAAGTGCCAGTTCTCCCGCTTCCATAGAAGGGCCATCTGCAAGGATTTCCCCTTTGGTTACATGGTCGCCAACGCTTACGATTGGGCGCTGGTTGTAGCATGTACCCTGGTTGGAACGGATGAACTTCAGCATACGGTACTTATCAAGGTCACCCTTGACTTCCTGTCCGTCTACTTCCTTGACGCGGCGTACCCAAACTTCACGCGCTTCAACATGCTCGACAATCCCTTCGTGCTTACAGATGACTGCCGCACCGGAATCTTTTGCAGAAACGTGTTCCATTCCAGTTCCGACTCTTGGTGCTTCAGGCTGCATCAATGGAACAGCCTGACGCTGCATGTTCGCACCCATCAAGGCACGGTTGGAGTCATCGTTTTCAAGGAACGGGATACACGCAGTCGCTGCGGATACTACCTGCTTAGGTGATACGTCCATGTAATCGACGCGGTCACGTTTGACAACAGTATTTTCACCGCGGAAACGGGCAATTACTTCATCATCTTCGAAGGAACCATCATCAGCAAGACGAGCATTCGCCTGTGCCACTACATAGTTATCTTCTTCATCAGCTGTTAAGTAATCGAAATGGCTTGTCACTTTACCTGTTTCAGGATCAACACGGCGGTACGGAGTCTCAATGAATCCGAAGCGGTTAACCTTCGCGAAACTTGAAAGTGAGTTGATCAAACCGATGTTTGGACCTTCAGGCGTTTCGATCGGGCACATACGTCCATAGTGGGAGTAGTGAACGTCACGCACTTCAAAGCCTGCGCGTTCACGTGTAAGACCACCAGGTCCCAATGCAGAAAGACGCCTCTTATGTGTCAATTCAGCCAGCGGGTTTGTCTGGTCCATGAACTGTGAAAGCTGTGAGCTTCCAAAGAACTCTTTAATGGACGCAATCACCGGGCGGATATTGATTAATTGCTGTGGTGTAATCGTGTTTGTGTCCTGGATGGACATTCTTTCACGGACTACACGCTCCATTCTGGACAAACCAATACGGAATTGGTTCTGCAACAGTTCGCCAACAGAACGAAGGCGCCTGTTTCCTAAATGGTCGATATCATCCGTGTCGCCAACACCATGCAGCAAGTTAAAGAAGTAGCTGATGGAAGCAATGATATCAGCAGGCGTGATGTTTTTGATTGGTTCAGGGACATAGGCGTTTCCTAAAACATTAATTTCTTTCTCGCCCTCAACATCGTTCGGAGAGTAGATTTTAATGCTTTGCAGTGTTACATCCTCTTCAACCACGCCGCCGTAAGGGCTGATTGTCTTGAAGCCAACATTGTTCTCAAGCGCAGGGATAATCTTATCCAAAGTACGGCGATCAAGAGTGACGCCTTTTTCTGCGATGATTTCTCCTGTTTCAGGATCGACCAATGTTTCTGCAAGCTTTTGCCCGAATAAACGGTTTTTAATATGAAGCTTTTTGTTGATTTTATAACGCCCTACATTTGCAAGGTCATAGCGCTTTGGATCAAAGAATCTTGATACCAGAAGGCTTTTTGCATTGTCAACTGTAGGCGGTTCGCCAGGACGGAGACGCTCGTAAATTTCAAGAAGCGCTTTTTCCGTACTTTCCGTATTGTCTTTTTCAAGAGTATTACGGATATATTCGTTATCACCGATCAGATCAATGATTTCTTGATCAGAACCGAACCCTAATGCACGCAAAAGAACCGTAACAGGGAGCTTCCTCGTACGATCGATCCTTACATATACAACATCCTTGGCATCTGTTTCATACTCTAACCAGGCGCCGCGGTTAGGAATAACGGTTGCAGTGAACCCTTTTTTCCCGTTCTTATCAAGTTTTCCACTGTAGTACACACTTGGTGAACGCACTAACTGGGAAACGATAACCCTTTCAGCACCGTTAATGACAAACGTGCCAGTTTCTGTCATAAGCGGGAAATCGCCCATGAAGACATCCTGGTCCTTTACTTCACCTGTTTCCTTGTTCACAAGGCGGACCTTTACTCGCAATGGTGCAGAGTAAGTGACATCTCTTTCTTTTGATTCTTCCACTGGATATTTCGGTTCGCCAAGACTGTAATCGATAAACTCTAACGATAAGTTACCAGTAAAGTCTTCAATCGGTGAAATGTCCTGGAACATTTCACGGAGGCCCTCATCAAGAAACCACTGATAGGAAGAGGTTTGAATTTCAATCAAATTCGGCAATTCCAAAACTTCACTGATGCGAGCATAACTTCTACGTTGGCGGTGTCGTCCATACTGAACTAGTTGACCTGTCAACTGATTCACCCCTCAAATCAAGCGTTATTATTCATCTATCCCTGTCTTGTCCATGAAGTTTCCTCCATTTCAAAAGACAAAAAGAAAAAGGGTTTTCACCTAAAAACCACATTTCCTGCAACGAACAATTATTTTGTTAGTTTTCCCTTTATGCCCAAAATTATACAACTTTCGATGAAAATAGCAATTGAAAAGGAAACTAATATATTGGCATTTTATAATATTAACATAGCGGTTTTCTCACGTCAACATTTAACAGATTTGAGAATAAAGTATCCTTTACTTTTCGCCTCAACCTCTACTTCGCCAAAAAGTTCTTTCATTTTTTCCATCGCGGATGGCGCACCCTGCTTCTTTTGGATGACCACCCAAAACTCTCCGCCTTCTGCTAAATGCTGAAAACTTTGTTCAAAAATATCATGGACCACTTTTTTGCCGGCACGGATCGGCGGGTTGGTGAGGATTGCGGTGAATCCGTCTTCCTCCACTCCATTCAGCCGGTCACTTTCATAGATTTTCACATTGTCCACTTTATTTTCGGACGCATTTTCTTTTGCAAGCATAATCGCTCTTTCATTGACATCCACCATGTGGACCATCGCTTCTGGAAAGGCCCTGGCAATTGAAAGCCCGATCGGCCCATAGCCGCAGCCTACATCAAGAACCAACCCATCAGCTTTATTTAGTTCGAAGGTGTCGATCAATAAGCTTGAGCCAAAATCGACTTCCTTTTTCGAAAAAACGCCGCTGTCTGTCTTGAAGCGGAAGGTGTTCCCCTTCAATTCACTTTGCCATTTGACAGGATTGCTTTCAGTGCTGGGTTTGCGGGAGTAATAATGTTCAGTCAAAATCTCTCACCTCCACGGGGACTCATTTGAAGAATGCGATCGCGGATTGCATTGCTACTGCGGTATTATAAACTTTTAACTACTAAAAAGCAAAGTTTGAAACTAATAAAGCGAAAAAAAAGCCCGCTTTAGCAGCGAGCTTTTTATTGTAAGGTTGATTACTTAACTTCGACGTTAGCTCCAACTTCTTCAAGCTTAGCTTTGATTTCTTCAGCTTCTTCTTTAGAAACGCCTTCTTTAAGAGCTTTAGGAGCGTTGTCAACAACTTCCTTCGCTTCTTTAAGACCAAGACCTGTGATTTCACGAACAACTTTGATAACCTTGATCTTCTGGTCGCCAGCAGATGCAAGAACTACGTCAAATTCAGTTTGCTCTTCAGCAGCGCCGCCAGCAGCAGCTCCGCCCATCATTGCTACTGGTGCAGCAGCAGTTACGCCGAATTCTTCTTCGATTGCTTTTACTAGATCGTTAAGTTCTAAAACAGTCATATTTTTAACTGCTTCAATGATTTGTTCTTGAGTCATGATTTGTTTCCTCCTAATAGGTTGATTTTTTTATTGTTAAACGGTGATGATTTCTAACTTACGCGCCTTGCTCTTCTTTCTGGTCTGCAACAGCTTTTGCAGCAAGAGCAAGATTGCGGATTGGTGCTTGAAGTACGCTGAGTAGCATAGAAAGTAGACCTTCGCGAGACGGCAGGTCTGCAAGTGCCTTGATTTCTTCTACTGTAACGATGCTTCCTTCAACTACACCCGCTTTGATTTCAAGCGCTTCGTGTTTCTTAGCGAATTCGTTAAGGATCTTAGCTGGTGCAACGACATCTTCAGTACTGAACGCGATCGCGTTAGGACCTGTCAAAGATGTGTTTAATTCAGCTAGTTCTGCAGCTTCTGCAGCACGGCGTGTCATAGAGTTTTTGTAAACCTTGAATTCAACGCCAGCTTCGCGAAGCTCTTTACGAAGTTCAGTTACTTCAGCAACTGAAAGTCCACGGTAATCAACAACGATAGTTGATTTGCTTTCTTTAAGTTTGCCAGCAATCTCGTCAACGATTTGCTTTTTCGCTTCGATAATTGTGCTCATCCTTACACCTCCTGTAGATTTCTGCATTTATACCGATCAAATAAAAACCTCCGCATCAAGGCAGACGCGGAGGAAGTATACAATAGCAAGTATGTTGCTCTATCGTATGACCTCGGCAGGATATTAAGCATTAAGCCCCTGCTGTCTGCGGTACAAATGTAATTCTATTTTCACAACAAGAAGAATTATATCCAATCCTTCGTTGATTGTCAAATACTATTATTTTACAGTTGAAGGATCAACTTTAACGCCAGGTCCCATTGTAGTAGAGATCGTAACGTTCTTCATGTATGTTCCTTTAGCTGCAGCTGGCTTAACCTTCATCATTGTTTCGAAGATTGTGTTGAAGTTTTCAACAAGCTTGTTGTCTTCGAAAGAAACTTTTCCGATAGGTACGTGAATGTTACCAGACTTGTCAACGCGGTATTCTACTTTACCAGCCTTGATTTCGTTAACTGCTTTTGTTACATCGAAAGTAACTGTGCCAGTCTTAGGGTTTGGCATCAAGCCTTTAGGTCCCAATACGCGACCAAGCTTACCAACTTCACCCATCATGTCAGGCGTAGCAACGATTACATCGAAATCGAACCAGCCTTGCTGGATCTTGTTGATGTATTCTGAATCGCCAACATAGTCTGCACCAGCAGCTTCTGCTTCTTTTAGTTTTTCGCCTTTAGCGAATACTAGTACACGTTGAGTTTTACCAGTTCCGTTTGGAAGCACAACTGCTCCACGGATTTGCTGGTCAGCTTTCTTAGGGTCTACGCCCAGACGGAAAGCAGCTTCAACTGTAGCGTCAAATTTAACTGTGCTTGTCTTTTTAGCAAGTTCAATTGCTTCAGTAGCTGTATATGCTTGAGAGCGATCTACAAGCTTAGCAGCTTCAAGATACTTTTTACCTTTTTTAGCCATTTTTAGTTCCTCCTGTATTGTGGTTTTAACGGAATAACCTCCCACTTTGAAAAGCGGAGACGCCTTGGCTCAAGAAGCCAGGCGTCGGAGCTAGACAACGAAAGCGGTGGCACCTTCAACGGCACCAGAGCTCGAAAAGCGAAGGCGCCATAAAGGCGCCGTTTCAGACAAAAGGTTGCGGGTGAAATCTAATTCAGCTCCGCAACCCATTCATCCTCTGCAGCAGAAATTAGTCTTCGATATTGATTCCCATGCTGCGTGCAGTACCTTCAACCATGCGCATTGCTGCTTCAACGCTAGCTGCGTTCAGGTCAGGCATTTTCTGTTCAGCAATCTCACGTACTTTATCACGCTTGACTGTTGCTACTTTATTACGGTTTGGTTCACCAGAACCAGACTGGATTCCAGCTGCTACCTTCAAAAGAACTGCAGCAGGAGGAGTTTTCGTAATAAATGTAAATGAACGGTCTTCAAAAACCGTGATTTCAACAGGAATGATCAATCCAGCTTGATCAGCTGTACGAGCGTTAAATTCCTTACAGAATCCCATGATGTTAACACCGGCTTGACCTAGTGCAGGTCCAACTGGTGGTGCCGGATTGGCTTTGCCAGCAGGGATTTGCAATTTAACCATTTTAATTACTTTTTTAGCCACGAGACACACCTCCTTAAAGTCCGTGATGTGGTAATAGGGGATTTTCCCCTCCCACTCATAACAAAAGTCTTTATATAAAATAAAGAACTTGACATATATCTGTCAATCGTCCAAGACATACTGACCTATGAAATATTAACACTTTTTAAAGTTGATTTCAAGTTATTTCAGATTATAATTTTTCAATCTGGGAAAATTCAAGCTCAACCGGAGTATCGCGGCCGAACATATTGACAAGAACTTTAAGCTTCGCTTTATCCTTATCGATCTCTTCAATTGTGCCCGTGAAGTTCGCAAACGGCCCTTCGCTGACCTGTACTGTCTCGCCAAGTTCGAAGTTGACATCTACCCTTTTCTCTTCAACGCCCATGCGCTTAAGGATAAAGGTTACTTCCTCAGGCAGCAGCGGTGTAGGTTTTGATCCAGCACCCGAAGAGCCGACAAAGCCTGTTACGCCTGGCGTATTGCGGACAACATACCAGGAATCATCCGTCATGACCAACTCTACTAAAACGTAGCCAGGGAAAGTCTTTCTCTTCACAACTTTCTTTTTGCCATTTTTGAAATCTGTTTCTTCTTCTTCAGGTACGATCACACGGAAGATCTTATCTTGCATGCCCATTGTTTCAACACGTTTTTCAAGATTCGTCTTGACCTTGTTCTCGTAGCCCGAGTAAGTATGCACTACATACCAATTCTTTTCCATTATCGAGGACTAAATCGTCCGTCCCTCCCCATTTCCAAACGTCCGGGTATTACAGTTGAACAAACACTGCAGCCCAGGCATTGAATGCGAATTTTTTTCAAGCAAATAAAAAACCCGTTATCCGGGCTTTTAAACTTGTCCTGCGTTTATATTTTCCATTATACCATGAGTGTACAGTGGTTATTCAAGAATTAAGCGAATCAATTCAGAAATACCAAGGTCTAACACTGCGAAGAACAGAGCAGCAAAAGCAACTGTAGACAGAACTGTAATCGTGTAGCGAGTCAGTTCCTTGCGTCTAGGCCAGCTGACCTTTCTCATTTCACGTCCAACTTCACTGAAAAACTTAGTGATGCGCTGCATTTTGTAACCTCCAACTTATCGGAATTCCATATGATGATCTATCTGAAAACCTTATTTCGTTTCCTTATGAACTGTATGGGCACCACAGTTGCTGCAGTACTTTTTCAGCTCCAGCCGTTCCGTTTGCGTTTGCTTGTTGCTCGTAGTGGAATAATTGCGGGATCCGCATTCCTGACAAGCAAGAGTCACTTTGTTGTTCATTGACATCTACACCCGCTTCAACAGGCCGATTTCTATGAAACCGCCATCTATTATATCTTTAAAAAGATAACACGGCTGATAGATTGTGTCAATAAGCGCTTTCGGGAGTAAAAGTCAGTTTTGTGGCTATTTTTCGTCAATTTCGCCTATACTGACAGCTCTCTCAGTTCAAGATACCTTTCAAGCTTCCGTTTCACGCGCTGAAGCGCATTGTCGATTGACTTAACATGGCGATTCAGTTCTTCGGAAATCTCCTGATAGGATTGTCCGTCCAAATACAGTGCGAGCACTTTTCGTTCAAGGTCACTCAGCAGCTCTGACATTTTCACTTCAATCTGGTCAAACTCTTCCTGATTAATAAATAACTCCTCGGGGTCCATCACTTTGGCTCCGGATAAAACATCCATCAGTGTCCTGTCCGATTCTTCATCATAAATTGGCTTGTCCAGGGAAACATAGGAGTTAAGCGGGATGTGTTTTTGCCTTGTGGCCGTCTTGATGGCCGTAATGATCTGACGGGTAATGCATAGTTCTGCAAATGCTTTGAATGATGTAAGCTTGTCCTCACGGAAGTCCCGGATCGCCTTATATAAGCCGATCATCCCTTCCTGCACGATGTCCTCTTTATCTGCTCCAATCAAGAAATATGACCGCGCTTTCGCCCGCACAAAATTCCTGTATTTGTGAATCAGAAAATCAAGTGCATCGCTTTCTCCTCTGTGCACTGCTTCTACAATTTCTTCATCTTCCAGCAATAAATAAGCGTCATTTAAACGATTCCCGATGTCAGCACTCATTTCGATCCCCCCGCCCGCACATACAGTTAGAAATATTATACAGCAGGCTTTTTTAAGGCGTCAACAGGTCATTGCTCTCCTCTGCGCCATTTTTCAAAAATTTCTGCCACTTCTTTTGTAAGCGGAATCTTTGCACTTGGCTTTTTTTCCTGGATCACTTTCACGCTTTTTTCTATTTTTTTACTGATTAAATTTGTTTCGTTAAGCAGCTCTCTCGCTGATTTCCTCAAGGCTCCCTGTCCAAAAATTGCCCATTGCTCGGTATAGTCAGAGGTAGCTACATGGATTTGCGTTTGGCGGTTGTTCAGTTCGATTGCCAGCCTTTCAATCCGTTCATCCGCCGTTTCATTTTCTTTTGTAAAAATTACATCCACCTTATAATTTTTATATTTCTTTTGTGTGCCTGATACAAAATGAGCGTCGAAAACGATAATGACGCGATAGCCGGTATATGCCTGGTATTCAGCCATGATTTCCACCAGCCTGTCCCTGGCCGCTGAAAGTTCTTTCTTCTTGAGGCTGACCAGCTCCGGCCATGCGCCGATAATGTTGTAGCCGTCAACAAGCAGGATATCCATTCCTATTCCCCTAGCGGTTGACGTTTGCGGTAAACTTCATACATCAAAAGCGCCGCGGCCACTGATGCATTCAAGGAAGTCACATGTCCAGCCATCGGCAGGCTCAATAGGAAATCACATTTATCACGAATCAGCCTTCCCATTCCTTTTCCTTCGCTGCCAATTACCAGGCCAAGAGGCAATGTGCCATCCATTTGGCGATAATCCTGTTTTGCGGATGCATCGGTTCCGGCAATCCAGACACCGCGTTCCTTCAGTTCATCGATTGTCTGCGCCATATTTGTGACCCTTACAACCGGGATATATTCAATTGCACCGGTAGATAGTTTTGCTACTGTAGCCGTCAATCCTACAGCTCTCCGCTTAGGAATGATAATTCCATGCGCTCCTGAGGCATCAGCTGTCCTCATGATTGATCCAAGATTGTGGGGATCCTCAATTTCATCAAGGAGCAAAAAGAAAGGAGCTTCATTTTTCTTTTCTGCTGCCGCGAACAGATCATCTATCTCCGCATATTCGTAGGCTGCTACCTGGGCGATGACACCCTGATGATTTCCATCGGCAAGCTGGTCGATCTTTTTTTTCGGAACGAATTGAACCATGACATTGGCTTCCCTCGCCATTCCAATGACCTGCTGCATCTGTCCGCTCTGGGAGCCTTCGGCAATCAGGATCTTGTTGATATCACGATCTGATTTCAGCACTTCGATGACCGGATTTTTGCCAATGATGTAATCCTGGTTTTCATTTTGCTCTTGCTGTTGTTCAGGTTTTTGCCTTTGCTTCATGTCACGGCCAGCTGCGGGTTTCTGGACACGCTTTGTATCATGGTCCTGGCTCCTGGCTTGTTTTCTCTTTTGTTTGTCATCATGTTTCTGCGCCAGGTTCCGGGCAGGTTTGCGGTTTTTATCGTCATCCTGCTTCTGCCTGGTGTTCCGGTTCTGTTTTTGTTTTTGTCTCTGGCTCATCTGGAACCCTTCCTCCTATCTATTCTTCAGCGAGTGCAAATACTTTGGCAATCAGTTCTTCTATCCGTTTTTCGTTCCCTGCCAAATGCAAAGAACCGATTAAGGCCTCGAAGGCCGTACTGTAACGATATGTTTGGACATCGGTGTTTTTCGGAACTGAGCCTGACTTCGCATTGCGGCCCCGTTTTACAATGGCCATTTCTTCATCTGACAGCTCATCCATTTCCATCAGTTTATGAAGGTACTTCGCCTGCGATTTTGCTGAAACATAGGCAGTCGCTTCCTTGTGCAGCTGGTTTGGCCGCACCTTTCCGCTGTGCAGCAGGTGATGCCGGACATACAGTTCGTACACCGCATCACCCATATAAGCAAGCGCAAGGCTGTTCAATTGTTTTTCATCCACTCGTTTTTCGTAATGCAGCATCATTTAGCCTCTTTTCCATCTGATGCCCTGAGGAGTGTCCTCGATGATGATGTTCATTTCCTTCAGCTGGTCACGGATTTCATCTGCCAGCTGGAAGTTCCTTTCCTTCCGTGCCTGTGTCCTTTTTTCGATCAGCGCCTCGATTTCTTCATCCAACAGCTCTTCATCCTTCAGTGACAGACCGAGCACGCTGAACAAAGCTTCAAATTCACTCATGAAAGACTGAATCACTTCTGCAGAAGTATTCTTCTCCATCAAGTACAGATTGGAGAGCTTCGACAGGTCGAACAATACGGATACTCCATTCGCTGTATTGAAGTCATCATCCATTTCCTTGATGAACTGACTGCGGAGCGCAGCGATTTTATCGAGCCATTCCTGATTGTTATCGGTCAATTCAGCACTTGCATCCATACGGTGTTTCAGATTCTGGTAGGAAGTCTTCAGACGTTCGAAGGCGGCCTTCGTATTTTCAAGCAGTTCCTCGCTGTAGTTGATTGGATTGCGGTAATGCACGGACAGCATGAAGAACCTTAACACTTGCGGATCATGCTGTTTGATGATGTCATGCACGGTGACAAAATTGCCAAGTGATTTGGACATCTTCTCATTATCGATATTGATATAACCATTATGCATCCAGTAGCGGGCAAACGTCTTTCCTGTCAACGCCTCTGACTGAGCGATTTCATTTTCATGGTGAGGGAATGCAAGGTCCTGGCCTCCTGCATGGATATCGATGGTATCTCCCAGATATTCACGTGCCATTGCCGAGCACTCGATATGCCAGCCCGGGCGGCCTTTGCCCCAAGGACTGTCCCAGGAAATCTCGCCTTCCTTTGCTGTTTTCCAAAGAACGAAATCAAGGGCGTCTTTCTTCTTCTCACCGATCTGGATTCTTGCTCCAACCTTCAGCTCTTCGATCGATTGGTGTGAAAGCTTCCCGTATCCTTCGAATTCCCTCGTGCGGTAATAGACATCCCCGCCAGATTCATAGGCAAAGCCTTTTTCAATCAGCACGCTGATAAACTCAATGATTAAATCCATTGTCTCGGTCACCCTTGGATGAGCATCAGCAGTTTTGCAGCCAAGTGCGTGGACATCCTCGAAATAGGCATTGATGAAGCGCTGAGCAACGGTCGGGACATCTTCACCGAGTTCGTTCGCGGCTTTGATGAGTTTATCATCGACATCTGTGAAATTAGAGATATATCTGACATCATACCCGCGGAATTCAAGGTAGCGGCGCACCGTGTCAAAAACAATAGCAGGACGGGCATTTCCGATGTGGATATAGTTATAGACAGTAGGTCCGCAGACATACATCTTCACTTTTCCCTCTTCCAGTGGGATAAACTCTTCTTTATTGCGGGTAAGTGTATTATAAATTTTGATTCCCATTTTCCATGCCCCTTCCTTGTTTCACAACTTCAATCTCTTCTTGTAATTTCACTAGTTCAAGTTCTTTTCTTAGTTTAACCAGTTCCTTTTCGATTTCCTGGCATCGGTCTGAAACAGGGTCCGGCAAATCACGATGATTGAAGTCCTTTTTAACCCTGACGCCATCCTGGATGACGATTTTTCCCGGGATGCCGACCACAGTGGAGTTCGGCGGGACATCCTTCAGGACAACCGACCCAGCCCCGACTTTAGAATTCTCCCCAATCGTGATCGAACCTAAAACCTTCGCGCCAGTCGCAATCAGCGCATTGTCCATCACCGTTGGGTGGCGCTTGCCTTTTTCCTTGCCGGTCCCTCCGAGGGTAACCCCCTGGAACACCGTCACATTATCACCGATCTCACAGGTTTCGCCGATGACGACGCCCATCCCGTGATCGATAAAGAACCTTCTGCCAATCTTAGCACCCGGATGGATTTCAACCCCCGTGAAAAAGCGGCTGATCTGCGAGATGGCTCTGGCGATAAAATAAAACTTGCGCTTATAGAAAGCATGCGCCAAACGATGAGACCAGATCGCATGCAACCCAGCATAAGTCAAAATCACTTCCAGCGCGCTTCTCGCAGAAGGATCTTGTTCAAACACAACTTCTATATCTTCCTTCATCATTTTAAACATGGTGAAACCCTCCTTCTTTTAAAAATTGATTGGAATTCTGCTCAGTAGTGAGCACCTTTAGAGCCGAGATTCGGCTATAGACTGATTGCTTTGGATGTATGTGACCGAAATCTTGCTCCTTCGGCTTTTTCGGGCACATGTTCCTCGTTTTTGTGACCGGTAAATTGTGATTCCAGCCTTTTCGGGCACATATCCGTGTTTTATGTGCCTCGTTTTCATCTCTTGACCGAGACCGGGCACATATCCGTGTTTATCTGACTGGAAAGTGGCCACTCAGACTTTTCAGGCTACATAAGCCCGAATTTTTTTTAACGGAGTACACCATATAAAAAAGCGCCCCTGTCGTAAACGACAGAGACGCTTGGTATGCGCGGTTCCACTCTGTTTAGGCCGCCTTTAAATCATGGCAATGGCCTCAACTTTCACCTGTTAACGGGAGGTCCCGCCCAATACTACTAAGGTATGTTTGCCTTTTCGCACAGGGACTCTGAGGCGCATTTCAAAAAATGAGAGGCCTGAACCACTTTCAGCCGGTGATGGTTCTCTCTAATAAGCGTCATTCTTCTACTTTTCCTCTTCAACACTTTGGTTTTATAGAATTACTCTTACTATATTACATTTTTGAATTTCTGTTAACTAAAACAGCTTAAAAAAGTTATTAGCCTAAAAGTTTCTGGACTCTTTCCTTGACCTTGTCTTTGCCGATCAATTCCATCGCAAGCATCAGGTCTGGTCCATGGGTCTGGCCTGTCGCAGCCGCGCGGATTGGCATGAACAGCTTCTGGCCTTTATGGCCGGTGCCTTTTTGGACTGCCTTTACCGCGGCCTTAATTCCATCTGCCTTGAATTCTTCAAGCTGGTCGATTTCGACAAGGAATGCTTTCAGCACTTCAGGAACCTGTTCGCCTGCAAGAACTTCTGTTGCTTCTTCATCATAGTTTACCTCATCGCGGAAAAATAAATCCGACATCTCGACGATTTCCGCTCCGAAGCTCATTTTATCATGATACAGGGAGATGAGGTTGCGTACCCATGCTTCCTCTTCTGCATTACGGTTCTCGCTGACCTTTCCAGCTTTGACGAGATGCGGCAGTGCAAGCTCGACAACCGTGTCAAGGTCTGCCTTTTTCATATATTGATTGTTCATCCAGGCAAGCTTCTGCTGGTCAAAGAGCGCCGGAGATTTTGAAAGTCTGGCAGGGTCGAAAATCTCGATGAACTCATCCTTTGAATAAATCTCTTCCTCGCCTGATGGAGACCATCCAAGCAGGGTAATGAAGTTGAACAGTGCCTCAGGCAGATACCCTAGCTCCTCGTACTGCTCAATGAACTGGATGATGGACTCGTCACGCTTGCTCAGCTTCTTGCGGCTTTCGTTGACAATCAGCGTCATATGGCCAAACACAGGCGGCTCCCAGCCAAGCGCTTCATAAATCACAAGCTGCTTCGGTGTATTGGAGATATGGTCATCCCCGCGAAGAACATGGGAAATCTTCATTAAATGATCATCCATGACAACCGCATAGTTGTAAGTAGGCGTTCCATCCTTCTTGACGATAACAAAGTCACCCATTCCGTCTGATTCAAAGCTCACGTCGCCTTTTACCATATCATCGAACTTCAGGATCTTGCCTGCAGGGACCTTGAAGCGAAGGCTCGGCTGGCGTCCTTCCTGTTCAAACTGCTCGCGCTGTTCTGGCGTCAGGTTGCGGCAGCGCCCTGAATAATGTGGAGTCTCGTTTCGTGCAGCCTGCTCCTCGCGCTCAGCCTCAAGCTCTTCCTCGGTGCAATAGCACTTGTAGGCATGACCTTTATCAAGAAGCTCCTGATTGTATTGCTCATATATGTGATTACGCTCTGACTGGCGGTATGGTCCATATTCGCCGCCGACATCGACGCTCTCGTCCCAGTCGATTCCAAGCCACTGAAGGTACTTCAATTGGCTCTGCTCTCCGCCTTCGATATTGCGTTTTTTATCTGTATCTTCAATACGGATGATGAACTTTCCGCCTCTGTTGCGTGCGAATAGATAATTGAATAATGCTGTACGGGCATTCCCGATATGTAAATGTCCAGTCGGACTCGGAGCGTAACGCACCCGGATATCTGATGACATAGTGAATCCTCCTCTAATATAGCTGTTCATTATTGTATCATTATCGATATATAAAGCGGAAGTAGCTCCTGATTTATTTCTCTGTCTGCTTGAGCAGCACGGTTGCCTGGGAAGCAATACCTTCTCCCCGTCCCGGGAACCCAAGCTTTTCTGTTGTCGTCGCTTTGACGTTCACCTGGTCTGGGGTTCCTTCCAGCAGCCCTGCAATCCTTTCACGCATCGCTTCAATATGCGGTGCCATCTTTGGCTGCTGGGCGATGATCGTGCAGTCGATGTTGACGAGCTCATAACCCTTTCCCTTCACAATCTTCCAGACATGCTCAAGCAATTTTGCCGAATCGGCGTCCTTGAATTCAGGGTCGGTATCTGGGAAATGCCGGCCGATATCCCCTTCGCCGATTGCTCCCAGGCATGCATCTGCTACCGTATGTAAAAGCACATCAGCATCGGAGTGGCCAAGCAGCCCTTTTTCATATGGGATCGTGATTCCGCCAATGATCAGCGGGCGTCCTTCCGTCAGTTGATGCACATCAAAACCTTGTCCAATTCGAAACATAGTGAATGACTCCTTTAAAAGTGCTGTTTTTTCCGTTCTATTTTCAAACACCGGATTCATTCCGCTTGCGCAGAATGGCCTCGGCAAAATATATATCTTCTGGTGTTGTCAGCTTTATATTATCATAGTCTCCTTCTATGATGCTCACAGGATGAGGGATGCGTTCAACCAGGCTTGATTCATCTGTCCCGATGAATTGGTCCCTCGCTGCCTTGTTATGCGCTTCGAGCAAAACAGAGACGCGAAACGCCTGCGGAGTCTGGACGGACCATAGACTGGAGCGTTCAACGGTTTCAGCAACCTGGTTGTTGACCGCTTTCTTGATGGTATCTTTTACAGGAACAGCTACGATTGCTCCGCCATCCTTGCTTGCCGCATCCACGAGCTTGTGGATCGTCTCGATTTTAATGAATGGGCGGGCCGCATCATGCACAAGCACGACCCCATCCAGGGAACTTACTGCCATCAGCCCATTGTAGACACTGTCCTGCCTTTCCTTTCCACCAGTGACAAGTGAAGATACCTTATGTATACCATACTCATTCAATAAAGACTTAAACTCTTGCTCATCATCGGGATGGATCGCAAGAATGATGCCAGAGCACTCTGGATCGGCTTCGAACACCTTTAGCGTATGGATGAGAATCGGGCTTGCTTCCAGCGTAAGCAGCAGCTTATTTTTCCCTGCCCCCATCCTCTTCCCCTGACCTGCAGCAGGAATAATGACCTGATAAGGCATATAAAAAAACTCCTATCTTTTTTTCTGCTCATTCGTAACATACGAAGGGGCAGCCGAAGCCCTGCTTCATGCCTTCAAGGAACCGGTGAAGGAAGCGGGGATCAACTGCCCATAAAGGCTTTTTCGTCATGTGAAAATCAACTGATTACGCTTTTTTCCACGAGTTTTGGTTTCGCGAAAATCATTCTTCCTGCAGATGTCTGCAGGACGCTTGTTACGAGTACATCAATGCGCTTTCCGATGTAATCGCGGCCTTCTTCGACAACGATCATGGTACCATCATCAAGATAGGCGATGCCCTGGTTATGCTCTTTTCCATCCTTGATGACCTGGATATTCAGCTCTTCTCCAGGCAGGACGACTGGTTTGACCGCATTGGCAAGATCGTTGATATTCAATACGGCAACCTTCTGCAGTTCACAGACTTTGTTCAAATTGAAATCATTCGTGACGACAACGCCATTGGTCAGCTTGGCCAGCTTCACTAGCTTGCTGTCGACTTCCTGAATGTCATCAAAATCGCCTTCATAAATTTCAACCTTGATCTTAAGCTCCTTTTGAATACGATTAAGGATGTCCAATCCGCGTCGGCCGCGATTGCGCTTCAACACATCCGATGAATCAGCGATATGCTGCAGTTCTTCGAGGACAAACTGCGGGATGACAATCGTTCCTTCAAGGAATCCAGTCTGGCAGATGTCGGCAACCCTTCCATCAATAATCACGCTGGTGTCGAGAATTTTCCATTCTCTTGGACGTTCTTCTTTTTCCGTCTCTTCTTCAGCACCCTTTTTCTTTGACCTTGAAAATAAACCAAGCAGCTCATCACGTTTTTTGAAGCCAACCTGGAATCCCAGATAACCAAATAAAAGTGTCAAAAGTGTCGGGGCAACAGTATTCACGACCGGCACCTGGATGGCATTCAATGCAAAACCAACCAAAAACGCCACGAGCAAACCAAAGAAAAGTCCGACACTGCCGAAAAGGACATCCGTGATAGGTGCCTTGATCAGCGATTCTTCAGCCCACTTCACAAAATTGGTCACAGGATCGACGGCCCAAAAAGTAAGAAGATAAAAAATAAGTGCGCCCAAAACAGCTGTTACATAAGGATTATTGATGAGCGTCATATCTTCTGCGTTCATCAATGATAATAAATCAGGAATTAAGAATATACCAAGCGTTCCCCCAATGATCAGGAAGCAGGCTTGAATGATACGTCTTAACATCCTTTCACCTCCTTTTACTCATTATAAACAACTTCTAAAATTTGAAACCCTGCATATTGAAAACATTTTCGTTTTCAATCTATTTAATATACCCAAAGATTTATACGTTTCAACCTATCAAAAAGTTACGTTATTTGGCCGACAATTTTAAAAGAAGCAGCTGTTAAAATTTTCCTTTAAGCATAGTAGTTAGCCAATATCCCTATAGGAGTAATCTCTTCTTTAAATTAGCACCGGCAAATGCGAGTGTCAATTAATAGCAAACCGCCGGTGTCCTGGATTACATTTGGCGGTCTGCCATCAGCTGATCCCTGATTAGTTTAAAGCCTTCTTTGATTTTCCGCGCCCTTACTTCTCCGATTCCCTCGACATCGTCCAGTTCCTCGACAGATGCGGAAATCATATTGGTGAATTTCCCAAATCGGGTGACCAGATTTTCAATGATAATCATCGGCAGCCGCGGAATCTTATTGAGCATCCGATATCCTCTTGGACAGATGAATTCGTCCATGTGCACATATCCTTGGTGTCCGAGCAGTTTCAGGATGGTAGAATCCTCTATGACTCCCGACTTCGACAAATCCTGAAACCTCGCCATCACATCATCTGCCTTTACCTCGTTTTCAGCAGAATAATCCTTTATCACCAGCAGCGCCTCTCGTTCCATCTCTGATAACAACTCCTGCATTTGCAGGCGGATCAGCCGCCCTTCCATACCAAGCTCGCTCAGGTAGGTAAACAGCTCTGTCTTGATCCTTAGCACCATTTCGAAACGGTGGATGACCTGCAGCAAATCATTATAGGTAACAAGATCCTCAAATTCGAGGATTCCCAGATTGGTAATGCTCTGCTCGAGAACCACTTTGTATTTTTCGAGTGTCTGGATTGCCTGATTAGCCTTTGTTAAAATGACGCCAATATCCTTCAGGGCATAGCGCAGGTTTCCCTGGTAAAGGGTGATGACATTCCTCCGCTGGGAAATCGCAATGACCAGAGCCTTCGTCTGGCGCGCCACGCGTTCCGCTGTCCTGTGCCGCATCCCGGTTTCAGTTGACGGAACACCTGTATCGGGGGCAAGCTGGGCGTTGGCGAACAATATTTTGCTGCCTGTCTCGTTAAGAATGATCGCACCATCCATTTTCGCCAGTTCATAGAGAAAGCTCGGACTGAACCTGCAGTTAATCTCAAACCCGCCGTCTACAAGGTTTTTCACCTTCTCATTGTAGCCAAAAACTATCAGCCCGCCGGTATTGGCACGGAGAACATTATCGATTCCGTCCCTGAGCGGCGTACCGGGAGCGATAAACCGGAGGATTTCACCCAACGCTTTTTCTTCAAGCTGCTTTTGTTCCAATCCATCAACCCCCTAAGGTGACTTTAAGTGCATGGCTGACAGATGATACACCAATCAACTCCACTCCCTGTGGAGGAGTCCATCCGCCAAGATTATTTTCCGGTAAAATAATTCTTTCGAAGCCCAGCTTCGCTGCTTCCTGGACACGCTGCTCGATCCTTGATACCCTTCGGACTTCCCCTGTGAGGCCAACCTCACCGATGATGCAATCAGAAGCACGGGTTGGCTTATCCCTGAAACTCGATGCGATGCTCACCGCTACCGCAAGGTCGATTGCCGGTTCATCCAGCTTCACCCCGCCAGCCACCTTCAAATACGCATCCTGGTTGGCCAGAAGCAAGCCAACGCGCTTTTCCAGCACCGCCATCAACAGCGACACCCGATTATGGTCAATCCCGGTAGCCATCCGCCGAGGATTCCCAAAACTCGTCGGCGAAATCAGCGCCTGGATTTCAACCAGGACCGGCCGAGTTCCTTCCATCGAAGCGACAACCGTCGAACCGGAAGCGCCCTGCGATCTTTCTTCCAAAAAGATCTCCGATGGGTTCGCTACTTCCTCAAGCCCCGCTTCCTTCATCTCAAAAATGCCCATTTCATTCGTCGAGCCAAAACGGTTTTTCACCGCCCTGAGAATCCTGTATGTATGGTGCCTTTCTCCCTCAAAATAAAGAACGGTATCCACCATATGCTCAAGCAGCCTTGGACCGGCAATCGAACCTTCCTTCGTCACATGTCCGACGATGAAGATGGCGATGCCTTTTGTCTTCCCGATGCGCATCAGTTCCGCCGTACATTCCCTAACCTGCGACACACTCCCCGGTGCAGAGGTAACTTCCGGATGAAAAATCGTCTGAATGGAATCGACAATAACAAAATCCGGATTGCTGTTTTCGATTGTCAGGCTGATTTCATGCAGATTCGTTTCCGAATAGACAAATAGATTGTCAGATGTGACACCAAGCCGGTCAGCACGCAGCTTCGTTTGCCTCATTGATTCCTCACCTGAAATATAGAGGACAGAATGAGCCTTTTTCGCCAGTTGATAGGATACCTGGAGCAGGAGCGTCGATTTCCCGATACCCGGGTCTCCGCCAATCAAGACAAGCGACCCCCTGACAACGCCTCCGCCAAGCACGCGGTTCAATTCATTGAGGTCCGTCTTAACCCTCGGTTCACTGACTGTTTCAATTGTAGTGATTGGAGTCGCCTTCGCGGCTACAGTAGTATTCCCCGTGTTGGCAAAAGCTCCCCTTCTTGTCGAGCCAGTGCTTTCCACTTCCTCGACCATCTTATTCCATTGTCCGCAGCCCGGACATTTGCCCATCCATTTTGGAGATTCATAGCCGCATTCCTGGCACATGAATTTCGTTTTTCTTTTAGCCATTTTCTTAGCCTCTCAGTGTAAAAGTAGTTACCTCTATAATAATGCTTATCAAGCAATAAAAGAAATGATAGCGGTTGGAGGATACATGTAATTTTTTCATGGTCATTTCAGAAAGACCAGTTCATATTTCCTGTTGTTCTTATTCCACTTTTTTCTGCTTATCTAAAAACAAATTGAAAAAAGGGGTACACGCATTTAAGTACGTATACCCCTTGAGTTTCACATGTTACGCGATATTAGGACTTTGCGGATCCTTCCGGAGTCTTGACGACGAATTTGCCTTCTTCGACATCAATGACAACATTTTGCCCTGTGAGGACTGTTCCTTTCAGCAACTCTTCCGACAGCTGGTCTTCGATATGCTTCTGGATTGCCCTGCGTAATGGACGGGCGCCGTATTCCGGATCATAGCCTTCTTCAGAAATCTTATCTTTTGCAGCATCAGTGAGCTCAAGCGTGATTTCCTGTTCTCTCAAACGCTTCACAAGCTGATCGGACATCAGTGTAACGATTTCTTTCAGATGCGGTTTTTCAAGAGCATGGAACACGATAATTTCATCGATACGGTTCAGGAATTCAGGACGGAAGGCTTTTTTAAGTTCCTCCATCACTTTGCCCTTCATATCTTTGTAATCCTGCTCCCCATCCTGGATATTGAAGCCGACGTATTTATTGCGCTTCAACGCTTCGGCACCGACATTGGATGTCAGGATCATGATCGTGTTGCGGAAATCGACTGTGCGGCCTTTAGAGTCTGTTAAGCGGCCATCCTCAAGGACCTGCAGCAAAATATTGAACACATCTGGATGTGCTTTTTCGATCTCATCAAGCAGGATGACGGAATATGGCTTCCTGCGGACCTTTTCAGTCAGCTGGCCGCCTTCATCATAGCCTACATAGCCTGGAGGTGAGCCGACCAGACGTGATGTCGAATGCTTTTCCATATACTCGGACATATCGACGCGGATCATCGCATCCTCATCGCCAAACATGGACTCGGCAAGCGCCCTTGCCAATTCCGTTTTACCCACACCTGTCGGCCCAAGGAAGATGAATGAACCAATCGGGCGTTTAGGATCTTTCAAGCCTGCGCGTGCACGTCTGACAGCTTTTGAAACAGCCTTGACCGCTTCATCCTGTCCAATTACACGTGAGTGAAGGATTTCTTCCAGATTCAACAGCTTATCTGTTTCAGTTTGTGCCAGCTTAGAAACAGGGATATTCGTCCAGCTGGAGACAACATTCGCGATGTCTTCCACGGTAACTTCGCTGTTTTCCTTGCCTTGCTTTTCTTTCCAGGTCTTCTTCGTATTCTCAAGCTGCTCTCGCAGGCGTTGTTCTGTGTCTCGTAAGGAAGCTGCTTTTTCAAACTCCTGGCTTTGGACGGAAGCATCTTTTTCCTTCCGCACTTCCTCGAGCTTCACTTCAAGCTCCTTAAGGTTTGGCGGTGTTGTATACGAGCGCAGGCGGACCTTTGAACCCGCTTCATCAATCAAGTCAATTGCTTTATCCGGAAGGAAACGATCTGAAATATAACGGTCAGACAGTTTTACTGCTGCTTCGATTGCCTCGTCTGTGATCGATACTCTGTGGTGCGCCTCATAGCGGTCACGCAGTCCTTTTAAAATCTGGACAGATTCCTCTGCAGTTGGCTCATCCACTGTGATTGGCTGGAAGCGTCGTTCCAGTGCAGCATCTTTTTCGATATATTTACGGTATTCATCCAATGTCGTCGCCCCGATACATTGGAGCTCACCGCGGGCAAGTGATGGCTTCAGGATATTGGAGGCATCGATCGCACCCTCAGCTCCGCCGGCACCAATCAGCGTATGAAGCTCATCGATGAAAAGAATGATATTCCCGGCCTGTCGGATTTCATCCATGACCTTTTTCAGGCGGTCCTCAAATTCACCGCGGTATTTTGTACCTGCAACAACAGTACCCATATCAAGTGTCATGACGCGCTTATCTCGGAGGATTTCAGGTACCTCGTTATTGACGATTTGCTGTGCCAGCCCTTCAGCAATCGCTGTTTTACCGACACCCGGCTCCCCGATTAGTACAGGGTTATTCTTTGTCCGGCGGCTCAGCACTTCAATCACACGCTGGATTTCCTTGCTTCGGCCGATGACCGGGTCAAGACTGCCTTCTCTTGCTATGGCTGTCAAATCCCTCGCCAGGCTATCAAGTGTTGGGGTATTGGCATTTGCCGCCCCGCCACCCTGATGTCCGGAAGTTTCATTGCTGCCAAGCAGCTGAAGGACCTGTTGGCGCGCTTTATTGAGGCTGACACCAAGATTGTTCAGCACCCTGGCTGCAACGCCCTCTCCCTCACGAATCAAGCCAAGAAGGATATGCTCTGTGCCTACATAGGAATGACCAAGCTTTCTCGCTTCATCCATGGAAAGTTCAATCACCTTCTTGGCTCTAGGAGTATAGTGGATTGTTTGCGATGTTTCCTGGCCGCGGCCGATCAAGTTTTCCACTTCCTTCTGGATCTTCTCTGCACCAAGGCCGAGACCATAAAGCGCTTTTGCTGCTATGCCCTCACCTTCACGTACCAGGCCAAGTAAGATGTGCTCTGTACCGATATTGTTATGTCCAAGGCGGATTGCCTCTTCCTGTGCGAGTGCCAATACTTTTTGTGCTCTCTCTGTAAATCGTCCAAACATCATAAGATCATCCTCCTGACTCGTCTTTTGTTTCCATTTTTAATCGTTCTCTTATTAAAGCAGCTCTGCGGATATCCCGCTCATTCGGTCTTAGCGGCCCTCCCGCATATTGCTGCAAAAAACCCGGCTGAGTCAAAATCATCAATTCATTCAAAATCGATTTCGATATATTCTTTATATAACCCATATCTATACCAAGCCTTAAATCAGACAGGCATCGCGCAGCTTCCTTTGTCTCGATAATTCTGCTGTTGGCAAGCGTTCCGTAAGAGCGAAACACTCTGTCTTCTAATTGTATGTTCGAAGTTTTCGCTAATGCTTCCCGTGCCGACCTTTCCTGAGATATTATCTGGCTGACGACACTTTTCAAATCATCCACAATATCATCTTCCGATTTTCCAAGCGTAATCTGATTCGATATTTGAAAGATATTGCCTAGCGCTTCACTGCCCTCACCGTAAATACCTCTTACCACCAAACCCAGCTGGTTAATCGCCGGGACAATCCGGTTCATTTGCTGAGTCAAAACGAGTCCTGGCAGATGCATCATCACAGATGCCCTCAGGCCAGTTCCTGCATTGGTCGGACAGCTGGTCAGATAACCAAATTTTTCATCAAAAGCATAATTCACATACTCTTCAAGCCAATCATCGATTTCATTGGCAGCCTTTAAAGCTTCAGTTAACTGGAAGCCCGGGAATAAACATTGAATCCTGATATGGTCCTCTTCATTGATCATGATGCTGACCTCTTCATTTCCCGATAATAGGACCGCACCATGAACCGCGTTTTCCGCTAAATGCGGGCTGATTAAATGCTTCTCGACCAAAACCCTTTTTTTCAAGGGCGGAATTTCATCCATTTTGATCAATTCCAGCTGTCCAAAGCCAGCTGCAGAAGTTTGGCTGGCACGTTCCATGATTGTGCCGATGACCGCCTCTGCCTCTCCATTGGTGAACAATGTGGGAAAATTATATTCATCAAGGTTCCGTGCAAAGCGGATGCGAGAGCTTAGGACAATATCTGAATCAGGACCATCATCACTCATCCAGGAGCTGACAGCCTGATTGATGAACTTCTCCAATGACAAGGCTACTCCCCTCCCTCTTGACCTGCTGACAATTTCCTTTCAAGTTCCCTGATCTGGTCCCTCGTCCCGGCAGCTTGCTCAAATTCTTCCTCCGAAATTTGGTGCTTCAGGGTTTGCTTAAGATGATCGATTGTCTTCCTTAAATGAAGGTCACCGCCGATTCTTTTTGGTATCTTTCCATTGTGCATGGAATTTCCGCTATGGAGCCTTCTGACAATGGGGGTCAATTGCTCCCGAAAAGCATCATAGCATGTCGCACAGCCAAACCGGCCTACTTTTACAAACTGCGGAAATGTCATCGAGCACTGTGGACACTGGGCAACTTGCTCAGTCTCAAAGGTTTCCTTTTTTTGTTCAGAAAAAGCAGGCTCCATATTCAATAAACCGGCCAGCAAGCTATTGATCGAAAAAGCCGGGCCATTGTTCATCATGAACAAATCACCTTTTTCCTGTGCACACTTTTCGCACAAGTGAAGTTCCGACTTTTCTCCATTTGAGTAATTCGTGAAGTGCAGCGTTGCCGGCCTTTGATTGCACTGTTGGCAAATCAATGCCCTCACCTCTTTGTCTGCTTTGGTATTATTTATACTTTAATGCCATCAGCATCGCCTTCAACATTCTCGCCCGCAGCTCATCCCGCTGCGGCAGCTCGATATACAGGACAGACCTGTCGAGTACACTCAGCATGATTTTTGCCTCACGGTCTGTGACGACATCTTCCTCGACAAGCCGGTAGATGACATCATCAGCACTGCTTTGCGAAATTCTCGTTCGAATCAAAGACAGTAAATCATCAATCAAGTGCGCATGATCATAAGCCTGGACTTTGATGATCCGGATGTAGCCGCCGCCACCCCGTTTGCTCTCAACAAGATAGCCTCGTTCAATCGTGAATCTTGTATTGATGACATAATTGATCTGGGACGGCACGCATTGAAATTTATCGGCGATTTCACTTCGCTTGATTTCCAAGATGTCCTTATCGCTCATTTCCAAAACCTGCTTAAGGTAATTCTCAATGATGTCCGATATATTCCTCACTAAACCTCCCCCAATCTGACTTTGACTATATTTGACATTAATTATACAAAAAATCTTTTTTCGTTGCAATTAATGCATCCGGAATTATTTTCGCCAAAATTATGTATGCCAAAACATGCCAATGAGGGTTGTGTTGGTTATTATACCCATTTTGGAGGGGGTGGAAACTTGAAATGAGAAAAGCAAGTGAGATTTTTCGTTACATTATATGGGCAGGGGGAGGCAAGAGTGACTATATGGGGAGGAAGCAGGATGGCGACCCTTGTATGTGGTCAAAAAGGGAATTTTGGTGTGGAAACTATTACAAGCAAAGCGGTTTTTGTTAAAAATGCTCGTTAAATGTTGAGATTTGTAACGGAAAAGGGTGTTTGAGAGTGGTTCACGAGCATCCATTTTGACGTTTTATTGGCGATTTTTTGATTTTATCGACCACATTTTTGAATATAACAGCGGATTTACAAATATATCGACCAAATCCACAGATATATCGACCACTTTGGCAAAGATATCGACCAACATGATAAAATGGAACAATTTATGCTGCTCATGAGAACGGATAAAAACACAAAAAAAGAACAGCCATTACAGCTGTTCTTTCGTGTGCCCGGCGGCGTCCTACTCTCACAGGGGGAAACCCCCAACTACCATCGGCGCTGAGAAGCTTAACTTCCGTGTTCGGTATGGGAACGGGTGTGACCTTCTCGCCATCGCCACCAGACTATTTGGTTTGAGGTTTTATT
>NZ_JAGGQK010000015.1:0-17115 GCF_018613355.1 Bacillus sp. ISL-35 | reverse complement strand
GTTTAGTTTTCAAAGAGCAATTTCATTGTCTCCCGTAGGCGACTTAAATAATATACCATGCTGCCGTTATTTCGTCAACATCTTTTTTCACAAGTTATTAACGGCTGTTCAACAGCAACTTTTATATATTAACAACTTCTGCTTGCCTGGTCAATAGATTTCTCGCAAAATCCCATTTATTTTTTCACAATGGTATTACTCTGTTCCGAGAAGACTTCTGAATTACTCCTCTGAAACTTACGAGACAATGAAAAACGCCGCTTCTTCTAAGAGCGGCGTTGGTCCATTATTATATAATCCAAGTCTGGATTGCAACCAGGGCGAATACACCTGGTATCCCCAGCAATCCGGAGACTGCTGCGGTTGCAATGTTGATTGGCACATAGATTCCGAAGCTGGTTCCGAAAGCGTTGAGAAAAAATAGAAAGAGAGCTCCGATCAAGATTTTCACCGCGCTCTGCCCGATGAGACGCAGCGGCTTTGTCGGCGCGCCTATGATGAGCAGCAACAGGATCAATCCACCCAGGACCGATATGACAACTATAGGATCCATACTTATCCTCCTTATTTCAATGTCTTGTACAATTTTATGTACATGTTATTGAAATAAGACCTCATTGCATTATTTTGTCCTGATCGTGATTTTCCTGTGCTTCGCTTCTTTAAATAGAAAGAAGTATTTCGCCTCGGCAATCTTTGCTTCTGTGATGAACTCTTCTGATGGATCGAAGCTTCTTTCAACCAATAGCTTTTGATTATTCCAGTTCATCTTCATGCTGTTCAGCTGTCCCAATAGTTTTTGGTCGAATTCTTTTCTTAGCCATTTCTTTTTACGAAATAACATGACCTTCCTCCAGTAGAGTGCTTCTTGTATACAGAGTTAAACTTCCCGGCGGCCTTCGAGTGCTTTTGATAGTGTTACTTCATCTGCGTACTCAAGGTCCCCTCCGACAGGTAAACCATGGGCAATCCTTGTAATCTTGATTCCTGACGGTTTAAGGAGTCTTGAGATGTACATCGCCGTCGCTTCACCTTCGATATTCGGGTTCGTGGCAAGGATGACTTCCTGGACAGTTTCATCCTGAAGTCTTTTCAACAGATCAGGTATATTGATATCTTCCGGACCGATACCATCCATTGGGGAAATCGCTCCATGAAGCACATGGTACAGACCGTTGTATTCCTTCATTTTTTCCATTGCAATGACATCCTTGGGATCCTGGACCACGCAGACAACACTGCGGTCGCGGCGCTGGTCCTCGCATATATAGCATGGATCCTGGTCAGTAATATGGCCGCAGACAGAGCAATATGTCAGATTGCGCTTCGCATTCACCAGGGCCTTCGCAAAATCCAACACGGTTTCTTCCTTCATGCTTAAGACGAAAAAAGCCAGACGTGCGGCTGTTTTTGGGCCGATACCTGGCAATTTCATAAAGCTGTCAATCAGCTTTGATATTGGTTCAGGATAATGCATTCTTATTTATTCCTCCTAGAACATTCCCCCAGGAAGGTTCATCCCTTTTGTGAATTGTCCCATTGTTTTGTTGGTTAATTCTTCTGCTTTTTTCAGTGCATCGTTTGTTGCAGCAAGTACTAGGTCCTGAAGCATTTCGACATCGTCTGGATCAACGACTTCTGGCTTGATTTGTACATCGACGATTTCTTTATGGCCAGTTACGATGACTGTTACCATGCCGCCGCCTGCAGTACCTTCGATTTTCTCTTCACCTAATTGAACCTGTGCTTCTTCCATTTTCTTTTGCATTTTTTGCATTTGCTTCATCATGTTTTGCATATTACCATTTCCTCGCATCATATAAACGTACCTCCAAATTTAATCTTGTATTTGTATTAATTCATCGCCAAATAATTTCTTGGCTTCGGCAATCAGCGGGTCTTCACTGGCAGCAGCTTGCCCTTCCGTTGCTCCATCGCCTCTCTGGCTGATAAAGTTTTCCCTTATTTTAAGCCACTGTTCTTCCGGCACACCGATGACCTGCATTCTTTTACCTGTGTAATCCTGCATCGCACCACTGACTGTTTCGGTGAACCTGGTGTTCTCCATTGCCATCTGGCAGTGAATCTCATATTTAAATTTTATCACGACCGCCTCATCAGATGCAGCAACCGGCTCGGCTTCATTCAATAACGCAGCCTGCGAGCGCATTTGTTTTGCGGCCAGCATTTCAAGCAAGTCCCCCCAGCGTCCCTTGATTGCTTGAAGATTCGACTTTGTGGCGCTCTTCAGTGTTTCGTTGATTTTTCCGGCCGGAGCCTGGAACCCTTTTCGGTTTGGACGCGGCGCTTTTTTGGCCGCAGCTGGTTCACTTACTGCCGCACCCGGATTTTGCTGAAAATTCGCCAGCTTTTCTTCAAGCTGTTCGATCCTCTTCAATAAAGGTTCAACCTGTACATTGCTTGTCTGCACCTGAGCATCAAGCTGGCACAGTTTTACGATCGCGACTTCAAGGAATATACGCGGATGGTTCGTCCAGCGCATTTCTTGCTGGGCTTTGTTCAAGACTTCTATCAATTCATATATTTGTTCGGAATCAATTTGATTGGCGAGTTCCTGAAAATCTTGATCCAGCATTACTCGTTCCATGGCTTCTTCCAATGCTGGTGCTGCCTTGTAAAGGAGCATGTCGCGGTAAAAGAAGATCATGTCTTCTATGAACCTTGCCGGATCCTTTCCTTGTAAAAGAAGCTCATCCAATGCTTCCAGTCCAGCAGCCGCATTTTTTTCATAAATTGCTCTGGCCAGCTGGTTCAGGAAGTTCTGTGATACTGTTCCTGTTACTGTGAGCGCATCTTCAATCGTCACTCGGTCCTGGCTGAACGAAATAGCCTGGTCCAACAGACTCAAGGCATCACGCATTCCGCCTTCTGCCGCCCTTGCAATGATTTGCAAGGCTGTGTCATCGCAATCCACTCCAGATTCCTCAACAATTTGCTTCATCCTGCCAACGATGGCCTGAGCAGTGATTCTCTTGAAATCAAATCGCTGGCATCGTGAAATGATTGTGAGTGGAATCTTATGGGGCTCAGTCGTAGCGAGGATAAAGATAACATGCTTTGGAGGCTCTTCAAGTGTTTTTAGCAAGGCGTTGAACGCTCCGATGGAAAGCATATGCACCTCATCGATAATATATACTTTATACTTCACGACGTTAGGGGCATATTTTACTTTGTCACGGATATCCCGGATTTCCTCGACACCGTTATTGGAAGCAGCGTCAATTTCAATCACATCAGGAATCGATCCATCGGTTATTCCCCGGCAAGCATCGCATTCATTGCAAGGCTCTGTTGTCGGAGCTTGTTCACAGTTAACCGCTTTTGCCAAAATTTTAGCAGCACTCGTTTTCCCAGTCCCCCTTGGGCCGGAAAAAAGGTAGGCATGTGATATTTTTTGTTGAAGCAGAGCGTTTTGCAGTGTCGTTGTGACATGTTCCTGTCCGACCACATCAATGAACTGCTGTGGACGCCAGACACGATATAATGCTTGGTATGCCAATGACACCGCTCCCTTCGTTTTATTATCCTTCCTATTATAACGCAATTTTTCGGACATTTACACTTTTAGAAAGGCTCTTTTCTCAAACTTTATTGCTATTGACCACAAAATGGGATTCAATGATTAAAGCTAATCAAGAGAAAAGAGCTTGCACACTTAATAACGAACTGCAAAATGGCTTTATAGCACGTTAAAATCGGCTTTAAGATTTTAACAACAATCTATACGAAAACAGTCTTTAGAAAAGAGAAATACAAAAAACTCATCTCCGTATAAGAGATGAGTTGAATGTACATATTTAACTGCCGTGCACCTTCCGTCGACTGAATACCATAAGCGTTACTTAAGCAGTTAGCTCGGCCCAGGCAACCCTGCGGCACATGGGAGCGTCCACTTAATGCTGCTTCCTTCCGGACCTGACATGGTTCATGGATTCCCATTGCGCAGGACCCGGGCGTCAACACCACTTGCTTAAGGCAGACCCTACAGTAAAACAGCCTCAGGAAGGGATTCATCCCCGCTAGAGCGGATTGCGGGTACAGGGCACCGCTACCTCCCCGACTAGCACGGCAAAATTGAAACCATATTTAGTTGTGTCTCAAGGACACATACATAGTATACTAACTCTGCTTATAAAAATCAATGTTTATCAGCTGTCAATTCCTGTCTGCTGTTCCATCGCTTGTTTTGCCTGTTTCTTTTTCTGCTTCTTCTCTTCTCGGAGCTTTCTGAAAAAATCGGACAGCAATGCTCCGCACTCCTCTTTCAGAACTCCTGACACGACTTCACTTTGATGGTTGAAACGTTCATCCTGGAGAATGTTCATGAAGGTACCAGCACAGCCGCCTTTTGGGTCTGCTGCACCATAAACTACTCTTTTCACCCGGGAGAGCATGATTGCCCCTGCACACATTGGACAAGGCTCGAGTGTGACATATAGAACGGCATCTTCAAGCCGCCATGTGCCGAGTTTTTTGCAGGCTTCGTCAATCGCCAGTACCTCTGCATGGGCAATCGAGCTCTGCCGTGTTTCACGGAGATTATAGGCCCTGGCGATAACCTCTCCATCCAGGACGATGACTGCACCAATCGGCACCTCACCAATCTGCCCTGCCTTTTTCGCCTCTTCAATTGCTTCTAGCATATATCGTTCATCTGGAGTATATTCCATCTTTTCCTCCATTAAGGTGTTTTATATTTCCAACTGGTTTAATAATCCCCTGCCGGTAAAAATATAAAGGAGAAGGAGAGGATTATTCATGTCAAAGACTGCCCTATTAATTATCGATATGATCAATGACTTTAATTTCGATGCAGGGGAAGCCCTTGCCAAAAATACAGAAAACATCATCGATCCGATTTTAACCTTAAAGAAATCTTTCATTGATAAGGACATGCCTGTCATCTATATTAATGATCATTATAATCTATGGCAGGCTGATTTTGAAAAAATCATGGATTATTGCTCGAATGAAACGAGCGAGGACATCATTAAAAAAATCGCCCCTGAAAAGAACAAGGACTATTTCCTGATCAAGCCGAAGCACTCCGCTTTTTATGGAACCGCTCTGCATACATTGCTTCAGCAGCTGAAGGTGGATACCCTGGTCCTTGCCGGGATCGCCGGGAACATTTGCGTGCTTTTTACTGCGAATGATGCGTATATGCGTGAATACAATCTCATCATACCAGAGGACTTCATTGCCTCTAATGATGATAAGGACAACCAATATGCACTGACCATGATGAAAAATGTCCTGTCCGCTGATACAAGACCTTCAAAGGAGCTTGATTTATAACATACTGCATTTTCTTCCTTCATACAATGGTTGTAGCGCTAAAATGCCAGGGAGGGAAGAAGATGCAAATCCATGTGGTACAGCAAGGACAGACATTGACACAGATTGCCCAAATATACGGGTCATCTGTTGCGGATATAACCGAGGCAAATGAACTGCCCAACCCCAATAATCTAGTCGTCGGCCAGGCAATGGTCATCCCGATTGTCGGAAGTTTCTATTTTGTCCAGGCCGGAGACAGCTTGTGGTCTATTTCCCGGAGGTTCGGAACCACTCCCCAGGAGCTTGCCCGGATCAACGCAATTTCGGTGAACCAGCCGCTATCTGTTGGATTCCGGCTTTATATACCTCAACAGCCAAAATCGAATGCCGAATTTAATGCATATGTAGAACCGCGCGGAAACACAGTCGCCCCCGCACTGGAAACGGCGGCACGGGAAGCCGCCCCTTATTTGACCTATCTTGCGCCATTCAGTTTTCAGGCGCTGCGTGACGGCACTTTGAAGGAGCCGCTATTGAACAATTTCCCGGCCATCGCCGAGGCAAACAATAATATATTGATGATGGTCATTACCAACCAGGAAAATGACCAGTTCAGCGATGAGCTTGGCCGTATCCTCCTGAATGATATGGCCATTCAGGATAAATTCCTGAACAATATTGTTGCAACCGCTAAAAAATATGGCTTCCGCGATATTCATTTTGATTTTGAATTCCTGCGTCCGGCAGACCGTGAAGCCTATAACAACTTCCTGCGAAAAGCGAGGGATCGTTTTAAACAGGAGGGCTGGTTCATTTCCACTGCATTGGCTCCTAAAACGAGCGCTGCCCAGACCGGTGCCTGGTACACTGCACATGATTACAAAACACATGGGGAAATAGTCGATTTCGTCGTCATCATGACCTATGAATGGGGCTATAGCGGCGGACCTGCCCAGGCAGTATCCCCGATTGGCCCTGTCCGTGAGGTGCTGGAGTATGCCGCGAGCGAAATGCCTCCACAGAAAATCATGATGGGCCAGAACCTTTATGGATACGATTGGACTCTTCCATTTGTTCAGGGATCGATCGCACGCGCCGTCAGTCCGCAACAGGCCATCCAGATCGCAGCAGATAATAATGTCGCGATCCAGTACAACACAAAGTCCCAGGCACCGACATTCCGATATACAGCATCAGACGGAAAACAGCATGAAGTCTGGTTTGAGGATGCGCGTTCCATCCAGGCGAAATTCGACCTGATCAAGGAATTGAATCTGAGAGGCATGAGCTATTGGAAGCTAGGACTCTCCTTTCCGCAAAACTGGCTGCTCATCCAGGAAAATTTCAATGTAGTGAAAAGATAAGGCTTCATTATAGAAGCTTACTATTAAAAATTTTTTACAAATTCCGATAATATATGACAGGCGCAGTATTTATGCGGCTGTCTTCTTTTTTTGCTAAAATTGCCTCTAAATATAGCATATCCATTCCATGTACTGGTGTGATAAAATGGACTTTGCGTGATTTAACTGACAGAAATGTAAAAAAAGATACAGATACAACGGAGAGGGAGGACATGTTGTGGAAGGAACACCTTTTATAACGGTTGAAGGACCGATCGGAATCGGCAAAACGTCATTGGCCAGAGCCATTTCCGAACGATTCCAATTTGCACTTTTAAAAGAAATTGTCGACGAAAATCCATTTTTGGGGAAGTTTTACGATAACATCGAAGAATGGAGCTTCCAGACAGAAATGTTTTTCCTCTGCAATCGATATAAGCAGCTTGGAGATATTAATGAACATTACCTCAGCCAAAACAAGCCTGTCGTAGCTGACTATCATATCATGAAAAACCTCATTTTCGCCCAGCGCACATTGAATGAGCAGGAATACAAAAAATACTTAGATATTTATCAAATCCTGACAAAAGATATGCCTAAGCCAAATGTCATCATTTATCTTAATGCAAGCCTCGATACATTGCTGAAACGCATCAAGATGCGCGGCCGCGAAGTCGAAAAAAACATCAGTCCTTTATATCTAGAGCAATTATCGCTTGATTATGAACAAGCCATGCTTCAATTTGAGCAAGACCACCCTGAAATCCCAGTCCTCCGTTTCAGCGGCGATGACCTGGATTTCGTCAGGCATGAAGAAGATCTCCAGCTGATCATTGACCAGCTAACCGCATCATTAAGAAAAAGGAGCGTACAACCATGAATTTAAGAACAAAATATGACATCCCGGCTAATGCCGTCATCACGATTGCCGGTACCGTTGGAGTCGGCAAATCTACCATGACGAATGCGTTGGCGGATGCCCTCAGGTTCCGTACATCCTTTGAAAAGGTAGACACGAATCCATACCTTGATAAGTTTTATGCTGACTTTGAACGCTGGAGCTTCCATTTGCAAATTTACTTCCTTGCTGAGCGCTTCAAGGAACAAAAAAGAATTTTTGAATACGGTGGCGGTTTTATCCAGGACCGTTCAATTTATGAAGATACAGGCATTTTCGCAAAAATGCATTATGAAAAAGGCACAATGTCCCCGGTGGACTACGAAACTTATAAGAGCCTATTCGACGCAATGGTCATGACTCCATATTTCCCACACCCTGACCTGCTGATTTATTTAGAAGGTTCGATCGACGATATTCTTGAGCGCATCAAGCTAAGAGGTCGTCCAATGGAGCAGCAGACACCAATCAGTTATTGGGAAGAAATGCATGCCCGCTATGAGAACTGGATCAATAACTTTAACGCATGCCCTGTCCTGCGCTTGAATATCAATGATTACGATTTGTTCAACAATCCGGAATCCATTGAGCCAATCGTGGAGAAAATCGCAGCACATATCAAACAAACTCAATTATTGAAAAAGTAAAACCGCCATTTGGCGGTTTTTATTTTGGAGAAAGATTTTCGTATAGGTATGCGAAATCATAATAAGCGGAGAATTTCCGGCTATTTTATATAGATTGGCTTATGATGCAGAAATAAGCGGAGATATTCCTGCCTTGTTCTATTTAAGCTAAAATTCATCAATTTTGATTAAATAAACGGAAAAGCTCCCCTTATTTTTAGCTAGATAAGGGGAAATCCAAAATTAAGCGGAATTTATCCGCTTAATTTTCAATATAAAAAAACCCGCTACATAGTAACGGGTTTTCTTACACAATCTCCAAATTGTTTTATGCGTTAATGCTTTAATTGAAAAATTAATGGAGGAGGTAGAGGGATTCGAACCCCCGCGCGGTGTTACCCGCCTGTCGGTTTTCAAGACCGATCCCTTCAGCCGGACTTGGGTATACCTCCGAGACAAGAAATATAATATCATGTATTCAAAAACGAGTCAACACTTCTTTAAAAGTTTTTTTGGGCAGGATCTAATCCTGCCCAAAAATCCCTTAAATAGTGCCGATTATTCAGGAGCAATAACTTCCCTATTGCCCATGTATGGACGCAGTGCTTCCGGAATGATGACACTTCCATCAGCCTGCTGGTAGTTCTCGAGAATCGCAGCAACTGTACGGCCAATTGCAAGGCCGGATCCGTTCAATGTATGGACATGTTCAGGCTTTGCTTTTGGCTCGCGACGGAAGCGGATATTTGCTCGTCTTGCCTGGAAGCTTTCAAAGTTACTGCAAGAAGAGATTTCCCTGTACGTGCCATAGCTTGGAATCCAGACTTCGATATCATACTTCTTAGCAGCAGTGAAGCCGAGGTCGGCAGAACACATGCTCAACACGCGGTATGGCAGGCCTAACAGCTGAAGCACCTTTTCGGCATGTCCAGTCAGCTTTTCCAGCTCGTCATAAGAGTCTTCTGGCTTAACAAACTTCACCAACTCGACCTTGTTGAACTGATGCTGGCGGATCAAACCACGTGTATCCCGGCCGGCAGATCCTGCCTCAGAACGGAAACATGCACTGTATGCTGCATAATTGACTGGCAGCTCTTCACCGCTCAGGATCTCATCGCGGTGCATATTCGTGACAGGCACCTCGGCTGTCGGGATCAGGAAGTAATCCTCGCTCTCGATTCGGAAGGCATCCTCTTCAAACTTCGGAAGCTGTCCTGTTCCTGTCATGCTTGCGCGGTTGACCATGTACGGAGGAAGGATTTCCTTGTAGCCATGCTCATCCACATGCAGGTCAAGCATGAAGCTCATCAATGCGCGCTCGAGGCGTGCGCCTAAGCCTTTGTAAAAAACAAAACGGCTTCCTGTTACTTTTCCTGCACGTTCAAAATCAAGAATCTTTAAATGGTCTGCGATTTCCCAATGCGGCTTAGCTTCAAATTCAAAGTCACGGACTTCGCCCCAATTACGAATTTCCACATTATCGTCTTCTGTTTCGCCAATCGGAACACTTTCATGCGGGATATTCGGAATGCTCAGCATTAATGCCTCCAGCTCTTCCTCCACCTCACGCAACTGATCATCCAGAACCTTGATTTTGTCGCCTACTTCACGCATTTCCGCAATCAGATGGTCTGCATCCTGCTTTTCACGCTTCAATTGCGCAACCTGTTGGGAAACTTCATTCCTTCTGCTCTTCAGCTGTTCAGCTTCAAGGATCAATTCCCTGCGCTTGACATCAAGGTCCTCAAACTTGCCAAAATCAGTCAAATCTTCGCCACGGTGCTGAAGCTTCTGTTTTACTTCTTCAAAATTCGCTCTTAAATACTTAACGTCTAACACTGCGGATTCCTCCTTTTTGATTGCAGTAAAAAGCTTTTGATAAAATAAAAAACTCCCGTCCCCAAAAAGGGACGAGAGTTAACCCGCGTTGCCACCCTAGTTGAAGGCAAAAATGCCTTCCACTCATAAAATAACGGTTTTTACCGAGAGTATTTACTGGCACATATGGCGTTCCATACTCTGCTCGAGGGCGGATTCATTTGTTCCAGACACCGGTTCTCACCAAACACCGGCTCTCTTCGGAATGGACACAAGCTACTATTCCCTCTCATCGCTTTTACTATCGAATTTTAATTCATAATTTACTACAATTATGTTCAGCATGCAAGCAGTTTATGCAAAATTTTTACTCTTAGACTCTTCCACCATATTTACAAAGTAATTCATGAGTCTATAATCATTAGTCAATTCCGGGTGGAAGGAACAGCCGAGGAATTGGCCATCACGTGCAGCGACAATCCTGTCATTATGCTTTGCAAGCACTTCGACATTCTCACCCGCTTCCACGATATGCGGAGCCCGAATGAATACGGCAGAAAAATTATCAGCCACTCCAGAAATATTAATATCCGCTTCAAAACTCTCACGCTGGCGTCCGAATGAGTTGCGTTCCACTTTCACATCCATGACACCGATATGTGGTTCATCATAGCCCACCACATCGCTCGCGAGTAAAATCAGTCCTGCGCAGGTCCCGAACATCGGCTTGCCATCTGCAGCGAATTTTTTCAACTCGTCCATGAAACCATACTTATCAATCAGACGGCGAATGGTCGTGCTCTCTCCGCCAGGAATGATCAGTCCGTCTATCTCTTCCAGCTGCCCGGGACGTTTAACAACAACCCTATCCGCCCCGGAAGCCTCAATTGCCCATATATGCTCACGGACAGCCCCTTGAAGGCCCAGTACTCCAATTTTCACCATATTGATACTCCTTACCAGCCGCGGTCCTGCATGCGGGCTTCAGGTGCCAATGATGAAATCTCTATGCCCTTCATCGGGATGCCAAGACCCTTCGAGATGTTCGCAATCAATTCGTAATCTTGATAATGAGTCGTTGCTTCGACAATAGCCTTTGCAAACTTCGCGGGATTGTCAGATTTAAAGATACCAGATCCTACAAATACTCCGTCTGCACCGAGCTGCATCATTAATGCTGCGTCTGCAGGCGTTGCTACGCCACCTGCTGCAAAGTTGACGACTGGGAGACGTCCAAGCTCCTTGATCTCAAGAAGAAGCTCATATGGCGCTCCTAGAAGCTTAGCTTCTGTCATGAGCTCGTCGATGTCCATGGCGACTACCTTGCGAACCTGTGCATTCACCTTGCGAATATGGCGCACTGCTTCAACGATGTTTCCAGTGCCAGGCTCACCCTTTGTACGAAGCATGGATGCTCCCTCACCGATCCTTCTGGCTGCTTCGCCAAGATCGCGGCATCCACAGACAAAAGGAACTGTGTAATCCCTTTTATTCAGGTGGTACTCCTCATCTGCCGGAGTCAAAACTTCACTTTCATCAATATAATCAACGCCCATCGCTTCAAGGACACGCGCTTCAACAATGTGGCCAATCCTTGCTTTTGCCATAACGGGAATCGTGACAGCACCCATCACTTCTTCAACGATTCTCGGGTCAGCCATTCTTGCTACACCGCCAGCTGCGCGGATATCTGAAGGGACACGCTCAAGTGCCATTACGGCAACCGCACCTGCTTCTTCAGCAATCTTAGCCTGCTCGGCATTGACAACATCCATGATGACGCCGCCCTTTTGCATTTCTGCCATACCACGTTTAACACGATCAGTACCTGTCTTCATTCTTACTCCCCCTTGTCCCTTTTAAGGGATTACTATGTAAAGCAAATATAAATAACTGGATATTCGGACTTTTTTGGTCGGAATTACAGCTACCCCTAATGAAAATAAACAATAAAAAAGGTTCCCTGTCAAGACAGGAAACCTTTCATTATTTATTAAAACCAGCCTTTTACTGTATCAGCCACTCCGCCAAACAGGTCGCCAAAGAATCCGCCGATTCCGCGCATCGCCAGCACGAACCAGTTCGCTTTTTCCACACTTTCAGCAGCAACAACTGGAACCTGAATTCCTTTTTGGCCATCTTCGGTAAGGAAGCTGATCTTTTCATCTTTATTGGACTTAACAGTCATATAGCCGACTTGTTCGCCTTTTTTAATTGGAGCAGTCAACTCGCCATCTTTATTAAGCTTCTTTTTATCGAGAACGAGCACTGGCTTATATTGATCTTTTTCGCCATTTCTGATTGTCATGGAGATCGCCTTTTTTGTCTGGATCTTCACGCTATCTTCCTTGCCCTTTGTTACCGGAAGAGTTTTCTTGCCTTTCAACTGATAATTCTTTTTCACAAGCTCTTCTTCTGAAAAATTACTGAAAGCAAAATCAAGGATTTTACGAGTCTCAGCAAAACGGCTGTCCTTGGAGTCCGCCTTCATGACAACAGAGATGACTCTCTGGCCATTCTTCATCGCTGTAGCTGTAAAACCATAACCCGCAAAATCTGTAGATCCTGTCTTCAGGCCATCGACACCATCGTATTGATAAATGAGGCCTGGAAGCATCCAGTTAAAGTTCTTGTACTCGCGGCCATCACGGAATTTCAGGGCCGGTACACTTGCTGTTTCCAAAACCTCCGGATAATCCTTCAGCAGTCTATAGGCGAGCTTTGCCATTGAACGTGCCGACATGACGTTTTCTTCATCAGGACTGCCTGCAGGATGGTGTCCTAATAGATCTCTATTGTTCAAACCTGAAGAGTTTACGAACTTATAATCCTTCAAGCCTAACTCGGCCGCTTTTTTGTTCATTTTTTCAACATGGTTCTTCTCTGTTCCGGAAAGAACCTCAGCTAATGCAACGGTAGCTGCGTTCCCGGAATGGATCGCCATTGCTTCATACAATTCTTTTACTGTATAATCCTCACCCTGTGTCAGCCCGACATTTGACAGGCCAGGTGCACCAGATAGCTTATGGACATATTCATTGATCTTTACCTTTTGGTCCCATTTCAACTTCCCTTGTTTGACCGCTTCAAGGACCATATATTCTGTCATCATCTTGGACATGGATGCTACACCAAGGACAACATCGGAATTTTTCTCATATAATACTCTGCCAGTATCCGCATCTATCAGCATTGCTGCCTCTGCATCGATGCCCAGCTGGCCCTCTGCTGCTTCAGCTTCCATTGAAAATCCTGAAAACATTGTTGTGATCGTTAAAATGAATGCTGCAAAAAACATTGAAAGCTGTTTCTGTTTACGATTCAAGACGAATTTCCCTCCATAGTTTTAAAATAATCTATAAAACTTGCATTTTTTTCTGCCTCTAAAAAATCACACCCGTATAGTTTACCATAAAAAAAATGAAAAAAATAGACAGAGAATAGTCACTCTGTCTATTGTAAAATTAGGAAAAAACAGGCTGGAAACAGGATAAAAGTCTTAGTCCCTGCCTGTTTTGGTTATATTTAATTGTCTTTTCGTAAACTTACTGCTAATTCACCAGTAGTAAAACCCAGATTCCGGGTTTCGCATTAAGACATGGAATAGTTTGGAGCTTCCTTCGTGATTTGGACATCATGTGGGTGGCTCTCTCTCAAGCCTGCGCCTGTCATCCTGATGAATTGGGCATTCTCCCTCAATTCTTCAAGGTTTGCTGTTCCGCAATATCCCATTCCCGAACGGATTCCTCCGATCAGCTGATAGATCGTATCTGTAAGAGGCCCTTTATAAGGGATCCTACCTTCAATCCCTTCCGGTACAAACTTCTTGTTATCTTCCTGGAAGTAACGATCCTTCGACCCTTTTTCCATCGCAGCAACTGAGCCCATGCCACGGTATACTTTGAAGCGTCTTCCCTGGTAGATTTCTGTTTCACCCGGACTCTCAGAGACACCAGCCAGCAAGCTTCCAAGCATGACCGCATGCCCACCGGCAGCTAGAGCCTTTACGATATCCCCGGAATACTTGATGCCGCCATCGGCAATGATTGCCTTGCCGTGCTTACGTGCTTCTGTCGCACAGTCATACACAGCTGTGATTTGCGGAACACCGACACCGGCAACCACGCGCGTAGTACAGATCGAACCAGGGCCAATGCCAACCTTGACGATATCTGCGCCAGCCTCGATCAGATCTTTTGTTGCTTCTGCTGTCGCGACATTTCCGGCAATGATATTAAGTTCTGGGTAGGCTTCACGGATTTGTTTTACCGTTTCAATTACACCCTTCGAATGCCCATGCGCTGTATCAACAACAATGACATCCACATGTGATTTCACCAGCATCTCAACGCGTTTCATTGTATCCGCTGTGACACCGACTGCAGCACCGCACAACAAACGGCCTTTCGAATCCTTCGAGGAGTTCGGGAACTCAATCACTTTTTCAATGTCTTTAATGGTGATGAGGCCCTTCAAAACGCCTTCGTCATTTACTAGTGGGAGTTTTTCAATCTTATGGCGCTGAAGGATTTGTTCGGCTTCCTGAAGGGTTGTACCTACAGAAGCAGTCACCAGGTTTGTCTTAGTCATGACTTCCTCAATTTTAATGGAGTAATCCTGGATAAAACGCATATCACGATTCGTAATGATTCCAACTAACTTTTGTTCTTCTTCGTTATTGACAATCGGAACACCAGAAATTCGGTATTTCCCCATCAGATGTTCAGCATCATATACCTGATGCTCTGGGGTTAAAAAGAAAGGATCAGTGATGACTCCACTTTCAGAGCGCTTCACCTTATCAACCTGATCTGCCTGGGCTTCAATGGACATGTTTTTATGTATGATGCCCAGACCGCCCTGCCTTGCAATGCTAATTGCTAATTCAGCTTCTGTTACAGTATCCATTCCTGCACTGATGATTGGAATATTCAGTCTTAAAGTCTCCGTCAGGTTCACCTTGAGGCTGACATCCTTTGGCAAAACCTCAGATTTAGCCGGCACCAACAGTACATCATCAAACGTTAATCCTTCTTTTACAAACTTACTTTCCCACATAGTAAATGCCCCCCTTTAAGAAAATATTATTTGTAGGTTATCAATTGGTTAAAATACTGTCAAGGACGATGTTATTTGTTAGATTTTTCAGTTAACTTGGAGGTTTTTTATGTGTCTTTGCCCTATAAAGAATGGAATAGCTATACACTCTTCTTTTCAGCCGAATATTCACAGGATTTTTTGAAAAAATGCTATCGCAAAATCAATCTCGAGCAGCCTGACCTGAAGAGCTTCGAAAACTGCTATCCCTTTATGTATTATCTCGAACATGGGAAGCTTTATTATGAACAGGCAGAAAAATCGCCGCTGGCCATCCAGCCTATCCTGCTTTTCTATGGACTTGTCCATCTCATAAAAGCATGCATCCTGACAGTCGAACCAGATTACCCTGAGACGACATCCGTCCTCGCCCATGGTGTTTCGACAAGAAAGCGTAAAAAACAACAATACCGCTTCTCGGATGATGAGGTGAAATTTCAAAAGAATGGTCTCTTCTCACTTATGGCTGAAAAGATGTTCCACATGAAACAATTGGAAGGAGAAAAAGCAACAATGGGTGATGTGATGGAAGTGATTCCTGAACTCTCTGGCATCTATGCATCACTAAGAGGGAAGCAAAATTTTGAAACGCTGAAGTCTGAACAGGATTCACTTTACTCCCTGCCCAAGTCCATATTGGATCACTTCCATATGACCGAAAATCGTTTCCAGGAATTCTTTCAACTAAAATCATCCATCCCTATCTCTTTTAAAGACGAAAATAGTGCTAATCTAAAGTTCGAAGCAAATCTCGAAGCTGCCGCTGAGCCTATTCCGTTGAAGTTCAATCTGGAGGAACAACAATATGTCCTGCCCCTGAATAAAAGAGAATTATTTTTATTTCCAGAGCTTCTTTTGCATTATTTATTGCTATATAATCTTGGAATGATTGCCCGTTACGAAACAGAGTGGTGGAGTGAGTTGATCAAAATGATGCCCAATGAAGACTATCCTTTGATCCAGACATTTTTACAATCAACCATTAAAAAAGGGCCTTACTTAATTTACCAGTACCTCATGCACAGGTGATAACATTAGGGTTTCAAGTACCTTAAGGGTTTACAACAGATGGTGAAATGTTTAGATATGCTTGTATCGGGAATTTCATATACATGGACATTGAATATCCGAGGAGGTTGTAATATGGATAGAAAAAAACTGATGATGACAACTGTTGCTCTAGGTACAGCATACTTGCTAAAGGATCAAAAGTCACGTGCAAAGGTGATGGATCAATTACAATCACTGGGCAAAAAGAAAAAAAGATAATGAATGAAACCCTCTGAGGCCTCAGAGGGTTTTCATTTATGCTCATTGCTTTTAAACTCAAAGTAAAAACAGTTCGGTTCCTAGGATTTTTCATGATAATTTCGGTATACATATATACAATTCGGAAGCAACTACGAAAAAGAGTGCCGAATACCAGCGAAAATAGTTACGCCGTTTCAAACAATACAAGAGGCTCAGCGACAGCCCTAAGGAAGATTTGATGATAAAAAGACGGCAGGTGATTTTTTTCTTAGTCTCCCCACAAAAACGAAGCGCCTGTAACGAAAATCAACAATCTTATTTAATAGAGCCTGAGAAATAAGCGCCAGATGTGGAGATTTGACGTAAAAGAGTTCCTTAAAGTAGTTTACGAGGATCCATTTTGACTTTTTATTGGCGATTTTTTGATTTTATCGACCACATTTTTGATTATATCGGCGGATTTTCAAATATATCGACCAAATCCAGAGATATATCGACCACTTTGGCAAAGATATCAACCAACCTGATAAAATGGAACAATTTATGTTGCTCAGGATGACGGATAAAAATCTCCTTTTCTAGACGCAAAAAAAGAACAGCCATTACAGCTGTTCTTTCGTGTGCCCGGCGGCGTCCTACTCTCACAGGGGGAAACCCCCAACTACCATCGGCGCTGAGAAGCTTAACTTCCGTGTTCGGTATGGGAACGGGTGTGACCTTCTCGCCATCGCCACCAGACTATTTGATTTGAGGTTTTATTCCCTCAAAACTAGATAATGTT
>NZ_JAGGQK010000014.1:0-274767 GCF_018613355.1 Bacillus sp. ISL-35 | reverse complement strand
GAAGCAGGTGCAGGTTCGGATAAAACGTCGGCATACCATGAAGAAAATGTCTGAAGCAGGTGGCGGTACGGACAAAACGCCAGCACATTAAGAGGATTTTATTCAAAGTACAAACAGGTCCGGATAACAGTACTTTCTTCGCCATCATCATGTCTAAGTAAGCAACAGTTCGACCAATTAAAACATTTTGTTATTACCCTTTAAATAACAATTTATATATCTAAACACAGCTTTATAAGTTCCCGTAGAAAATATGTGCCAATCCAAAGTATCCAAGTACCTGGTTTTAACGAGCCAGGTGCTTTTTTTATGTAAAAGGGTAATTGTCCCTGGTTTTGGGGTATTAATAAGTAAATATATTTTATATAGGAGGGCCTTGACATGAATAATTTTCTTAAAAGTGGTTTTTTACTTGGGCTTGGAGCTGCGGTTGCAGGGAAGGAAAAGGTCGATGAAACGATCATGAAGCTGGTTGAAAAGGGAAATATGACACAGACAGAGGCAGATACGATTTTTGATGACCTTTTTAAAAAAGGTGAAAGCAAAAGTGGGGAGTGGAATGATGAATTTAAAAAGATGGCTAGGAGCCAGCTGAGCGAATGGGGATTTGTGACGAAAGAAGAATTAGATGTTGTCCAGGCACAGCTTGTATTATTGAAGGAAGAAGTTTCACTGCTTCGCAAAAATAATATGAATAGAGAACTCGACCAGGCGGAGAATGGGATGGAGAATGTCCCACCTGGTTTTTCAAAAGACATTGATTAGCAGCAGGTGATGGAATGTTGACGGACCGTTTGAGACGTTTAAATAGATATAAGGAGATTGGCTCCTTATTTGTGAAATACGGATTTGGCTATGTGTTGGAAGAAGTCGGCCTTTTTCATATCTTATCTATAAAAGATAAGATAACAGCAGAGGTGAAGGATGGCAACACACAGGAAATTGGATATCGAATCCGCTGTATGCTGGAGGAACTGGGACCGGCTTTCATAAAGCTTGGGCAGCTTCTCAGCATCAGGAGCGACCTGTTGCCGGATGAGATTGTAAAGGAATTGGAACTGCTCCAGGATCAGGTGCCACCCGTCTATGTAGAGGAAATAAAAGAGAAGATCCAGCATGAATTTGGCAGACCTGTTACTGAAATCTTCCAATTCTTCAATGAAGATTATGTAGCCGCAGCTTCAATCGGACAGGTCCATGAAGCCGTTTTACACAGTGGAGAATCAGTCATGGTCAAGGTTCAGCGTCCGGGGATCAAGCATACTGTGCTTACTGACCTCGAGATCTTAAGGGATTTCGCAAAACTGATCGAACAGCGATACGACTGGGCGCAGTATTATAATATAACCGATATGGTTGAGGAACTATCTGAATCAATCAGAAGGGAACTGGATTATTCTGAAGAGGCCCGGAATACAGATATGGTTCAATTGCAATTTGAGGATTGTCACTCAATTAAAGTTCCTGTCATCTTCCATGATTACTCAACAACCCAAATACTCACCATGGAAAAGGTTGAAGGAATCAAGCTGAATGAGCTAAACGCAATGGCTGCAGGGAAAGAAGAAAAACGAAAAATTGCAGATTTACTGGTAAGTGCATTTATAACCCAGATTCTTAAAGAAGGATTTTTTCATGGAGACCCGCATCCGGGCAATATCCTCTATAACCTGGAAAAACAGCAGCTGGTGTTTATTGATTTTGGCCAGGTAGGAAGGCTTTCGGCAAGTATGAGATACCATTCCGCTTCGATGATGATGGGAATCATGCAGCAGGATACCCATCGAATTGTCAAGGCGATATTCCGGATGGCATATGTTCCATCCGACATAGATGAACAGCATTTTTATGACCACGTGGATGGCATCAGGAAAACAGTAGAACTATCATCCAAAGATGGCTTGAGTTTAGGGTTGACCGTGAAGGAGCTATTTGCCGCTGCCCAGGAACACCGGATTATCCTGCCGAAGGAAATGACGATGATGGGTAAAGCCTTGGTCACGATAGAAGGAATCATTTCTGAGCTGGATCCAACCCTGGATATGATTGAGATTGCAAAACCTTATGGAGAACAGTTGATGAGGGAGCGCTATGATCCGATCAAGATGGGGAAAAGGTTCTTGAATCAAGCAGAAGACTTATCAGATACATTTGTTAATATCCCAAATCAAGTTGAAAATGTCCTGGACAAGGCATCCAAAGGCGATTTGAAATTTGAAATCAGCCTTGCGGAAATCAATCGGATCCTCAATAAATTCGACCGGATCAGCAACCAGGTTTCTTTTAGCCTCACGCTGCTTGCTTTCAGTATTGTAGTCCTCGGTTTGATAGTAGGAGCCACTTTTGGGAATAATACGATATTGACTAGCGTACCTGCTATAGAAATAGGATTTTTCATAGCGTTCGGAATGTTTTTATTGATTATTTATTCTATTTTAAGATCGGGAAGATTTTAAGGGAATTCAGGCAATGGTCCTATCATTGCCTTTTTCTATTACAAAAAAAGATCGGAGGAGCAAAGTATGCCATGCAGAACAACTGATGAATTGAATGAGCTTGTTCAAAAAGCAAAACATTACACGTTTGGCGGAAAGGTTGCAGATTATATTCCTGCGCTGGCAAAAGCCAATCCTGAGGAACTTTCAGTCGCTATTTTCCATGATGATGGAACCTGTGTATCCGCCGGTGATATCCAGCAAAAGCTTTCATTGCAAAGTGTCTCGAAGGTCCTTACACTTGCACTGGCGCTGATGGATTATGGGGAAGAAGCTGTGTTTGATAAAGTGGGGTATGAGCCAACAGGTGATCCATTCAATTCAATCGTCAAGCTGGAGTTTAGTCCATCGAAACCGCTGAATCCGATGATCAATGCTGGTGCTCTTGCGGTAACACATATGATAAAAGGGGAGGATGCGGATGAGAGGTTCAATCGGATCCTGACTTTTATCCAAGATCTTGCCGGCAATTCCTCAATCGGATATTCCAAGGAAGTTGCTGATTCTGAATTCCAAACTTCTGACTTGAACAGGGCCTTATGTTATTTTTTGAAGCAGCATGGCGTCATTGAAGAGGATGTAGAAGAACTGCTCATGGTGTATACAAAGCAATGTGCAATCGAAATGGATTGTCTGGACCTTGCCCGTATTGGCTGTGTTTTTGCGATGGATGGTTTGGAGCCTGTCACCAACCGCCGGCTGATTCCTGCACATGTGGCCCGCCTATGCAAAACTTTCATGGTCACTTGTGGAATGTATAATGCATCTGGCGAGTTCGCAGTCAGGGTAGGGATTCCTGCGAAGAGTGGGGTATCCGGAGGGATCATGGGTTCTGTACCAAACCGGTTTGGGCTTGGTATTTTAGGACCGGCACTTGACGAAAAGGGCAACAGCATTGGCGGCATCAAGCTATTGGAAATGATGTCTGCCAAATACGATATGAGCATGTTCTAGCAAGTAGAGATTTGTAAAAATTCAGACAAATATTACCCGTGCGAGTATTTTTTTGCGTGGTAACATTAGGGGGTGGTTTATATTAACTGAAAGGAGAATTATATGTATGGTCATGGATGAAAAAGTAATTTCCATGCAGGAACGATTAAAAGATCAGGCTTTTGAGGAAATAGAGGAACTGTTTTATTTCACCAACGAATATTATGGTGAATATTTACTTCATTTAGTTGATGATTTCATTGAGTCAGAACAAATACCTGAAAAAATAGCCTCAGCATTAATTCCTCATTTTATTTCCTGGGCAGTGTTCTGCCATCAGCTCCCAAACAGGAAGAAGACAATCTTCGACAAATATCTAAATTCACCTGAATACAAAAGCAGAAGGAAGCCAAGAATCCACCGAATTATCAGTGAGTGGAAATATGCATCACCAGGTTTTTATACAATTAATGAATTTTATGGAGACCGTTTGCTGGTTGTCCATGATGTATTGCGCATGAAAGAGAGGCTGGTTGCCATCTATAATGAAATATACCATCATCCTGGTGACAGTGACTTACTTTTGGGATATCTGCTGCCGGCCGGGGATGGCACGTATTCACCAATTATCGATTTCTTCCACATACCAGCTCATCACAAAAAAGAAGCGGTCCATAGAATCATTGATTACTATAATAAAAAAGCCGTTGCCTCTGATCTTGAGTTCCACGTCCATCATTATCCTAAACTGCTTTCCATCGTTTCCAGCGTTCTTCAACAGTGAAATAGAACATATATTAACTTTCAAAAAGTGAAGGACGCGTACATAAGTACCGTCCTTTCTTTTCATATTTAGCCCCCAAATGCATCAAGGATGTCCTCAACTTCCTTCATATCGAGCAATTTAGCAGCATCTGTTTGCTCTTTCACAGCCCTTGTTTTTACAGATGGCTGAATGAAAAAAGAGCCATTTTCAAGTATTGATCGAATGTCAGCGAGCTGCTGGAGGATTTCAGCTGAACCCCCATTTAACACAGGCTTTGGAGTAAGGTAATGATGAAGGGCAGCCAGGACGAGGTGGCTCAAAGAACTGTTTTCTGCATGGTATTCAATTTGTTCGACTACCTTTGGTGATATGGAATAAGACTCGCCCGTTTTGACATCAATATATCGATCAGGGACTGTTATCGCAACTTTATTAACATAATCCGTATAGGTGTTTGACATACCGATCACCCTTCAATGGGAATTAGTTCCTCGGTATTCTCATGTTGTTTCTTAATTTGATTCATTTTCGCTAAAATCATGAGTCCGAAGACATTCAGTTTTTCCAGGTTCTCAGGAAAAGTCAGTTCAATCGGACGCCCCTTATCAGCCCATCTTACCGCTGCTTCCTGTATTTGCTTTTGGGCAAGTTTAGCTGCACCGCCAACGGCAATATAGCGGGACGCACCCTTGATTTCGCTGGAACTGCTCCTCGCACGGTCAAAATGCTCGAGGTATTTGATTGCCATGATTCTCAGTTGAGGGATCACGTATTTGCTGATATCTTTCCTGACACCTGCAAAAGGTTCGACATACCATTCTGATTGCCCTGCAGATAGTTTTTCCTCGAGTTCTGACCTGGAATCGAAGGTATAGAGTTCATTCTTGCTTACCTTCTTAATGATTGTATCAAGGAACAAATTAATGCCAAAATGGTCACCTTCAACCGAAGCCACAGGCTTGCTGTTTTTGATGCCGACAAAGTCCACCGAATCACCGCCAAGGTCACCAATAATGACTCCTTTCCTGGAATCTTTCACGAGACCGTCATCTTTAATGGCGAGTGTGTCAATGTCACGGATTAAACCTAGATATGCACATGCTCCTTCTGCCCCGACAATCACATCTTTTATCTCAAGCTTGACGATCAGTTCTTTAGGTTCGGAAATGCCAGGTACCTTATGAAGGGTGATGGTATGACTGCCAATTAAACGCTGCTTAAGTAATTCCTTTTTTTCCTTATACTGAGTTGTCGGAAGTGATACAGCTAATTGGTCCACACAGTAGCTTATTTCAATGTCCTCAGGGTTTAAGATGGAAGCATGATAGGCTGCAGCGGCGAATAGAAGGATATAGGTCCGGTCTTCATCGGCTTTTTGATTGTTGCTTGCGGTCAGGCTCACATTCCTTTGTCTTGCGGCTGCCTTTCCTGCATAAAAGACTTCCCTTTTGTTTGTGACCGCCGGGCTTTTTATCTCTACGATCAAATTTTCTTCGAGGTCAATATCTTCCTCGTCATAAGGCTTTTCATAGAACTCGTCGTCGTATAGTGCGATTGCGTTCGGCATTTGGTATTCGCTCAGCTGCCCGTGATCAGAGGCAAGAACCTTATACCAGCTGTTGCCTATGTCGACTGCAAGATAATTATAATTGTTCATTTCATCCTCCTCCTTTTGAATCCTATGCAAAAGGTATGTTCCATTGTGCAAGTACCCAATAGAAATAGAAAAAGGAAGAAATAAAGAAAAAGCCTGATAAAAGCTAAAAAATCCGCGTTTGTTCTGATTGATTCATCTAGTCCAAAAAATCTAGAAAGAATAGGATAAATTGTACAAGAAATTTAAAAGGAGGAACAAAAATGACTAATGACCATAAAGGTAAGCATGGATGTGTAAATGTAAATCAATCAGCATCCAGGAGCGAATGTACCAACGTACCTACACCGGGTTTGGGGCCGTCTGCCAATATTCCCGTTACTCTAGCGGATATTACAGTATCTGATCATCTCGTTGCCAACATCCATTTTCCGGATCCAGTCTTGGAAATCAAGGATATTAAGAAAAGAGTGAAAATCGTACAGTGCAGGCTTCTTATAGGTCCAACTTCTAATCCTGCAATGACTCTTGCTGCAGGTATCCCGCTATTTATCAAAGGGTTCATTCGCAAGAATATTCAGTACGCAACACCATGTCCTCATTCATCAAGTGACTGTGTAGCGTCAGAAATGCGATCTCTAACTGTAGACGTACCATTTGAGTGTGTAACGATTATTACAGACTTCCTGCGTCCACCAGTATTTCCGGAAAGCAATTCTCGTTCAGAATTCGATTTCTTCAGGGCACAGAACCTGGGACATGGATTCCCGGAAAAGGATCAGTTGCTATCCAGTGACTTATCACAATTCCATCAAGTGAGTACTCAAAACTACAATCAGATTCCATTCTGTGAACTGGTATCCAGCAGCATTGTTCAATGGGATGAAGCTATTGACCGTGAACCTTTAACACCACATCATGCACCATTTGAAGAAGGCATCTTCCACAATATTGTGGAAAAAACTTTCCTTCAATTCCGTATCAGAGTTTTTCAGAACCAGCAAGTCGCCTTGTAATGGCCAACCAATAACCACGATTCATTAGGAATGAAAAGGCGAAGGCTAAGGTCTTCGCCTTTTTCAATTACTCTTCTATACATATTCCGATTCTCTTCAAGCTGCCCGTAGTACTGTCGTATAAAATGAATCAAAAAATTTTTTTAGTTCTTTTCTGGCCAGTACATCGCAATGAAAATAAATGATTTAATAAGGTCCAGGCCCTTTTTTAACTAACACAGGGGGGGCATACGCCTAGACCCAAAAAATCACGGTGCATAGGATAAAACATCTTCACTCTAAGGAGTTTAAGGAGGAGCCATGTATGTTTGAATTAGATAAAAATAAAAAGCCCGATTATGAGTGTAAGCCTTCAAAAGACCATTTTGAATGCACTCCAAAGCATCATCACCCACATGTAAGCTTAGGGAAGGTCGTAACGAAAGTTCCTGTTGTCCTTGCAGAACTGACGCTGCACGTGAATCTGGATACATTAATCAATTTTCCAGAACCGGTGCTTGAAATCAAGGATATAAAAAAGAGGATTAAATTGACCCAATGCCGATTGCTGTTGCCGACCAATAAGTTATTTATCAAAGGTTTTGTAAGGAAGAACATCCAATATGCCAGCCCTAGCCAGGAAATTGAAGCTTCCTCATCCTCATCAGTAGCTTCTGACTTGCATTCGTATACAGTCGACATTCCTTTCCAGGTTGTGACAGAAGTGAAGCACTTCCTTTCACACCCTGTAATGCCGCAGGTGAATAATCGAAAGGAATTTGATTTCTTCGTATCCAAACCATTGTCAACAGGGTTTCCGGAAAAAGATGAATTATTGACCAGCGACTTGAGTCAATTCCACCAGGAAAGCTCACAGCACTATAATGAACTGCCTTTCTGTGAATTAGTTTCCAGCCAAATTATTGAATGGGATGAGGCAATTGACCGTCAGCCGCTTCCAACAACTTCACCAATCGACGAAGGATTTTTCCAGACAATTGAAGAAAAAATGGTCATCGATTTTACCGTACGCGTTCTTCAAAACCAGCAAATCCGGGTATCTTCAGCAACGAATGATCCTGATTGCTATGACGAATCAGAATAAATAACAGCAAAAGACGGGGTATTATACTAGGCAATCTATAGTATATACCCCTTTACCTTTATACAGGAAGGAGGGCAGGGATTGGTTGCAATAGTAGCAGAACCATCCAGTTAAGATGGATAACACAAATCGAATGTTTCAAGAAATGAATTTTTTCAACGGGGGTTTTAGAGATTCCTCTGGAGGACGCAACAGAGGCTCAGAGGAGTTTGAGAATGATAAGAATAATACCAATTTAAGCAAGAATAGAACAAGCAGGAATCCAAAGGGTTCAGGAAAACCATTAATACTCGCTCCGCCGACAATTAAAAGTGTTGAAGAAAAGACATCCCAGAAAAGTACACTACAGATGGATGAAATAGAGGACGAGTCAAGTGATAACATGGGAATTTCTGTTGTTGCCGAATCGGATGATATCGATCAGGAAGATTTCAAGGAAAGTCCTGATGAAGTGTTTAATGAAATATTAGAGGAATCTAGCGAATTCAATCATGATCAAGAATCTTACAATCAACCCAGGATGGACGAAGAGTCTCAAGAAGATGCATATTTTGAACATGATTTTCAGGATTCGGAGGAGTCTGATGAAGAGTCATCATCACAACCTATCAAATTAGCAACGGCTGCTTACCGTGGAATCAATAAAACGTATGAAAGGACTAAGGTGAGGCTTCCTTTACAGCTGGCAGCTGTAAATTTAGAAATAGACATATTTGATACATTCAAGCTCTCAAGACCAATCTCGTCTATATCAAATGTGGAGTGCTCTCTGCATTCACTTGATGCAGAAGTATTGCTGCCATCGGCAAACTTATTTACGAAGGGGATTCTTCTTTTGACAATGGATTATGTAAATACTGACGATCTGGGGACCATGCATTCACTCAAAATCCACTTGCCATGGAAAAAAATCATCCCGGTTCATTGGATTCATCAGCCCGAACTTTCCTCAAAACACAGCAAAGAATATATGTTCACTTCCCCGCTTGGAACGGAAGCAGGATTTACACGTGAGTATAAAGAGAGTTTAGTGGAAAAGGTGGACTTCAGTTTAGCGAATCTGCATTGTGTTTGGAATGAACAATTTGTTGACCAAGATAAAATCATGTTTCAGGGCACTGCCGGGATGAAGATTGATCTATTTCAGAAACAATGTGTGGACTTGCAAAAGCTGATCTCACGATAAATTTAAAAAGGGTGCCTCAGACGAGACACCCTTGCCTGTATGCTGCTTGATGCAGATTCATTAAACCTTTTAAGCGACACTTTTGCTCCTCGGCTGTTATCTCATTTAGCAGCCTGTATCTTAGGAAGAAGACGAAGAAGATTCGTCTAGTGCTGGTTCTGGAGCACTGCAATAGCCCAAGTTAACCTGCTGCTTTTGCAGCAATTTGAAGGTTAAAATTACTTCCATTTTTTCAGTAATACGGCTGAATCTTCCCCAATTGTCAAAGTCCTTGTAAAGATCAATGTCGTTGACGGAAGAGAATAGCAGTTTACATTCAATAGGATCATTGTAATATTCATACGTATAGGCTCCTGCAGTACAGTTATCGGCACCCATGCCTTTCTTGTCAATGAACCTTCTTTCTTTTACAGAATTCTTTTTGCTCCACAATTCTGGTGAAGGGTAATTGAAAAGGTCTACTGGCTGAATACATGTAAACGGTACATCGACACTAAAATCTTTTACATAACCGCTGCATTTCTCCACATACTGGATGTTCTTGTGCACAATACCAGAGACATAGACTTTGACTACGCCACTATTCATTGATGAAATGATCGCCTTACACTGTGTCAGGGATACATTCCTGCGCATGTGTTTGATCTCACGAGCTGGTGTTGGTAAATCAATATCACTTTCAACATCAACCTGAAGGTCTACCACTGCAAGAGGAACATCGACATCTGCAACATTATAAGTGAGATCCGTACCAGAAGGTGGTGAAGACACATTATCGCAATCAACACGAAGCGTTTTTGCCTTATCGCATGAAGTCTGTGGCGGGCAGCCATGGGAAGTGTTGCAACCTGTATTTTTTCTCATTTCTTTCACTCCTTATTTTTTTATATCAAAAGCTTCAAGGAACAGTCTGACTCTGCTCCTTTCTTTTGACTTACTATTGTATATGCCAGTACACCAACGATTGAATAGACGAATGATAGAGGGCATTCACATATTTTTGCCGAAAAGTACAGATGTGAGAAATTGATAGGTATTTATGAACTAACAGTAAATAAACCCCACAAAAGTGGGGCATTCAATCTATTCGGTTCACCCGCGTCCAGAGCATAAGAGCTTATGTGGGTCCATTTTTTTTGCTTTGACTGGCGGAAAGCAGGTAATGCCTACGAAATCTTTTAAATCGACTTCAAAGCAAGCTCCTGTTCTGATAAAGCCTTCGATGCCATGATGTTTTCCATCACATCTTTCAGGACAAAGCAGTTCTAGAATCGCGCAGCAGCTAGATCCTTTTACAAAATCAACAACGCGGAAAAAGGTAGATTTAATATCATAAAAACACCCTTCGATTTTCACTACTCCGGTACCTACAAATGTCTCGCAGTCACCTTTGCTGCAACCGCATAATAATTTGAAGGGAATGGTATCAAAGTTTGGATGCTTGCATTGCTGCAGCAGTTCCTGAATCGAACGCTCGCAGCTGACATCACAGCCATTTTTCCTTTTTGATACCTTATGCTGTGCTTCATTAATATCCCTTACCTTTTTGCAAACGCAATTATGGGAATGTTTATCATGGTGATGGTCTTTTTCACAGCCGCAATCATGGAAATCATGATCCCAGTCCTTGTGTTTATCTTTTTCCCGCCATTTTTTACGATCCTTGCGGTCATCCCAGTCATCGGATTCGTAATGGTGATCATGGTCCCAGTCCTTGTGTTTATCTTTTTCCCGCCATTTTTTACGACCCTTGTGGTCATCCCAGTCATCCGATTCGTTATGGTGGTCATGGTCCCAGTCCTTGTGTTTATCCTTACCCTTGCATTTTTTATGATCCTTGCGGTCATTCCAGTCATCTGATTCGGTATGGTGGTCATGGTCCCAGTCCCAGTCCCTGTGTTTATCCTTATCCTTGCATTTTTTACGGTCCTTGCGGTCATCCCAGTCATCCGATTCGCAATCGTGATCATGGTCCCAGTCCCAGTCCTTGTGTTTATCCTTATCCTTGTGTTTTTTAAGGTCCTTGTGGTCATCCCAGTCATCCCATTGTTTATGCTGATCATGTTTCCGTTGTTTATTTTTGTCTTTGGAATGCCAGTGGTCATTGTCGTCTGGCCGATGGTCATCCTTGTAATAATAATTCATGAATTCGCCTCTCCTTTCATTCGAATGGTGGTGTAATAACAGGATATGGGGAAAAGCAGTGGAATGTATGGGGATGTGACTATATCGTAAAACTTTAGTGAATTCTGGGAATAATGATTAAGAATATTTGCTATTTCCGAAAGAACCATTCAATATAAATAACAGTTAACCAATTATGGAGGGTAATGAAATGCTGAAAAACCAGGTGGAGAAGTATCTCGCAACACAGGATGGGACTGTCGAATTACATAATGTCGTAAAAGACTATGCGGAAAGACAAGGACTGCTTGAGGGAACAGAGGCCAAAGTTTTAGATTCGGGTACCCTTTTTGCCAGTGCATATATTGAAAGAGGGGACAAGGAAACGGAGGAATTCCTTGGTCAAGAGTCATCCGATTTCCTTGAACAACCAATCTCCTATTTTAAAGACCGGAAAAATGAATTCATGTACATGGAATCGAATTGGTTTGATTTGATTGGTGTCGATGCTGTGAGTTTTGAAAAGGATGATGTATTTGGGACCTATGATGTTATGCTCGGCCTTAAGCTGCAAAAAAAGATGGAGCCGGCCATAAAAAACTATTTGGAGCAGCACCTTCAGGATTCGGGATACGATTTGATGTTTGACGGCAATGAGGGGTTGTGGAGCCTTAATTTCGCATTGAATGGTCTGGAAGGATACAAGGAGAGCTTATCTATAAAAGATGCTTTTTCTCTAATTTATGACTTCCTCTTCAGGATGGCGGAATCTATAGAAAATAAGTAATGCAAAGCGCCTTCATGGTGCTTTTTTTAGTGCTTTAACAGAGTATCATACTACTATATTAGAATACTAAAATTTACCAAAACGGTTGACACCGGCCATCCGAAAACATAAAATTAATGTAAGTTATTAGTCAATAGTTAAAATTCAGAAAATGGAGTTAGTGATGAGTAAAATTGCGATTGGGAAAACAGCGGTCCTGCTGGCATCTTTCACAGAAGAAGAGATGGTCTTTTTTCAAGATAGGTTGAAAGATGTAAGTTATTGTCTTGGCAAGGTAGGATCAATGAATTTGCAAAAGGTTATTTCCGCAGTGGAAACAGCTGCCAAACGCCATGGACTCATACATCCACACTTATACCGTGAAACGCATGCTCTGTATCATGCAATTATGGAGGGGATGGAAGGTGTTACGCGCGGCCATCTATCCATTGGCGAAATGAGCCGGACGGTCGGTCTGAGATTTGCTGTTGTAAGAGGAACACCCTTCGAGGATCGTGCAGAGGGTGAATGGATTGCTGTCGCGTTCTATGGAACGATTGGCGCTCCAGTAAAAGGTTCTGAACACGAAACGGTCGGGTTGGGAATCAATCATATATGAAGTTGCATTGCCTATAGTCCACTAGTCATAAGGAGGCGATGATGGTTTAAGTATGCCATTATCGTCTCTTTTTTATTTTATCCGATCAGGGGGTAGCGTGAATGGTTGTATTAACAGGTGAATCATTAACCTTGGAACAAATCAGGCAGGTTTGTTATCAGGATGAAATCGTTGCGATCAGTCCGGAAAGTATGGAAAAGGTTGAAAAAAGCAGGGAAGCAGTAGAAAAAATCGTAGCAGAAAAGCGTACGATTTACGGGATAAATACAGGTTTTGGCAAATTCAGTGATGTCATCATCGATGAACGGGATGTTAACTCCCTTCAATTGAATTTGATTCGTTCGCATGCCTGCGGCGTGGGGGATCCTTTTCCGGAAGTGGTTTCACGGGCGATGATTTTGCTGCGGCTTAACGCTTTAATCAAAGGATATTCCGGGATCAGGCCAGTGATTGTAGAACGATTAAAGGAATTGCTTAACCTGCAGATCCATCCGGTTGTGCCGCAGCAAGGTTCGCTTGGTGCTTCCGGAGATTTAGCTCCGCTTTCACATTTGGCACTGGTTCTGCTTGGAGAAGGGAAAGTTTTTTATCAGGGTAAGGTGTGCGTCACTTCAGAAGCTTATGAAAAAGAAGGTCTGGAAGCGATCGAGCTAAAAGCTAAAGAAGGGCTTGCCTTAATTAATGGTACACAGGCAATGACGGCGATGGGGGTTGTCAACTGGCTGGAGGCAAATGATCTGGCATATCAGTCCGAGTGGATTGCTTCCCTTACTATGGAAGGACTGGAGGGCGTCATTGATGCATTCCATCCCGCTGTCCATGCGGCACGAGGTTACCAGCAGCAAATGGACGTAGCTGAACGTATGAGAGAGTTGCTGGCAGGGAGCAAGCTGACGACACGCCAGGGAGAAAAACGTGTGCAGGACGCTTATTCGCTAAGATGCATACCACAGGTGCATGGTGCTTCCTGGCAGGCACTTGATTATGTAAAAGAAAAGCTTGAAATCGAAATGAATGCTGCTACGGATAATCCGCTTATTTTTGACAATGGTGAGACAGTGATATCGGGCGGCAACTTCCATGGCCAGCCGATTGCCATTGCGATGGATTTCATGAAAATTGCTGTGGCAGAATTTGCGAGTATTTCTGAGAGACGTATTGAGCGACTGGTCAATCCTCAATTAAATGACCTTCCGCCATTCTTGAGTCCACAGCCTGGACTTCAGTCTGGTGCGATGATCATGCAATACAGCGCGGCTTCTCTTGTTTCCGAGAATAAGACGCTCGCACACCCGGCAAGTGTAGATTCTATCCCATCCTCAGCCAACCAGGAGGACCATGTGAGCATGGGGACCATTGCAGCCCGCCATGCATACAGCATTATTCAGAATGTCAGGCGTGTGCTGGCCATAGAATGTATTTGTGCACTCCAGGCAGTCCAATACCGGGGAATCGAAAAAATGGCGCCAAAAACAAGAGCCTTTTACGAGGATGCCAGAAAGATTGTCCCTTCGATCACAGAAGATCGCGTTTTCTCTGAGGATATTGAGAGACTTGCAGAGTGGCTAAAAAAAAATAACTGGCAGTGGACAGCTATAAAAAAGCATGGGAGCTTAGTTTAATAATCTAACCTATTAAGAGGAGTGGAAATGATGACAATCGAAGCAAAACGCAATATTAAAGCGAAAAAGGGACTGGAACTCGAATGTAAAGGCTGGGAACAGGAAGCGGCATTAAGAATGCTTTATAACAATCTTGACCCCGAGGTTGCAGAAAAACCACAAGACCTTGTTGTATATGGAGGAATAGGCAAAGCTGCCCGTAATTGGGAGGCGTTCGATGCAATTGTTGCAACCTTAAAAAGGCTCGAAAATGATGAAACAATGCTTGTCCAATCTGGTAAACCTGTTGCTGTATTCAAAACACATAAAGCAGCTCCCCGCGTGTTGATTTCGAATTCAGTATTGGTCCCTAAATGGGCAAATTGGGATCATTTCCATGAACTTGATAAAAAAGGTTTGATGATGTATGGGCAGATGACTGCGGGAAGCTGGATTTATATTGGCTCACAGGGGATTCTGCAGGGCACATATGAAACATTCGCGGAGGTTGCGAGACAGCATTTTGGCGGTACGCTAAAAAACACGATTACATTGACGGCGGGTCTTGGAGGCATGGGCGGAGCCCAGCCACTGGCTGTCACGATGAACGGAGGCGTTTGCATCGCGGTGGAAATCGACCCGCAGCGTATCCAAAAACGCCTTGATACGCGTTATTGCGACAAGATGACCCATTCAATCGATGAGGCGATTCAATGGGCAAAGGAAGCGAAACATAAAGGTGAAGCACTTTCGATTGGTCTTGTAGGCAATGCAGCAGAAGTCCATCTTGAACTTTTGTCAAGAAACTTCAAGGTTGAGATTGTAACGGACCAGACTTCGGCCCACGATCCTTTGAATGGCTATATACCTGTAGGGTTAAATCTAGAGGAGGCAGCACAGCTGCGGGAAAATAATCCTGAGGAGTATGTTAAGCAATCTTCCTTCTCAATGGCTAAGCATGTTGCATCGATGCTTGAGTTCCAGCGCAGAGGAGCGGTTACTTTCGATTACGGAAACAATATCCGCCAGGTGGCGAAGGACCATGGAGAAGAGCATGCTTTTGACTTCCCTGGATTTGTCCCTGCCTATATCCGTCCGCTGTTCTGTGAAGGAAAAGGCCCTTTCCGCTGGGCAGCTTTGTCAGGTGACCCTGCTGACATCCATCGGACAGATGAGCTGATCAAAGAACTTTTCCCTGAAAATGAAGCCCTTCAGCGCTGGATTGACATGGCTCAGGAAAAAGTTGAATTCCAGGGTCTTCCATCACGGATTTGCTGGCTTGGCTATGGTGAGCGAGTGAAGATGGGATTGGCAATCAATGAGCTGGTACGTAATGGTGAATTGAAGGCTCCGATTGTCATAGGCCGCGACCATTTGGACAGCGGGTCCGTTGCTTCTCCAAACCGGGAAACCGAAGCGATGAAAGATGGAAGCGATGCAGTCGGCGATTGGGCGATCCTAAATGCGCTGATCAATGTCGCTGCGGGCGGCTCGTGGATTTCTGTCCACCATGGAGGCGGAGTAGGCATGGGCTATTCTCTTCATGCCGGTATGGTTGTAGTTGCTGATGGAACGAAACTGGCCGAAGAAAGACTGAGAAGAGTGCTGACCACTGACCCGGGAATGGGCATTGCGCGCCACGCTGACGCAGGTTACGAAAAAGCGATTGAAACAGCGAAAGAAAAAGGCGTAGATATTCCAATGCTTCCGTAATGCAAAAAGAATTTGGAATACGATTCTTACCGGTCTAATGGCTCTTTTGGAATATACTTCCTATTTCGATATAGAGCCTTTCAAGTGCATATAGAAAGGGTGGGAAACTATTGACATATGATTTGATTCTATACAATATTGGACAGCTCATTTTGCCGATTTTCAAAAATCGACCCCTAAAAGGGGAGGAAATGAAAGAACTTCATATAAGAGAGAATGCCGCAATGGGGATCAGCGGAGGAAAAGTGGCCTGGCTCGGCTCAAGCGTTGAGGCGGAATCATTAAAAGCCTCTGAGCGAATCGATGTCCAGGGAAAAGTTGTTTCCCCCGGCCTTGTGGATCCTCATACTCATTTGGTTTTTGGGGGTTCCCGTGAGCATGAGCTTTCGTTAAAGCAGGCCGGTGTACCTTACTTGGAAATATTGGCTCAGGGCGGAGGTATTTTGTCCACTGTGTCAGCCACTAGGAAAGCATCCGAGGAGGAGTTGCTCAAAAAGGCATCCTTCCACCTTGAAAGGATGATTTCTTATGGTGTGACAACCATGGAGGCCAAAAGCGGATATGGACTGGATGCTGAGACAGAGCTCAAACAAATGAGTGTGATCCAGAGGTTAAAAGAAAAATATCCGGTTTCGATAATTTCAACATTCCTGGGAGCACATGCTGTTCCTCCCGAATTCAAAGGAAAAGAAGCTCAGTTCCTGGAGCAAATGTCTGATTTATTCGATGAAATCAAAGAGAGCGGGCTGGCGGAATTCGTCGATATTTTTTGTGAAACAGGTGTTTTTACGATTGAACAATCAAGGAAGTACTTAAAGCTTGCAAAAGACAAGGGTTTTGGATTGAAGATCCATGCTGATGAAATCGATCCGCTTGGCGGTACCGAGCTTGCAGTGTCGTTGGGTGCTGCAAGTGCGGATCATTTAGTTGCAGCTTCAGATGAAGGAATCAAAATGCTCGCTGAAGGCAGCACTGTAGCCGTTTTACTGCCAGGTACAACGTTTTATCTCGGTAAGGACCAGTATGCTCGTGCCAGGAAAATGATTGATGAGGGAGCAGCAGTCGCCCTGGCAACAGATTTTAATCCAGGCAGCTGTGTGACTGAAAACCTGCAAATGATCATGTCACTCGCAGCTTTAAAACTGAAAATGTCAGCGGAAGAAATATGGAATGCAGTTACGATCAATGCCGCCCATGCAATCGGCAAGTCCCGAGAAGCAGGGACACTGGAAATAGGACGCTCGGCAGATTTCGTGATCTGGGATGTGCCTAATTATCAATACATTCCGTACCATTATGGTGTGAATCATGCTCAAAGCGTTTTCCGTTCTGGCAAAAAACTTTGGGAAAGGATGGCTTATAGTGGAGTTCAGCTATCTTCAGCCAGGTAGGCCGGCAGTATTCAAGGACAATTTTGTCACTAAGGTCAATGAGTGCCTGGCATCTTATAAAGACGGAGCTAGAGGGGAAATCGGATTGATCGGTCTTCCGTTCTCGAAAACTTCTATTTCTTTGTCGCAGGCATCGGATGCACCTAAGTCGATAAGGGCATGCCTGAGTACATTCTCTACTTTTTCGGGAGAAAGAGACCAAGATTATAAGAATATCCAGGTCCTTGACTTTGGTGATGTGCAGGTGCATCCAACTGACATGGAGGAATCCATTGAAAGACTCCGTATAAGCGTCGGGGAGATGCTTGCAAGGAATGCCTGCGACAGGTATATCTTGCTCGGTGGGGACCATGGAGTCAGCTACCCTTCAATCCGCGCATTCAGTGAGCATTATGGAGAGATAGGAGTCATCCAATGGGATGCACACCATGATGTCAGGAATCTGGAAGATGGCGGACGGACAAACGGCACTCCATTCCGCAGTCTCATTGAAGGGGGTCACCTTAAAGGTGAGAATCTTGTCCAGATCGGGATCCGTGATTATGCGAATGCGAAGGTCTATCATGATTACACGAAGGAAAAAGGGATTATCGTCTATACAATGAACGATGTTGAGATTACAGGCATAGTGCCAATCATAAAAAAGGAACTGGACAGATTATCTAAAGTAGTAGATACAATCTACTTATCGGTCGATATGGATGTCGTAGACCAGACCTTTGCTCCAGGATGCCCGGCAATCGGTCCCGGGGGCATAACCAGCAGAGAACTGCTTACCAGCATTTCTGCTGCAGCATCTCATCAAAAAGTGAAAGCAATGGATATCGTAGAAATAGACCCTTCTAGAGATTTCCGAGATGTCACAAGCCGACTGGCTGCTGCCGCGATGTTGCGTTTTATGTTTAATCATTGATTACTATTAAAATAGACCTGCAGACAAGATATAAGGTGTCTGTGGGTTTTTTTTATAACGAGAGTGAGAAGAACTAATTGACAAAAGGTCCAGCCTGGTTATGGAGTGACCAAGGTTTGATGTATCTTCTCTTACAATTATTGTGAGAAGGGGAATGCTTGTCCCATTTTCGTCTCTTGAACTATTTTGGATTTAAAGTTAGAGTTATTTTATACATAGTAAAAGAAGGTGTCAGCATTTGAGCAAGAGGTATTTTACCATCGGGATGGCAGGTCATATTGATCACGGGAAAACGTCGTTGACCAAGGCGTTGACGAATGTGGACACTGACCGCCTGAAAGAAGAAAAAGAACGGCAAATTTCAATTGAACTGGGCTTTGCGCCACTATATGAAGATGAAGAACTGCAAATTTCGGTGGTGGATGTCCCTGGTCATGAGCGCTTTATCCGCCAGATGATAGCCGGTGTAGCGGGGATCGACCTTGTCGTTCTCGTTGTCGCTGCCGATGAAGGGGTCATGCCGCAAACTCGTGAGCATCTGGACATTCTTGGATTTCTGGGAATCCGTTCAGGAATTATTGCGATCACAAAGATTGACAGGGTGGAAGAAGAATTCATCGAACTTGTGAAAGAAGACATTCTCGGCGAGCTTAAAGGTACCGTTTTTGAAAATGCACCTTTTATGATGGTCGATAGCCTATCTAAAAAAGGAATCACCGAACTGAAAGAACTGATTATTAGCACGCTGAAAGAACAGGAAATGCGTGACGTAAAGGGAGCTTTTCGTCTGCCAATCGACCAGGTATTTTCGGTAAAAGGCCAGGGGACCGTTGTCAGAGGCACTGTTTACGAGGGGACAGTTGAAGAAGGGCAGCAATTAAAAGTCTTGCCGTCAGGGCATGAAGTAAGGGCACGCCAGCTTCAGGTACATCATCAGCCTGCCAAAAAAGCGTTTGCGGGTCAGCGGGCTGCCATTAATCTTTCAGGGGTATCCAGGGACGAACTCGAACGGGGTGAAGTGCTGGTTTCAACTGAACATTTTATCGTGACCAATACAATTGATGTTGCAATTAGAGTCGTTGAGGAACTTGACCACCTGGTAAAACAAAGGACGCCTATAAAGTGCCATATCGGTACGGCCGAAGTTATGGGACGGATTGTCTTTTTTGACCGAAACGAACTAAAAGAAGACAATGGGGAGATTCTTTGCCAGCTGCGACTTGATGAAAAAATCGTCACAAAACGTGGAGACCGTTTCATTGTTCGCAGGCCAAGTCCGCAGGAGACGATTGGCGGCGGCTGGGTGATAGACCCACGTGGTAACAAGTATCGATTTGGACAGCAGACAATTGAGGAATTGGAGAAAAAGAAAGCTGGAACACCAATCGAGAGAATGAACGCAGCCTTATATGAGGCAAAAAGCCTGACGGTCGAAGAGCTGATTAAGCGGACAGCACTGGATGAGGGTTCTATTTTGTCCAACCTTAAAGATGAACAGTTTGTCAAAATTTCCAATAAGGAATATGCCCTGACATCAGTCATTGACCTTATTGAAGAAGATATCATGGATCGACTGGAAGATTATCACCAGGAAAACCCAATGCGTCCTGGCATGAATAAGGCTGAATTACTGCAAACGCTGCAAAAATCCTTCTCTAAAACATTGCTGGAATTCATAATCGAAAATGGAATCAGCAAGGGCATATTCCTGAGGAAAGACCAATATATCTCACTTGCAGCCTTTGCTGCGCATGTCCCGAAGAACTGGGAAAAACGGACAGAGAATATGATCAACGAGCTTAGGAAAGATGGCTTAAAGGTTGCTTATTTAAATGACTATATTAAAAATGCAGGGATTCCTGATTCTATCTCCTTTGAGCTAAAACGCTTCCTTGAAGACCAGGGAGCAATTGTGCTGCTGGATGACCAATACGCCTGGTATGGTGAACATTTTGCGGATGCAGTGAGGAAACTGAAAGAGCAGACGGGAGATGAATTTGAGGTCTCTCAAGCCAAGGAAGCAGTAGAGTTATCACGTAAGTATATGATTCCATTCCTTGAACGTCTCGATGCACTTGGGTACACGAGAAGAATTGAGAACAAAAGGGTCTGGAGAAAAAATTAAACTAAAAAACAGCAGAGCCCGTGGTTATGGGTTCTGCTGTATTTGTCAGGCGTTTTTACATAATATAATTATTTGTTACTCGGTTGATTTCACTTGCAGTGGTGGAGGAACCAGCCACCCTTTAGTTTTATTTAACTTTAGCATTTTAGCGCCAAATTGTGCCTTTGCCATATGGAATTGGCCGTACATCATTGCAATATCTTCTCTGATGGACTGGCCGATCATGGTACTCGCGGCAACAAGGCCTTCTGCAACATCCTTTGAGACTGCAGCCGAAATTTCAGGGTCACTGAATCTTGCTCCTGGAGGAATATCTTCCAGATGGGCAACAGGACGTTCAGGTGGTGAAGGAGGGAGCCCGATGCCATTCGTTTTAAGCAGTTCTTCAACCTGCTTATTTTCTTCCTGCATCGCCTCGATTGCTTCTTGAACAAGCTTTTTAAGGTCCTCATCACCAATGTGATTGATAAAGGTCTGGTATGCAGCAATCAGACCATGATTGACTGATAAATGAGTCCAGGCCCCATATACCTCACCATAATGCATAGGTTCATCTTTTGGATTTCCGCTTAAAATTCCCATAACCGCACTCCTTATAGTGTTTATATTCATATTGTTCCTCCTTAAGGAAGGAAATAGTCAACAAGGCTTATTTTGCTTTAAAAATAAAAATTCATACATTATTTCAGAGTAATGTTTACAGAAAAAGAAGGAAAAATGAGAGGACTATCAGATTGGGTATGAGAGCGGATTAAAACACAGAATTTATCTTAATCAGTATCGTGTTCAGACAAAATAGAGGAAATCGAAACTGGATATGTCCGAAGTAGTAATGGGTTCAGACAAAATACAGGAATCTGTACCTAAATTTGTCCGAAGTAATACCGGGTTCAGACAAAATACAGGAAACAGAACGGGAATTTGTCTGAAGCAACACCATCTTCAGACAAAATATAGTAGCGGGAGCCCAGATTTGTCCGAAGTAGTACGGGGTTCAGACAAAATACAGGAATCAGAACCTAAATTTGTCCGAAATAGTACCAGGTTCAGCCAAATTGCAGGTATCCGAGCAAGATTTCGTCCGAAGTTGAAGTATAAAGTAATTTCATGATTGATGGACCCTAACGGAATATCCTCGATATAAAAGAAAACGAGAGCCTGGATTAACCAAGCTCCTAACTTATTCTCCAAAGAATCCTTCATAGATCCTGGAGACGTCTTCCCTGAATTTCTCAACCTGGACGATTCTTGCCTCTCTTAAATATTCTCGGCCATCTGCATACAAGACGAGAACGGGCACTGTAAACGCCATAAGGAATCCTGCTATTTCCTCGACCTTTCCGGCATTGACCAGTCCAGCCTCAATTTTAGGGAAATCTTTTAAAACTTCCTCGACCTGAGGAAGCAATCCATGACAGACGCTTCAACCATCGGTCAAGACATAAATAAAGCTTAATTCGTTATCATTGATTAACTTTTTTACGTCATCCATAGATGTTAATTCTTTCATTTGAAATCAACTCCTTTCTTTATTGATACCCGTTTAAAAATAGAATAGCCACATGAACTTTTATCATACTAGAAAAAGGGTAATGGGTATAATGATTAGGAAGGAGTGATAGTATGGGGAATTCATGGCATGAACGTTTTGGCTCGGAACAGTATGTTTATGGTGAAAATCCAAATCAATTTATAAAAGAACAGTCACAAAGATTGGAAAAGGGAAGCAAAATCGTGGCATTTGCTGAAGGAGAAGGCCGAAATGCAGTTTATCTTGCGAGGCAGGGGAATAAAGTTACGGCTTATGATTATGCAGAAAATGGCTTGAATAAGACGAACGCTCTGGCCGAGCGCTATAAGGTAAACATCTCAACGGAACTAAAGGATTTAATACATGATCCAGTACCTGCTGAAGAATTCGACGCAGCCATTATGGTATTTGGCCATTTTGATAAAAATGATCAAAAAACCGTGATGGATAAGTTGATTTCAACTGTCAAGCCTGGGGGCACCATTATGTTTGAGGTATATTCAGAAGAGCAGGTGAAATACGGAACAGGCGGACCAAAGACCGTTGATATGCTTTACAACCCATCTGATGTTTTAGATTGGATTAAAGACTACAAAGTCCTTCATTTCTTTTATGGAGAAAAGGAAAGAGTGGAAGGTAAATTGCACACAGGAACAGGGCATGTTATACAGGTTATCATCAAAAAGTAATGCAAAATGGACAAAAGTGATTCTCCTTAAAGGGGGATCACTTTTTTAATTTTTACAAGGATTTTCCAAGAATTTGTCGAATTTATTAATATAGAAATTGGAAAGGAAGGAATCATGAAATTTACCATTAATAGTGGATGTTTATACGATGCACTTTCAAGTTTAAGCAGAAGTGTTTTGGCGAATCCTACTCCGCAAATTTTATGCGGCATTAAAATAGTTGCCCATTCTGAAGGTTTGACTCTTATTGTCAGCAACCATAACTTTTTTCTAAAAAAAGAGATTGTTAATTGTGACGGAAACCTGAATATCATTGAAAAGGGCACCTTTGTAGGGCCTGCTAAGTATTTGGCAGAATTGATTAAAAAGCTGCCTGGTGAGATTACAGTGGGAACCGGAAAAAACAACAAACTTTTTTTACAGGCAGATGAGATAAGGATTCAGTTAAATGGTTTCAATGTTGACGAATATCCATCATTGCCAAAAGTGAATAGTGATGAAACCGCGCAGCTGCCGGCAAACCACTTGCTTGAGATGGTTAAACAAACTGCATTCGCAGCTTCAGTAAATGATTCTCGCCAGGTTCTTACCGGGATATTGATCACATTCCTTAACAACAAAATAAGATGTGCAGCCACAAATTCTCATCGTTTGTCAATAAGTGAACTTGATTTTGATACAGCCATTGCCGGTTCATACATAGTTCCTCTGAATACAATAAGGGAATTCATTAGATTATTCAATGATAGTAGTACCATTGCAATCCATGTATCTGATCATTACTTTGTCTTTGAGTCACAAGATTTATCCTTGTACTCAAGACTGATTGAGGGGAATTATCCTGACCTTTCCAGTATTATTCCATCCGAATCAAAAACATCAATGATCCTATCTACCAGGAAAGTATTGAATGCTATTGACCGTGCCAGCCTTTTTACTCGCGACTCAAGCAGAAACAACGTGAAATTGAATGTAACACAAGAAGGGAGACTTAGGGTAGCTTCCTATTCTTCAGATTTAGGTGAAACAGAGGAAACGATCCCAATCAGGGAACTGCAAGGAGATCCCGAGATATTGATTTCATTGAATAATAGTTTTCTGATTGATGCTCTTAAATCAATTCCTGATGAGGAAATTGTGATGAGTTTCTCGGGTTCTATGAGGCCCGTTGTAATTAAGCCAAACAGCGATAAACAACACTTGCAGTTGATCTCTCCAGTGAGGGGATAAGTGAAAATTAAGGAGGAAAATGATGAAAGAAAGTATATACAGCTATGATGATTTATTGGAGATGCTTGACAAGCTTTTGAGTGATAAAAGGCAATTCAATTGGGACGTTTTTTATTCTGATCGAGACAAAGGGGTCCCTTTTTTTAAAAACTTCCCTGATGAGAATCTGGCAGAGTATGTGGAAACAAAGAAACTAACTCCTGGTAAGGTATTGGAATTGGGATGCGGTCCAGGAAGGAATGCCATTTATTTGGCTGGTAAGGGTTTTTCAGTAGACGCGGTGGATCAATCTGAAGAGGGGTTGAACTGGGGAATAGAAAGGGCACTTGCTCAAAATGTGCCGGTGAATTTTATCCTGCAAAATCTTTTTGAATTGGATATAAAAGAGGGTTCATACGACCTAGTCTATGACTCAGGGTGCTTTCACCATATCCCTCCGCACAGGAGAATGGATTATATTGACCTGGTAACTCGTGCTTTAAAGCCAGGTGGCCATTTTGCGCTTACCTGCTTTGTTGAGGGAGGTAAATTGGGCGGGTCGGACATTTCCGATTGGGAAGTTTACAGAGGGAAAAGCATGAGAGGCGGATTGGGTTATACACATGAAAAACTAACTCGAATCTTCAGTGATTTTGATGTTGTGGAACTCAGGAAAATGAATGACAAGTCAACTGAAGAAGGCCTGTTTGGTACAAGTGAATTGCTGGCAGGATTATTTAAAAAATAGGCATGGGGTGAAACCTTTGGAATATATTGCTGAGCTAAGAAAGCTGGCCGGCCATCGGCCACTGATATTGCCCGGGGCAGTTGTCATGGTTTTTAATGAGAAAGATGAATTGCTTCTGCAGCTTCGGAGTGATGGTGGCTGGGGTCTGCCTGGCGGATTAATGGAGTTAGGGGAGAGTCTTGAGGAAACAGCAAGAAGGGAAGTAATGGAAGAAACAGGGCTCATTATAGGCAATCTCAAGCTGGAAGGCGTATTCTCAGGCGCTGATTACTATTTAAAAGTGGCGAACGGAGACGAACTTTATTCTGTTACAACCGTTTATTCAACAAGGGAATATGATGGGATTTTGGAAATAGATGAACATGAATCAGTCGATCTTAAGTTCTTTCATTTGGAGCATTTACCGAAAGACTTGCAGTTAGGCTATATGAAATATATTCAAGCTTATCTTTGATAAAAGAAATGAGACTTAGTCCATTTGCAGGAATAGTTTTTCTCATAGAAGCGCACTATTAGAAGTTGAAAGTAAACGAGAAAGATGAATGAATAGGGGTGTTGAATGGTGGCTAACGATCAATGGGAAGATTTTTATTGCGATGAGGTGCTTTCTGGCAAAACGGATGTGGAGACCATCATGGAAACGGAACATAGTCTCGCATTTTATCATACGCGCCCTTATTATGAAGTACATATCATTGTCATTCCCAAAAAACATATACAATCTATCTTGACTGTCACGGCCGAGGAAAAGGATCTACTAGAGGATGTGCTCCAGGTTGTCAGGGAAGTAGCAGCAAGGCTTGAAAAAGAATATGGGGCCTGCACCATTTCTACAAATGTAGGAAACTATCAAAGCAATAAACATATGCATTGGCATGTCCATTATGGTTCGAGGGTAAGAGACGAGAAGGGACAGCTGCTTAATGGTCAAAGCCCCCAAAATAGTAGTTTAGTATAGTAAAGGTTGAAACTAAAGGACTATACGGATTTGAGCAGATGGAGGGATAAGATTGAAGACTAAACTAAATGGTGCCCAGGGACTTTTTTCAGCCTTTTTTATTGCAACCATTTTGACCCTAACTAGTGGAATTGAGTGGGATAACAGATTTTACCATGGTTTTTATGCTTTTATAATTAGTCTTGCTGTATTTTTTATATCAAAGAAAATCATTAAAGACTGACTGGAAAAGGACTTTTAATTAAGTCCTTTTCTTTTGGCATCGTATAGTAGGTCTCTAACTTTTCACACATTTAAAAATGATAGTCGTCGGAACGGCCTTAACTTTCTCCCAGTTATACCACCTGTTAGAATCTCTCGACAATAATTCTTCGGAAACTCTGATTTCTTCTATTATTTTTTCGATTTTAAAACCGGTTTTGATCATTGAATTGACATAGGTGCTGATCTTATGCTGCTGCATGATGGCGGGATGGTTCCATGCCTCATGGTCATAAGGACCTTCCTCATGATAAGACTTTGTGAATAAAAGTCCATGCTCTGTATTTCGCACCCGGCTAAACAGTGGATGCTCCCAGCTGAAAATAAACGATCCGCCCGGCTTCAAATAATGATTGATGTTAGTCAGCGTCTGTTCCAGATTGGTTGTCCAGCCTAGAGCAAAAATAGAGTATACAATATCAAAATGGCTTTCAGGAATTCCAGGGTTCACTTCCATAGGAGATTGAAATAATTTGACATTCGTCCCTTGTAATAATTCTGCCGCCGCCTGAATTTGTGAGCTGGATAGATCGAGACCCCACAGCTCGTCGACATTTTTTTCGTGCATGTATTTCAGGGAATGCCCGCTTCCGCACCCGATATCCAATACTTTTTTATGATTTAAATCCCCGAATAGGTTCAGTTCCTTTTCGTCAGGAGCAAAAGGACCATATTCCGGCAAAGCCGTTCTGCCAAAGAAGTTTTGGGCCACTTCATCCCAGCTCGTCTTATTGATTGTCAAAGTATCAGTATTCAAAATCAAAAACCTCCAATTCATGATATGACAGTATTCTTCAAAAATCTGTTAAATCCTTTTTAAAAATCATGAACAGAGGGTATAAACTAGAAAAAGAGTCTTCATATATGGATGAAGGACTCTCTGTTCATTACCGTCTTCTGCGGCGTTTGAGGGATTTCACTTCTGACTCCAGGGCCGCCAAACGCTGGCTTTTTTCTTCTAACTCGATTTTCGTTTGTTTCAATTCCTCTTTTATAGCATTCATACTGGAGGTAAGCTGATCAAACGCCTGGCTAGAAATCTCTGATTTGTCACTATTATTTTCTGGTTGATTCAATGAATTTGAGAGAAGGGATAAAGTAGCAGGATTGATGATACTTTGTGCTGTTGTTAACAATGAATAAATACTTTCTTGATTTATACGGTTTGTTTCATGCGGTTTCAGATATACCGATTCCTCACCGTTTGTTTCATGTGGCAGCTTCTTAAAGATAGCCTTGGTAAAATTAAGTACCTCATTTAAAGAGGGGTCTTTTTTCAAACGGTCAATGTCAATATCCAGGTTTAAGTCATTCTCTTTCATCCTCATCGATCCTTTCATTATATGGGTCCCCCTGGCCATTTCCGGTATAGCCAGGGAGCCAGACACAAGGTTCAGGTTTTACATCATTTGAAGAGATTAAGCAGCACCATTATTGGTTAGCATCCTTTACTTCGCCGATGCAGGTGTATAGGACATCAGCAAGTTCATCCTGGTTCAACAAGATAGCAACGACCAAAGCCAGCGCTAACAATAGTACTACGATAGCAGTGATTAACATCTCCCCACCCCCCTTCTGTTAAGAAGATAGGTAAGATCCGAACCTTACAACAACAGCATATGTAAAAATATCGGACGAGCATCAGCTTGTATCATATAAAATAAAATAAGGGCAGCCTATTTTATGAGAAGGATTTTATTTGAAAAATAATACCCTTTCCATTATGGTGATAGTAACTAAAAAAGGAGGGATCGTTTCATTGTCCGAACCAATTGCCTTAACAAAAATAACGGTAATTCAAAAGGATATTTCCAATAAAATTAAACAAGCATACATCGATGGTTTTCAAGAACCTTTGTTATTCGGTGTTCATGGGGGAGTAAAACAATTCTATGGTGTCAATCCAGAAGTGGAATACCCTTCAACCCTGGACCATATTGTTGCTGCTGCCGGCGGCTGACTGGTCGGCACTCTATCAGGCGCGCTGGAGGCGCGTAAAATACCAACTTCACCCGATAAAGTAAAGGCGCAGGTGCAAGGTACGATTGAAGCACCTGAAGGAGTATTGAAAATAACGAAGATCAGTTGTCATTATATGCTTAAGATTCCAGCAGGTAAAAGGGAAGCAGCCGAAAGGGCGTTGAATGTTTTCGAAAGAGGATGTCCGGTTTCCCAAACATTAAAAGGCAGCATACAATTTGAACATACATGGAATATAGAAGAAGATTAAAAAATGGGCCACTATCTTAATAAGATAAGGGCCCATTTTACTTTATAATGGAAAAAAGAGGAGGAAAAGTGTCACATTATTGATTCTTCTTCGACCTATCTTTTAGATAGGGGAAAATGAGGTGGGGAAAATTAGTGATAACTTAAAAGAACAAAAAGTCATGGAATGGTATGAATTGTATTATAAGGATATTTACCGTTTTATCTATTATATGCTGGGGGATCGCCAATCCTGTGAGGACCTGGTTCATGATACATTTCTGCGTGCTTATACTTCCTTTGAGAAATTTGAAAAGAGGGCGAGTGTAAAGACCTGGCTTTTTAGCATTGCAAAGCACCTCGTATTGGATGAAATACGCAGGCGGAAAAGAAGAAGGATTTTCACGTTATTTTCTGAGGGGCAAGACATAGCATCACCTCTAAACATCGAACAATATATAGAAAACCGGGATATGGTAGAAAGGAGCCTGAAAGCAATTCAACAGCTTAAGCCTGACTACCGGCTTGTGATCACTCTGAAAAAAATCGAGGAATGTTCCACTAAAGAAGTTGCCGAAATCCTGGGCTGTTCGGAATCAAAAATCAGGAAAACACTATCGAGAGGACTTGCGGCACTAAGAAAAAAGGATATAGGGGAAGGAGGCGGACATAATGAGCAAATTTTCTGAGGAACAATGGGAATTGCTAAAAAAGCTAACACCAAGTGAAAGCGAAAGGGACCGAATGAGGATGCATTTAAGGTCATCCATTCGAAATAGTAAAGCACAAAAAAAGAAGCAAAGAATTTTTGACTTGAAAAACGTGGTGTTAACGTCGCTATTCCTGCTTTTATCTGCTGGCTTGTTGTTTCAAGTTCAAAAATATGATCAACGTGAAGACAGAGCAGGTCATTCACAGGCTGTCAAGAAGTTCATTCTGACTTGGGATTTAGATACTGTATACAGTGAAAGAAGTCAGGAGGGCTATGATTTTTATAAAAAAGGAGAATCTGAAAAGGTTGGTTTTGCCGAATTCGTGAATGATGGTAAAAAGAAAGAAATCCTTAGTTCTAAAGCAATGAATGTTGAAGATGAACTTCAGAATTTTCCCTATCCGACAAAATTATATATTGAACATGTAAAAATGATGGATGTCAGCCTCCGGTATCACTTCTTTGTGGAAGCGGGCAATGAAACATTATATTTGAGCTTTGATTATCCAAAGCTTGAATATGCAGATATATTTCAGATTATTGGGTCACTTAGACTCAAAAATCCAGCCCCTTATCATCACGAAAAGCCGCTATATGTTACACATGGCTATGGAAATCTTCCTTATCCAGTAGGGTTACAGCCGGCAGAAATCAATGGGGACACTGAAAAATATATATGGGACCGAGGTACGGACCGAAACATGAAGGATTATCTTGCTAAGATACAGGCAACAGATGTTTGGAAGCAGACTGGAGGAGAAGGTTCATCCTTTATTTTTGAGTCTGCTGATGGCATGGTAATAGTTAAGATAACAAGAGATGTGAAGGAGCTTACCTATCAATACACTTATCCTGGCAGAGAGGAGTAAAAAGGAAAGCGGGTAAAGAAAAAAGGGATTTCCTCTTATTTTAACGAATAATTATATGTAAAAATTCAGTTTTAAAAAGGGGAATCCTTGTGATCGATTTGGTACGTGTGAAACAGGAGGATGAGGCGATCCTCCAAAATCTGATTCAATTCTATATTTACGAGTTTACAGTATTTCAGGAAATCAAACTTGAAGAGAACGGAAGTTTTGCACCGTTTGATTTGAAACCATATTGGACCGACCCGATTCTCCATGCTTTCTTCATCATTCATGAAGGTGAAAATGCTGGATTTGCCATGGTTGAAAGCGGAGAGTCTAATGTCATCCTGGAATTTTTTATCATGAGGAAATTTTACAGAAGAGGGTTTGGCAGAATTGCGGCATTAAGACTTTTTGATCAATTCCCGGGCAGATGGAGTGTCCTTCAGGTAGAGAAGAATGAACCAGCGAGGAGTTTTTGGCGGAAGGTTATAGGAGACTATACCGATGGAAATTATATTGAAACCTTTAATGATAACAATTGTTCAACCCAGGAATTTAATACAGTATTAGCGGTAAAAAAATGATTGCAAATGATTAAAGTTGTTGTTTATAATGGTAAAAATATCTAATCGATGAGAAAGAGAGTAGTTATCCTTCTTTGCATTAGCGAGCCAGGGTCGGTGAAAGCCTGGTGCAACAGGGTAATGAAGCGCACTTTTGAGATGCCTCCCTGAAAACCAGTAGGGTTGGCCGGAACGAACTCCGTTATCAATGAAAGCAGGTTCTTTTTCAGGAACAATTAGAGTGGTACCGCGGGATTAAGCTCTCGTCTCTTTTTAGAGGCGGGAGTTTTTTTATTTTTTAAAAAGGTGGGTCTACTATGAAATACGGCAAAAAATATTCTGAATTACTCGCCCAAGAATTCAATGGAATACTTTCTTTGAACGATATTGAACGTTTGATCGAAAAACCGAAATTCCTTCAACAAGGAGATTTGGCCTTTCCTTGCTTCCAGATGGCAAAAATCCTGAGAAAGTCTCCTGTAGAGATTGCCAAGGACATCAGCCATAAGTTGCAGTCCAGAAATGAATCTGACTTTGACCGTTTTGAAGCAGTTGGCGGATATGTGAATGCTTTTTTGAATAAATCAAAAGCAGCTGCTGAAATCCTCCATGAAATTACAGAAAAGAAAAACCATTACGGAGACCGTAATTGTGGACGTCAACAGATCGTGACTATTGATTTTTCCTCTCCTAATATTGCCAAACCCTTTTCCATGGGGCATTTGCGTTCAACCGTTATAGGAAATTCCCTTTCGTTAATTTATGAAAAGTGTGGCTTCAGGACGATTAAAATAAACCATCTGGGAGACTGGGGGACACAATTTGGCAAACTGATTACTGCCTATAAGCTATGGGGCAGTGAACAGAAAGTGAAAGAGAGTCCGATAAAGGAGCTTCTTGCCCTTTACATTAAGTTTCATGAAGCCGCAGAAATCAACCCTGAACTCGAACAAGAAGGCCGAAATTGGTTCAGGCGCCTTGAAAATGGGGATGTAGAGGCTCTCGAACTATGGAAATGGTTCAAGGAAGAATCATTGAAAGAGTTCAAAAAGATTTATGATCTGCTGGGTATTGAGTTTGATTCATACGCTGGGGAAGCATTTTATAATGATAAAATGGAGCCCATCGTAGAACTTTTAGCCGAAAAAGAACTGCTTGTGGAATCGGACGGGGCTATGGTCGTTCAATTGGAAGATGCTGCCCTGCCTCCATGCCTGATTAAGAAGTCAGATGGCGCTACATTGTATGCGACCCGGGATTTGGCCGCGGCCAAGTATCGATATGATCAGCATACATTTGTCACATCTTTATACGTTGTGGGAAATGAGCAAAGTCTTCATTTTAAACAGCTAAAAGCTGTGCTCGCAAAAATGGATTTTGAGTGGGCGGATAGGATCATCCATGTCCCTTTTGGAATGATGCTGAAAGATGGCAAAAAAATGTCGACGCGCAAAGGGAAAGTTGTTTTACTGGAGGATGTCCTTAGAAATTCGATTGAGCTGGCAAAAAAGAATATCGAGGAAAAAAATCCACTACTCGAAGATAAGGAAGAAACAGCTGATCTGGTGGGTACAGGAGCAATCATTTTTCACGACCTGAAGAATTTTAGAATGAATGATATTGATTTTTCCCTGGAGGAAATGTTGAAGGTAGAAGGAGAAACAGGTCCATATGTGCAATATACAAATGCCAGGGCCAAAACCATATTAAGAAAGGCAGCAAGCTCAGTAACCGATGTGGAAATCAAGCTTGAAGGTAATGCTGAATGGCCCGTTGTCACCGAACTTATGGCTTTTCCTGAAACGGTTATAAGAGCTTTCGACAAAAATGATCCATCGCAAATCGCAAAATATGTGCTGAATCTCGCCCAGGCTTTCAATAAATATTATGGAGAAGTACGGATTCTGCAAGAAAATGAGGAAAAAGATGCACGCCTGGCTTTGGTGAGTGCAGTCAGCGTTGTTCTTGAAGAAGGCCTTAGACTTTTAGGAATCAAGGCTCCAAAAGAAATGTAATAAGAGCTCCTGGCCCTGCCGGGAGCTCAACTTCATTCTTTATGCAAGGATTGCTGCTATTTATAGAGTGTGTTTAATGATGCTCAAGGTATTTTGTAAATATTTCACCGGCAGTATCGCTGTACTTTATTTCTACATCTGTCTGATTAAAGAACCAGGTGTCATTGGACTCTACATAAAATGTAATTCCGTCAATTTCCTGCTGTTCTGCGGCAATGGCTGGAGCTTCTAGCGAAAATGCCAGGCTGTAGCCTTTATTCTTGTCGCCAAACCCGGCATATTGAGGATAAAGGCGGATGTGAAACGGTTTTGGTGTGTCGAATTCTCTTTCAAACCATTTAAATGCTTCTTGATCAATCTTGATTGTCATATTTGCACCATCCTTTCGTTAACTTTATTGTAAAACTTGGATGGTATTGTTTTCCGTGCTTTATGTCACAGTAAAAGGTGATGTCATAAAAGGTTCAATATTGTCCAAAGAAGGATTCTAGATTTGAATTAGAACCGAACACTAAATAAAGAAAGCTCCTTGAACAGGGGCTATCGGCATGATATCGGCGATTTTGTTTTGCGCATTGCCTCCGGGATATAGACACAGAATGGCTCGCTGCCCATGTAGTCGCCTGTGATTGCATAGGTTCTTGAACGGGACCCTCCGCAGACATAGCGGAATTCGCAAACACCGCATTTTCCTTTGTATTGATCGGGATTACGCAGGTCCTTAAAGATTGGAGAGTTGCGGTAAATGTCCGCCAACGGCTTTTCACGCACATTTCCGCCAACTAAAGGAAGCAATCCGGATGGCATTACATCTCCTGTGTGAGAGATGAAAACAAATCCATTGCCATCATTGACACCTTTTGGGGCACGTTTCAGGCCATCGATGACTGAAGCCATATCTTTCGTTAATGTGTCTTCATACCGGATTACATCCTTGTTCACGCTATGTTCCCTGGCTTTTTGTTGGAAAACCACACGGCGGTAATGCTGAGCTGCCGTCGTTTTAATATCATATGGAGCAGTCTTGCTTAATTCATACAGCCAGCGGAACACTTTTTCATGTTCTGCAGGTGTCAGACAGGCATCCAGCTGGCCTCGGCCGGTAGGGACCAAAAGAAATATGTACCACATCACAACTTTGAGTTCTTTCATCAGTTCAGCCATTTGTTCAAGGTACTCATAATTATACCGTGAGATGACTGTGTTAAGCTGCAATGGCATTTTTAATTCATTTAGGTATTTAACTTTTTCGATTGTCAGATTGAATGAACCAGGAGTTCCTCGAAAATGATCATGTACTTCCGGAATAGGTCCGTCCAGGCTGAAAGCCCATCTGGATAATCCAACTTCCTTAGCTCTAAGCATTTTATCTTTTGTTACATTATCTGTAGCGCTTGGTGTCATCGACACACGCATGCCTTTCTTCACCGCATATTCAGCAAGCTCAAAAAGATCTTCTCGCATCATACAGTCTCCACCTGTAAACACAAGCATGGGGTTGCCCATTTCATGGATTTGATCGATTAGCCTCAGTCCTTCCTCAGGGCTTAATTCCATTGGGTCAGGCCTGTTTTGTGCATCAGCCCGGCAGTGGATACATTTTAACTGGCAGGCCCTGGTCACTTCCCAAATAACAATATAAGGGTTTATGTTAAAATCAATTGCAGCTGGATGGCTGCCAGTGGAAAGGTTATGTCCTGTTTCAGGCACTTTAATCACCTACTTTTCATCATTTATTCATATATTATAAAGTAGGCGGGAAAATTTTCATGTAAGGAATGTTACATAATAACGACAAAAGGTTTATGCGAAAAATGAACCATTGAAGCCCCTCAATATTAGTTTCGAAAAAAACTGAAAATTTGAAACTTACTTCTCCGCATAGCCGTCTAATTAATTAGAGGTAAAGATTCATAACTTTTTGAAATGGGGGAGTTTGGTGAAAACAATTCTATTGGGAATCTCAGCTTTATTATTGTTAGCCGTAATCGTTGGCTGGAATACATATAAAAGCTATAGACCAACTCCTCCTGATTTAGAAATGATTGTAGACAAACAAACGGTGGAGGTCAAAGCTGCAACCTATTCATTGAGAAAATGGGGGAGGGCAGCAGCGGCAGATGCCAATACCGATCCTGCATTATTTGTAAGAGAAACTCCTCCGATTAAGGTCGGTCGTAATGACAGCATTAACATGCAGTTTGAGCATTCACCCGTTTCTGTGACATGCTATTTATGGGATATGGAAACAGGAGGACTCGCATATAAAAGCCTGGATGGATTACCATTGGATCTTGCTCAATTGAAAGTTTCTTCGGGTGATTATGCAATGGAAATCCGGGCCAAATGGGAAGTTGGCTACGCACTTTACAATACGAGGATACAAGTGAATGAGGAATAGTCATGGAGAAATATTGTTATATCAGCCGAAATGGCTATTTTTTTTTGCATAAAATAGTCTGAAGCAGGGATCAATGAAAAAGAATATAGCAGAGAATAATTCAATCCATAGTAGCAATACTAAAACAGTACCAATATTATTTCAGAAAGCAGGGGATAGGATGACAGTTGGAGCTCAGGTTAAACAAACAATGGCAGGTTTGAAAAGTGCCCAGGCTAGTTTGGAGACTTTTGCACTCGGTACAGAAAATCAGCAGGCAAAACAGATTTATCAAACTGCAGCACAACAGACACAAGCAGTAATTGACAGCCTTCAGCCTCGCCTGCAGGAAATTGAACAAGAGGAACCACAATATAAGCAGTAATCAGGGAGGGCAGGGCAACCCGCCCTCTTCTGCATCAAAGAGGTGATGATAAATGACAGTAGGTTCGAATGTGAATCAAGTTTTATCGACGATAAAAGGGATAGAAGCGCAACTGTCTGCAATGGCCTTAAACTCAACGATTCCGGAAGCAAGCAGGGTTTTCCATGAAACCATGCTTGTCATCACGGAAATCAAGACAGATTTAGAAAAACGGAAAATCCAGGTAGAGATAGAAGAACCCCAATATAAAAACTAGAAGGTGAAGCAATGAATGATATTACACATATTCTTGTCTCATCCATATTGTTTGCAATCACCTTGTACGCAATTACCAAGATAGGCGGGAAAAAACAGCTTTCCGAGTTGTCATTCTTCGAATATATTTCAGGAATTACAATAGGTAGTATTGCCGCGGAAGTCATCATGGGACTTGACGGGAATTTCTTCCATGGTGTATTAGCGATTATGATATTTGGTGCGTTTACATATTTTCATGACGTCATTGGCGTTAAGAGCAAAAAGTTCAGGGATGTATTTGAAGGAAAAGCAACAGTGTTAATTAAAGATGGGAAAGTCCTTGAAGAAAATCTTAAGAAAGAAAAATATACCATCGATGAATTGAACTCTTTATTGCGCCAGAAAAATGTTTTTAAAACAGCAGATGTCGAATTTGCAGTTCTGGAACCAAAAGGGGACCTGAGTGTCTTGTTAAAAAAAGAACTGCAGCCTCTTACGGCGAAAGATTTGAATCTGACAGTGGCTCCAGAGAAAGAACCGTATACCGTAATCATGGATGGAAATATACTGAACGATTCATTAGCTTCTGCAGGCAAGAACAGAGGGTGGCTGGATATAGAATTAGCAAACTTAGGTGTAACGGTTGATAATGTATTTTTGGGACAGGTGGATTCATTCGGAAAGCTCACCATTGATACTTATGATGATCAGTTTGAGATTCCAGCTCCGCAGCCGAGGAAACTATTGCTCGCGATGATGAATAAATGCCAGGCAGATTTAGAATTATTTGCTCTCGGGACAGAGTCTTCTGGAGTGAAACAAATGTACAGTAAAAACGCTAATAAGCTGCAGCAGGCTATACAGAAATTGAAGCCATTCCTTAATGAGTAAACGGACGTCACTGTAAAACTTTTACCGGTATATTGAATGACTAGAACCTAATACTAAAGAGTGGAGGGGATGTTTCTCCTCTAATTCATAAAGGGGTGCTGCCGATGAATAGATCTGCATGGATGTCTGCGTTAATGAAATCGAATATACCTCAAAATCTGATGAAGATGTTCGGATACAAACGCAAGAAATCTCGCTCCATGACGTTTTCCATCATGGGTGTTGTGGCAAGTGCAGCTGCTGCATTTGCTTTCAGGAATCGAATGGGAGATGGAATGAAGCAGCTTTTTCAGAATACAAGCACAGGAAATTCATTCAATCGGCCGGTTTCAGCGGGATTAACGGAATTCGCAAAAGAAATTACTTCAGGCATGACGGATTCCCAAACAACAAACACTAATTCTGGTTACCATGCTGCGACAAACCCGGAAAGCAGTCAGTTAATCAGTCAAATTGCTTCAGCCGCAAAGCAAGAAGGAAACAGCCAGCAGGTTGACCAGATGGCGGAACAATTAATCAAACGGAATCTCTAACATGAAATAAAAGAAAAGCCCACTGTGTGATTCCACAGTGGGCTTTTGGCTGCGCAGGTATTCTCGGATCAATAATAAATTGCCTAACAATGATTATGAGCTAATGTGAAAAATTCACCATTTTGACATGTTATTAGTTCTTTCTTCCCTTGTAATACAATCTTAATAGGAATAGTTACATAGGGTAATTAAATTACAACAAAGTTAAGCTTATGTTGCAATTTTATTACAAAAGATGAAATTTCAGTGGAAAAAACAGGCTGAAATCCCTGTAATTAAAAGGATTAGGAGGTATTCTGGAAAGAAAACGAATTATTTACCAAAGGAAAACAATTCCTTGTAAACCAAAATTTATAGATTCAAAACTAGTTTGGGAAACTCTACTATTAATTTGTAATCGAAATCAAAGGGAGTTGCTCAACATGAAAAAACAAATTCTGACGGTGGCTGCAACAGCCGGATTTTTATTTACATCGTTCAATGGATCTGCAAGTGCACATGAAAAATTACACACAGTTCAATCTGGTGATTCTTTATGGAAGCTTTCTAACACATATAATGTTGCAATTAATGATATTCAAAAATGGAATAACCTATCAGGTTCTACAATCTATGTAAATCAAAAACTTTCAGTCCTGGCTCCTCATAGTCACTCAACCACTGCTGCAACAAGCACAACTGTCGATGGCTATATCGTGAAATCGGGCGATACTTTATGGGGAATTTCAAAATCATACGGAATGTCTATCAATGGACTAAAATCCCTGAATGGACTAACTTCTGATGTCATTTATCCTGGTCAAAAATTGAAGGTTTCAGGATCTTCGGCTGCACCAGCTTCTGTTGCACCTGCAAGTACATCAAGCACATACACAGTCCGCAGCGGTGATAATTTATCATCTATTGCTGCTCGCCATAATGTATCGCTTTCGCAGTTGATTTCTATCAACAATCTTAAATCGTACCTTATTTTCCCTGGACAGGTACTAAAATTATCAGTGGCAACTTCAACGCCAGTTGCTACAAAGGTCTCAACAGCATCTACACCTGTAGTAGCATCATATAGCTCAGCTTCACAGGTGAGTTCATTGATTGCTGAAGCAAAAAAATACATTGGAGTTCCGTATGTTTGGGCTGGCAGCACTCCATCTGGTTTTGACTGTTCTGGTTACCTGAACTATGTTTATAATAAGGCAGGTATCTCTATCCCAAGAACTGTTGCCTCCATTTGGGATGCAACCAAGTCTGTTTCTTCACCACGTGCAGGAGACCTAGTATTCTTTGAAACTTATAAAGCAGGTCCATCTCATGCTGGTATCTATCTAGGAAACGGCCAATTTATTCATGCAGGATCCTCCAGAGGAGTCGAAATCAGTGATATGAATAACTCATACTGGAAACCTCGATATCTTGGTGCAAAAACTACTTTTTAACTTATACCCGTTTGTTTAGTGATTGAAACCTCCTTTTTAGGAGGTTTTTTAATTTATTTTTTTCTTAATGCTTAAAGCCTATTTAATCATATAAATACTGCTTTTAATTTGTAAAGCACTTCTTACATAGCGTATAATCCAATTAAATTCTTCTTTACAAATGCAAAGTGGATTTCTAGTGAGTTTAATGATTTGGAGGCATATAAAGTGAGGATTCCTATATTAAAGCTAAAAGATTACCTGCTGGTTTCTATACAAGTGGAATTGGATGACCAGACCGTACTTACGTTCCAGGAGGACTTGTTGAATAAAATAAAAGACACAGGAGCAAAAGGTGTTGTGATCGACCTGACTTCTGTCGATATGATTGATTCATTCATTGCAAAAGTTTTGGGTGATGTCATTGTCATGACAAGCTTGATGGGCACAAAAGCGGTCCTGACGGGCATACAGCCAGCGGTTGCCATTACACTGATCGAGTTGGGCATAACAATGGAAAATGTCCATACTGCTCTGGATCTTGAACAAGGAATTTCGATATTAAGCCATTTGTTAGAGGTTTAGCCATATGACAGAATCGATTGTAATAAATATAAATAATGAATTTGATATAGTGCTTGCCCGACAAAAAGGGAGAGAAGTTTCAAAAGAGCTTCAATTTGGAGGGGTGGATCAGGCAAGGATCACGACTGCGATTTCCGAGCTTGCCAGAAATATATACCTTTATGCAGGCAGCGGCGAGATTACGATTCAGGTCTTGAATGAAAATGGCCGAAAAGGAATCCAAATATCTGCTGCTGATAATGGACCAGGAATAAACGACATCAGGATGGTTCTGCAGGATGGTTTTTCGACGTCAGGCGGACTTGGTGCAGGCCTACCGGGAGTTAGAAGGTTAATGGATAGTTTTGATATTGATTCCATGCCAGGGGCCGGTACGAAAATCACCATTACTAAATGGGCAAGGTAAAAGGAGATCTCGATGAAGTTAGAGAAAATTCATCACGTCGCCATTATTTGTGCTGATTATGAAAAGTCCAAGGAGTTTTATACAATGGTTCTTGGCTTTAAGGTCATTTCGGAAGTATATAGGGAAGAAAGGAAGTCATATAAATTGGATTTAAGTGTAGGAGACGGTTTCCAGATTGAATTGTTCTCCTTCCCAGAAGTTCCAGCGCGGGCCAGCTATCCAGAAGCAGCAGGCCTCAGGCATCTGGCTTTTTCCGTTAAGAACCTTTCCGCACATGTTGATTATCTTGCAAATCAGGGGTTGAAAGTGGAGAAAATAAGGATCGACCCTCTGACTGGAAAACGATTTACATTCTTTGCGGATCCCGATGGATTACCTATTGAACTGTATGAAGAGTAAATTTTCCTGTTTCAAATTTTAAACCCCTTTTTCCACAATGGTATATTTCTATGCCAATCTCCTTTTGTACATCCCCTTCTTATGGAAAATGAAAAAGTTAATATCACCAAAATGGCCATTAAGAAAAGGAGGTTCAGCCCTTGTAAACTGAACCTCCTTTTTTAGGGTTGTATAAATCAATTTAAAACCAATCAAAAAAAGCTGCTGACTTGTTTAAATATTTTTCGAATTTAAAATAACCACTGTTCTTTAATTTGCTTTCTTGCCGTCTCCATGATTTCTTCTTCTGATGTATCATGATCAGCAATAACATTGGTTAAATAATTTTTCCCCTTAAAATCTACAGTAACTGTAATTTGTCTCATAAAACATTTTCCTTTCTAAATGTAGTGCAAATTGAAGGATTCCCTCCGTGCTATTTAAATTACCATCTAAACCGCTTAAGTAAACATAGTGATTACATGGTATATATAGAAACCCCTTAAAAAACTCATTATGTTATTAAATTTTATAAAGCCTTTAAAATGATGGAAGTAAAATTTTAATGCCTCTGCTGGATGACAAAAAGCGGTGTTTGTTCCTGCTTTAAAAGGGAATAGAATAATAACAAAAACAAGGAGGGAAATGCTATGGAAAATTCGAAAAGTAATCAGCAGAGCCTTGTGGAATATGAACGTGAGAAATTAGGAGAAGGAAAAAAGATTGATGAGTTCAAAGATCAAGGCAGAGTTCCTGACCAGCAAAACAGATTAAAGGATCAGGAAAATTTAAGAAAATAAAACGAAGCAACCAAGCCGGCAATATTTCTGGCTTGGTTTTTTTACGGGTGCTACAGATGCCTTCAAGAGGAGTTGGGGAGGGAGTGCCATTAATATCCAGCAGCTATCTTGGAACACCTTCCTTTAGTTGATATATTACCGATAGAAAAAAATAGAGGGGCTGGTATACAGGTCTTGTTTCCGTAGAGGTAGATTCAAACCTCCACTTTACTTGCCGCTTTGTAAATAGTTAGTTTCTAGAAAAAATAGTAAATAAATATTTGTTTTGAAGAAGGAAATTTTTTACTTATATTGAATATATATTATGGAGATATAGAATTAGAAAAGGGGAACAATGATTTGAGCGCACATAATGCTGATCGTGCAGGGAGTTTATTGATTACAGCCGCAGTAATCCTGCTCTTCGCATCTGTACCAATTGGAATCTTTATCGTTTCTTTCGTACACCAATCAATTTATCTGGATAGGTCACACTGGTTTTTTGACAGCCCGATGTCATCCTATGTAACAATGGTAACCGTACTATTGGTCATTCCAATTTTTCTGATCATAATCGCTATCTATCTTTTCAGGACAAATGAATCGAGGAAGAGGAATGTGAATGTCTTGATTGCCTCATTTATCACATTGTTCGTAATGGTTTCAGGCAGCTACCTGAGTCTTGACAATTATTATTATATCGATAAGACTGGATTGCATTATGACGAGCTTTGGAAGCTGGACAAAAGCTTTTATTCATGGAATGACATAACCGCCATGAAGCAAATAAACAAAAATGATGGGGGGTCTCTAACGCCCGAGAAATTAGTTTTTACATACGGGAACGAAACTATTGAGTTACCATTGACTCCGAAACTCCGGAATGAAATCGACCCAGTCATTGATTTTGTTGAAAATGTCGAAGGGGTCGAGCTGGTCATGGAGAATATAACCACAGAAAATTAAAAAAGGCTGTTTTCGTAAAGATTGTTGTTAAAATCCTAAAGCCGATTTTAACCTGATAATAGCCATTTTGTATGTCGGTACTAAGTTTGCAAGCTCTTTTTTCATAATAGTCATGAATTGTGTGAAAAATCTTAGGTAATTCAATCCTATTTTGTAGCCAATAGCAACAAAGTTTGAGAAAAGAGCCTTAAAAAAAGACCTTCCATTTTTCGTGATGGAAGGTTTTTTACATTAACGCCTGCCGCCTCTAAAAAAATATTGGAAGCCATATGCCAGGATTGCAAAGGAATAAATAATGCTGAAAAAATATAAAGGCTTCAGCCTGTCCAATTGGTAAATATTCATCTTCTTAAAGAGACTGCTAACTGGGTATGCTAATAAATAATCGATCACGAGATTAATGCCTAGGTATTGCCAGATGGTGCCGTAGGCGAGTCGGAACACCCAGAGATTAGCAACAAAGAATGGACCGAGAGTAAAGCTTAAATCATTGAAGATTTTTGACTTCAACCCTCCTGATACTCTCCATAATCTATATGGACTAGATAAAATCAACAAAATAGATACCAGGCCTGTGACGAATACAGTAACTGGCAAAAAACGTTTGAATTCCTTTTTGGGATAAAGCAACAAAGTTGACCAGGATACTAAAACCATACTTAACCTGAATATATTATGTAACATATCTGCTCCTTTAAATTCAGTTTCATTAGGTATAGTTTCTCCAGATTTACAAAATATAATAATGTACATTGGAAAATTTCCGTTGTGTTCTGGAAATATTTGTGTTAACTTTTAACCACACATGACTTTTGTCCTGTTAAGGAGAACTTTGCCATGATAAACGATGAAGAAAAATTAATCTTTTTAAAAGAACTTGGACGATTGATCGATGACTATAAAAGATGCTGTGATGATGAATATCAAGAGCAGATTTATGAAGATATCATGCAATTAATCAATGTGATCCATTGAATATTCAGCTTTTTCCAGGGAAGGGGTTTTTGGCTATACAAAGCGGAGGTATAAATGTATGATAGAAAGGTAGATAAACAGAGATTACTGCGCTTTTTAGGGGGTTTAGTACAGCTTGGAAACGAATAGGCTGAAAGAACTCGAAGAAAAAATTCGAGAGTATGAAACAATTATTTCTGAAATGTCCGCGCCAATTATCCCTTCGATCGTACCTCAAACCATCCTAGTACCATTAACAGGATTAATTCGAGCAGAGCGGTTCGATAAAATACGTGTAAAGCTGCTTGACTTTATTCACAATAAAGATATTGAAACAGCAATCATTGATTTGACAGATATCAGTGGAGAAAGCGTTGCTGACCTATGCCTCGAAGAGATTGGGCGAGAGCTTCATGAAATGGCTTCATCTATGTCTTTGATGGGTGTAAGGACTTTATTTGTTGGACTTAATCCGGGGCTCGTCAAGAAAATGGTACTCGATGGTATTCGATTGGAAGCGCAAACCTTCGCAAATTTTCAATCTGCATTATCTCATTTAATGAAGGAAAAAGGGCTGGAATTCAGACAAATATCAGACGAAAAAAACCCCGTTGTATGACGGGGTTTTTGAATTGTTTTATTTTTCAGGCTCTGAAGGAGTCGAGATATCCTCCAAGGCATTTACTGCATCATCCTCGAGATTATCTGTAACTGCAAGATCTCCTAATGATACAATTCCGATCATCTTTCCATTTTCTACGATAGGCAGTCTGCGTATTTGAACATCTGCCATCAAATCTGCTGCTTCCTCTGCTGACATATGGACGGTCCCTCTGACAGGATCAGTTGTCATTACATCAGAAATCGGGGAATCCATTGAAGTGTTTTCAGCTACAGCTTTTAAAACAATATCTCTGTCAGTTGCCAGGCCTGTTAATTGGTCACCCTCACAAATTGGCATGACTCCAACATCCAGTTCTTTCATTTTTGCTGCTACCTGATGAATCGGTGTATCAGGTCTGCAATATTCTACATCTCTTGTCATTACTTTTTCAATATTCATAACAATAATCTTCCTCCTTGTTGAATGTATAAAGGCTCTATTTTAACCTTGTAGCTCTCTTATATAAATAATATCCGGCGACGAGAAGCCCAAAGTCTGTTAATTAATATCGAAACTACCTTTTTAGAAGAATCAGCCTTTGTTAAGGAGTTACCCGAAGGCAGATGAAAAGAAACTGTTAGTTTTTTGCAGGTTAGGTTGTTAAAATAAAAGATATTAGAAAACTTTACATAGAAATGAGGGGTAAGGAATGATCGATTTAAGAAGTGATACCGTTACAAAACCGACTGATGAAATGCGCAGGGCAATGTATTCTGCAGAAGTGGGTGATGATGTATATCAGGAAGATCCCACAGTAAATGAATTAGAAGAAATTGCTGCTGAAATACTTGGAAAAGAAAAGGCATTATTTGTTACAAGTGGTACACAGGGAAATCAAATTGCCGTGCTTTCGCATTGCCGTCCGGGTCAGGAATTGCTGCTTGAAGAAGAATCGCATATTTTTTATTATGAATCAGGTGCAGTAGCTGCACTTGCCGGAGTCCAGACGAGGACCATCAAGGGTAAAAAAGGGGCTATGGATCCTAAAGATGTTCTAAGTGCCATCCGTACAGAAGATATCCATTATCCGGAAACAGGATTGATTTGCCTCGAAAATACCCATAATAGGGCTGGAGGAGCAGTAATCCCAGTTGAAAACATGGAAGCCATTTACAATGTAGCGAGAGCGAATAACGTGCCTGTTCATCTCGATGGCGCCAGATTGTTCAATGCTGCAGCAGCAGCTGGAGTCGATGTAAAGGAATTTGCTAAACACACCGATACCGTTCAAATATGTCTTTCAAAGGGATTAGGGGCCCCGGTGGGTTCCATCATTGCCGGAAGTTCCGAATTTATTAAAACAGCAAGAAAATGGAGAAAACGATTAGGTGGAGGGATGAGACAGGCCGGTATCATCGCTGCGCCGGGTTTAATCGCTTTGACGAAAATGAAAGACCGGCTTGGAGAAGATCAGTGGAATGCCAGGGTTCTCGCAGAAGGAATCGAATCGATTCCGGGAATGAAACTTGCGAGGCAGCCGGAAACAAATATTGTAGTTGCCGATGTTACAGATTTAAATATCACCTCTGAAGCTTTTGTTGAGAAATTGCGATCAGAAGGAGTGATATCAGGAACTTTTGGTCCAACCTTTGTTCGTTTTGTTACGCATTACGATGTAACGGAGGACCAAATCCAGAAAGCAATTGAAGCAATTGCCAAGGTTGCCAGAAATTAAAGTCAGGGCTGGATGTTCGGCATCCAGCCCTGATTTTTATCTATACATTGTCCACATGCCGATATCTGTAAAGCCCAGCCGTTTATAAATCCTGCCAGCCTCAGGGTTATCATAGAATAGGCATAGAAGCTTTCCTTCATCCATAACATCTTTGAAAAGCTTTTGCATCACAGCTGATGCAAGCCCTTTTCTCCTGTATTCCTTATGTGTACAAACACCAACGATCATCGCTGATCGTGAATTTTCCGCTGCAGTTGATGCTGAAGCGGCCATTTTTCCATCGATTTCAATATAGTAAGTTCTCCCAGTGCCAGATTCCAGCGACTGTAAAAAAATTTCACGTGCATTCGGATTAGGAAAGAACTCCTCAATACTGGCTCTTAACTCGATAATTCGATCCACATCCTCAGGACCTGCTGTGAAAATATCAAAGTCAGTCTCTTCTAAGCAGGAATCCGTTGTGCACTCCGCAAAATAGGTAATCTGCTTTTTACCAAGATCTATTCCAGGTATTCCCTCGAATTGTTCAACGAGTTCACTTTTTCCTGATAAAAAGATTTTTCCTGAGTAATTCTTGATAATTTCTGAGAATCCCTTAACGGGAAGCCTACCATTATTTGTGTAAGGAATGAAAGAATTATGGAATCTGAGCAATACCGCCGAGAGCTCATCGTCATCGAAGAAGCCCCATAGTTCCTGGAAATCAGATTCGTATCCGAATGCCTCAATATCACCTATGATAAATAGGTTGAGTGCTGCTTCTTCCATTAAAAATTTCATTGCTATTTCGTTATCTCTTTCATTAAGTTTTCTGATCATAACCAAAATCTCCCTTTAAATAGCTTTTTAGTATGATAGTCTAAATGGAGAAAAATGACAAGTGTTTTTTCAGTTGGGCATTTTGGAAAATGCATAATTTGATAGGCGGTAAGAGGATATGTATAATTGGACTATGTTTGCAGATAAGAACAGGAGGAGATCGAACATGTATATCGTTCATTCAACAGTGGTTATTCCTGAGGATAAAGTTGATGAAGTGATTGCATCTATCAAAAAAGATCTAGATTGGTAGATGAGTATGAGGGGTTCGTTTCCTTCCAATTGCTCCAGAACGAAAATAATCCAACAGAATTGACTGTACAAATATCATGGGAAACAAAAGAAAATTACATAAAATATATCACAAGTGATGCATACAAGAAGGTTCATGAACTGGAAAAAAATTATCCAGACCAGGAACTTGCAGCCATACGTCCCTCGGTTGGCCGTTATAAGGTGGTAGCAAAATGAATGAGGCTGTTATATCGTCGATCATTGAGGATGTTACTGAAGGCATATACAAAGATTTCCCCTTTCTGCTTGAAAAATATGGAGAGAGGGGACGCCAGAAGTGCAGAGAAGACAATGGACATCACATCAAATATCTGCAGACTGCAGCAGATATGAATGAGGACAAATATTTCATTGATTATGCACACTGGCTAAATGGGATTTTGACCTCCAGAGGAATGAAGACGGAACATTTGGTTGATAATTTTGTGAGATTGAAGACGGCTTTTGAAAAAACAGAAGAAGATCATAAGGGAGTATTTATCAACATGCTTGAAAGTGCGATTAATTCATTAAGGGGTGTGAAATAACACCAGGATGAGGTGAGTGCCAATGGAAAAAGCAATCGAATTAGCCCGGCTTTTGCTCGAGGGCAATCAGGATGATTCATGGGCACTAATTGAACAAGAGTGCGAGGAATCAAAAGAAAGTTTATATATCTATGAAAAAATCATCACCCCTGCAATGAGACATATCGGTTATATGTGGGAAACAAACAAAATCACTGTTGCTGATGAGCATTTGGCGACAGCAACCTGTGATTATCTGCTTGCTCGTTACAATTGGGAGAAAAGAAGAACACTGCAAATTTCTCCTAATGGGAAAAGAGCGATGTTTCTTTGCGTTGAAAATGAACAGCACTATCTCGGACTGAAAATGGCCAGCCAGCTATTCAATGAGTATGGTTGGGAAACAAAATTCCATGGTCCCAATCTTCCGCTAGAATATGTGATGAAAGCTGCACAAGAATGGAAAGCAAATGTTATATGTCTCTCTTTTTCAATTCTGTACCATGCTGAACATCTAAGCCCATATATCCAAGCATTGGAAAAACTTCCAAGCCAGCCGGTTGTAATTGTTGGGGGCAGGTTGCTGGATCAATATGAATTTCATCGCTACGGGTCAGACCGTACCCTTTTCCATAAAAGTATGGATGACGTGAAAAAATGGCTTAGCCATCAGCATGGAGTGAAAATGAATGTCGGATCTTAAATATTTGCCATTACCGTATTTTTTAATAGATATCGAACACAATATTCTTGCCTATTCTGATGCAAGTGAAGAGGTTTTTTCGGTTGGGAAAAAATTTCTGGAACTAGTGGATTGGGAAAGCCATAGAAAGATTAAGAGCCTTTTGGAACTCAAAGAAATCAAGGCAGAAGGCGAACTGATCATGAAAACAAAATTTTCCCCTTATGCCTTGTTTGATATTAGTGTAAATTGGCATGAAGATAGAGGCCATGTCATTTGTATAGAAAAAGATCATCGATTATCAGAATTGGAAAGTATTGTTGAGAAACATAGGATCAGACTGGCTGAAACAGATTTGGAGCTGCTTGAAAAAAAAGAGCAGGTAGAAAAATCACTTATGGAAATAAAAAGCCTTTCTTGTCCATTTATAAAATTAACAAGGACCTCAGCATTGGTTCCGCTTTTTGGAAATTTAGATGATAAATTGATCAGGCAGAATGAAGATCGAGTGCTGAATCGATCACAGGAAGGTGGATATCAAGAGATTCTGTTTGATTTAAATGGTGTAGGGGAACTGACCATAGAGGGAGTAGAGGCATTCATCTCCTTAGTTAAGGAACTGCAAATGATGGGTTTGCAGCCGTCTATAATTGGTGTTAAACCCAATCATGCCTTTTTCCTGAATCATTCAACATCCATTCCTGATGTTCCGTATCTGAATAGTCTAAGCAAGGCCTTTAAAATATCTCAGTAAGATGAACACTTCGATGGGAATCGAGGTGTTTTTTCTTGCTCATTTTTCCTCAACGAACGGATAAAGCAAGCGTTTTCCCGATAAGTTAATATTCTTTTTTACCATTTTTTGACCTTGGTTCCTTAACTCTCTTTGTCATCACATTTTTACGTTATATATATTGAAAAGGATAAATACAATTTGATGATTCCTAGGTGTAACAATGAGAGACGAATTGGTAAATCAAATAGGAAGGTAATGGTAAAAATACATTATTTCAACCTTTTTGCTTTTCGTTTTTCCCAATCATGTATGCCTGGTTATTCGTTGATAAACACAGAAAATTTGCAATATACTTAATCCTGCAGCCCGGCAAGCTGCAAATTTTTCAAAGGTGAGAGGAGCAAAAGGATGAAGAAGAAAAGAGTTTTCGGATCCGCTGTACTTAGTTTGGCAATGGGGGTTTCCATGTTCGCAACTGGCGCTTTTGGTGCCGGTGCACAGGAAAGCCAGGATACTTATCGGGTGTTAATTCAGGGTCCGAGTGCAGAAAAAGCAAAAGTTAAAGAACAATACGGCAAGCGTTGGGATTTTGGAAAACAAGGTTTCACAACTGAAGTGAACAGCAAGCAATATCAGGCACTTTTGAAAAATAAGAATATCGAAATCGCTCAGGTTGGTACGTATACAGTCGATGCCCGAGTCGAAGGAAATAGCAATGGAAACGGGAAGGGCAAGGGTGACTATACTGTCCAGGCATCCTACCCTTCCGACCAGACACCATGGGGCATCCAGGCAATCTATAACGATAACTATATTCAATCAACAAGTGGCGGAGACGGAATCAAGGTAGCTGTCCTAGACACAGGCATCAACCGAGACCATATTGATTTGACAGACAATGTTGAACAATGTAAAGACTTTACCCAATCTTCTTCTTCAATGGTCAATGGATCTTGTACAGACCGTCAGGGCCATGGCACGCATGTAGCCGGTACGGCTGTAGCTAATGGTGGTTATGATGGAGCAGGTATCTATGGAGTTGCTCCTCAAGCAGAACTCTGGGGCTATAAAGTCCTCGGGGACAATGGATCCGGATATTCCGATGATATTGCTGGTGCAATCCGCCATGCTGCTGATGAAGGTGTCCGAACTGGAACACGGGTTGTCATCTCAATGTCATTAGGCTCAAGCGGCAAGGATTCAATGATCGCAAGTGCAGTTGACTATGCATACAGCAAAGGTGCTTTAGTGGTTGCCGCGGCAGGGAACAGCGGTCCAAGTGCCAATACAATTGGATATCCTGGTGCACTTACGAATGCGATTGCTGTTGCATCACTGGACAATACATTTGTAAATGGTACCCATAAAGTATCTGACTTCTCTTCTCGTGGCAACCCAAATACTGATGGTGATTACTATATCCAGGAAAAGGATGTTGAAGTTGCAGCACCTGGCGGCGGAATCTATTCTACTGCAGTAGATGGCAACTATACGACAATGAGCGGCACTTCCATGGCAACTCCACATATCTCTGGACTTGCAGCTAAACTTTGGTCCGCAAATAAGTCATGGAGCAACGCACAGCTACGTTCGGAAATCCAAAGGCGAGCAAAACTTTATGACATCAAAGGTGGTACAGGAGCAGGAACTGGTGATGATTACGCTTCAGGATTCGGTTTCCCTCGCGTAAAATAATTTAATGCACTCACTTGCAAGCCATCCGGATTAAATGATTGATTCGGGTGGCTTTATTTTCTTATTTGAGGTAATATATGAAGAAACAATTTTTAATATATAGAATTTTATAAAAATAGTTCTTTTGGACTGTTTAAATTGTTGGAAAAGATGGTAGATTAATAAGAAAACAGAAGGTGAACGTATGCAGTTTGGACCACTAATCAAATTTTACAGGATCCAGCAAGGTTTAACACAAAAGGAACTGGCTAATGGCATATGTTCAGTTCCACACTTAAGCAAGATTGAAAGCAACTCAAAAGAAGCCAATGAAGAAACCATGGGCCTCCTGCTTGAAAGGCTGGGAGTCAACCTTTCATCCATTACAGAAAACGAAGAGCAGATTAAGCAGTTAATTAAAGAACTTAATGAAAAAATTGATTTCATTCAAGATGAAGAAGCAGATACTGCAATGGAAATGCTAAAGGAATTTGAAGGAATTATTCCATTTACAACAAATCTACATACATATGAACTTACCAAATTCAGGTATTTAATATTCAAACACAAATTTACCGAAGCTCAGCAACAATATGAATTATTAAAGAAACAGAAGAAAATATTTTCCCAACCTCAGATGGCTTTATTTTCCTATCTACATGCTGTAATGTTATTAAAGAAGAGATTGTATAAGAAAGCAGATGAGATCTTAGACACCATTAACAGGGGATCAAAGTTTGATATACCCGATGGTGAATTACTTTATCATCGTGCTCTGGCTAAAACTTCTCCTGAAGATTTAGGATATGCCATTTATTATGGAAAGATGGCACTTCAGGAATTTATGGAACAACACAATTTTAAAAGAATCCTACATGTATTGATGTTGCTTGGAATTAACTATACTAATTCTAAGATCTATGAAGAAGCAGAGGATTGCTATAAAAATCTCATCAGAAACGCAGAGATTTTACAGGAGAAAAAATTATTACCTGAAATATATCACAATATGGGTTATCTACAAAAAAAGCTTAAGAATTATCGAGAGGCTCTTTTCTTTTTTGAGAAAAGCTTATCTTTACAAACAAAAGGAACACAACACTATCTTATTACTCTTTATTCAATTGGAGAAATCCAATTTGAGCTGCAAAATGAAGAACAAGCAAGGGCATCCTTTGAAGAGGTATACCAATTATCTAAGGATACTGAAAACCGTAAGTATAGAATCTTAGCAAACTATTATTTAATGACGCTGGACTCTCCAGAAAAATCGTTAGATTACTCAGAAACCAAAGTAATACCATTTCTTGAGGAAAGCGATGGGAAAAGTGAAGAATTAATTTGGTTTTACAAAATGCTATCAAATCACTATCGAGAGATGGGAAGATTTGATCAAGCAGTAAAATATATAGAAAAAATCAATTGAGGAGGAATTCTAATGAAAAAGATTTTGACTGCATTATTGTCAAGTGCTATCGCACTAGGTGTATTAGTAGCGGGTATGCCGCCAATTTTACCTCCAGCATGAGTAGCTACCAAAAAGGCCTAATTAGGCCTTTTTGTTTTTAAAGCAAAAAAGAAATGAATAGAACTGTCTAATAAAAAGTAATTGTCATGTCCTTCGAATTCCCTTTTGTAAAACTTTTCAAAAAATCATATCAAATTAACAACAACTTGGGAAAATTTTCACTGCGTTAAATGACCCCCAGAACCCTCATATAATAAACGAACTATTTTCACGAGGCCCACATGGACAATGGATGGCCAAAAGTGAACGAGGAGGTTCGGTATGGGAAGAATTAGCATGGATATTGACGAGCTGTTGGAAGATACAATGGAAATTGCTGAGGATGATTTGAGTTTTTCACTGAACCCGATTGAGATTGACAGTTTGCTTGAAAATACACGCCATTGGTAAATAGATATCAATCCGTTCCAGGTTTCCTGGAGCGGGTTTTTTATTTTATTGAACGTGAGGGAACATATGTACTATAATGGAGTTGGAAGTTAGGCAGGAGGTGAGCAGGATGGAGCATGTAATAAAAATTCCGGTAAGGATGCTGGCTGAATATGTATTTAAAACTGGAAGCATTGAATCCGGTTTTAAAACGGCCTCATCCTTCTCTGAAGGCTCAAGGATCCATCGGGAAATCCAAAAAACTTATCAAGAAATGGATCAGAGTGAAGTCTTTTTAAAAACAGAAATTGAATTTGATAACCTCTTATTTCTTATCGAAGGCCGCTGTGACGGATTGCTTTTTTCAGGAGAGAAAATTACGATTGATGAAATTAAATCGACTTCTATGCCTTTGGAAAGTATCGGAGAAAATTCAAACCCTGCTCACTGGGCGCAAGCAGAATGCTATGGCTATATGTATTTAAAGGAACACGGTAACGATGAGATTGATATCCAGCTGACTTATGTTCATAAAACTACTGGTGACAAGAAGTTTTTTAAAAGGACATTTACCAAAGAGAAGTTGGAAAGATCTGTTAAAGGAATGCTCGCAGATTTTGCACCATATGCCAGGTTGCAGGTGGAACATGGTTTGAAAAGGGATCAGAGCATTAAAAAGCTGGACTTTCCTTTTCCTCAATACCGGCAGGGCCAGCGACAGCTTGCCGGGGGTGTCTATAAGACCATCGAGGAAGGAAGGACATTATTTGCCAATGCACCCACTGGGATCGGCAAGACCATTTCAACGATATTTCCTGCAGTTAAGGCAATAGGGGAAGATCAGATTAGGAAGTTATTTTATTTAACTGCGAAAACGACGACAAGACAGACCGCAGAGGAAGCGTTCAGTCTCATGATAAAAAAAGGCTTGGAAATAAGGACTGTGACAATCACAGCAAAAGATAAGGTATGTTTTACCAGTGAGGGAAAGTGCAGCAAGGATCATTGTGAATTTGCAGATGGATATTATGACAGGATCAACGATGCGGTACTTGATATCCTCAGGAATGAAGCAACCCTGGATAGATACTGTGTTGAAAAGTATGCCAAAAAACATAAAGTCTGTCCTTTTGAGTTTTCATTGGACCTGGCATACGCAGCAGATGCGGTCATATGTGATTACAATTATATTTTTGATCCAAAAGTCTCTTTGAAAAGACTATTCGATGAACAAAAAAAGAAAACCGCCCTCCTTGTCGATGAGGCACATAATCTCGTTGACAGAGGGAGGGATATGTTCTCTGCGACATTGGAAAAATCAGCTTTTCTACAGTTGAAAAGGGAGTTTAAAGAAAAAAATCATTCTTTAGGTGACATATCCAAACGTTTAAATGACTATTTTATCCAATTAAGAAAACAGGCTGGAACCTCAACAACAATGAAGTACGAGGAGCCATTCGAGGAATTGAATCAGTTAGTGGCTGAGTTTATTGAACATGCGGAAAAAGAACTCCTAAGAGGAAGTACAGGAGATTCAGACTTGTTGCTTGAAACTTTTTTCGTTGCCCAACATTGGCAACGAATCAACAGATTATTTGATGAACGCTTCATTTTATATGCTGAAATCGAAAAAAATGATGTGCGTATTAAGCAGTTTTGTCTGGATCCTTCTCATTTGATTAAACAGGCAGGAAAAAGCTTTAAGTCTCGAATCTTTTTTTCTGCCACTCTAAATCCTATGGGCTATTACAAGGATATGCTTGGCGGTAATAACGAGGATTATATCTCTTTGATTCCTTCCCCTTTTTCTAGTGAACAGACTGATGTGAAGGTTCAAGCGTTATCAACAAGGTACAAGGATCGGGTAAAATCAATTAAACCAATAGTCAAAACAATGACTGATCTAGTTCACAAGGCTCCGGGTAATTATCTGTTTTTCTTTCCATCCTACCAATACCTAAATATGGTTCTTGAGGAGTGGAGAATCTCCAATGAGGATATCACTACGATTGTCCAGGGGACAGTGATGGATGAAGAAGAACGTGCCGCATTTCTAGAATCTTTCACAGCTGACAATCAAGGAGCACTCATTGGTTTTGCTGTTCTTGGTGGTGTGTTTTCTGAAGGCATCGATTTAAAAGGGGACAGGCTAAACGGGGTAGTGATTGTTGGGGTAGGACTGCCTCAGATTGGATTCGAAAGAGACTTGATTAAAAAACATTTCGCTGGTACTGGTAAGCATGGTTATGATTATGCCTATGTCTTCACTGGAATGAACAAAGTACTGCAAGCCGGAGGAAGACTGATTCGGTCAGAAAGTGATACAGGCAGGATAGTGTTGATTGACGACCGTTACCTCCACCATAAATATCAGGCGCTTCTCCCGGATGCCTGGAAAAAATACACGCTTCTGCCTCGATGAACATCCTTTCTTTAAAGGGTGTTTTTTTCTTTTGCAAGACGACTGGATTTACATTCCGCTACATTTGAATTTTTTTACAGGATATTAAAGCCAAACTGGCGAATCTAACGTCTAATGGATAACAAGGAGTACAAGGGAGTGCATCTAATGCTGAAATTGATAAAAAAAGCTCAAAAAGGCAATGATAAGGCATTTTTGGAGTTGTTCCAGCAATATGAACAGGATTTGTACAGAATGGCGTTCATCTATGTGAAAAACCAGAATGACGCCATGGATGTTGTCCAGGAAACGGCTTACAGATCGTTCAAATCCATCAAGGAGCTTAAGGAGCCAAAATATTTTAAAACCTGGCTGATTAGAATTGCCATCAGTTGTTCCATTGACTTATTGAGAAAAAGAAAAAACATTGTACCTTTAAAACCTGAATTTGCTGAGTATACAACAGAGGTTGCTCAAGATGATGATATCTCTGGAATTGATTTGAAGAACTTAATTGAAAAACTTCAGGAAGAAGAAAAAAGTGTCATTCTCCTGAAGTTCTATCAGCAAATGACATTTAAGGAAATAGCTAACACTCTCCAACTTCCGCTTGGCACAGTAAAGACCATTCTTTATCGCAGTCTGGGGAAACTTCGAAAGAATTTAAAGGAGGAAGAAGCTAATGAACAATAATATTCAATCAGAGATTAATAAAATCGATATACCAGAGGGTTTAAGCAGAAGAAGTGAACTTGGAATTCAAATGGCTAAGACCGAAATGAGCAGCAAAACAAAAAAACGGATAGTGCTGGCTGCCCCGGCCATCGCAGCAGTCATCGCACTTTCAGTGGCCGGATCAGCCTTGTTTTTAGAAAATACTCCGAAAAATCCGGAAGTACAGAACATCCCGGCGAGCTATGCATTTGATGTAACCGACCAAAAACAACTCGTTGGATGGGCGGATAATGTTTTTATCGGGAAGGTAGAAGAGACGAAGGGAACAAGTAATGAAGATGGAATACTTGAAACTCAATACGAGGTTGAGGTAGCTGAAAATATCAAAGGCCAATTGAACGGCAGGATCATGGTGAACCAACAGGGGGGATTTGAAGGGAATAAACTGGTCTTAGTTGAAAATGATCAACTCCTGAAAGAAGGTGAGAGCTATTTATTCGTGTCACGCCAAAACAAACAACACGGATGGCACACGATTGTTCCTGCTTATGGAGATATTATGATAGAAAATGAAACACAAAAAGAGGAATTGATTGCCATCTATAAAGCTGCCTATGAAAATGAAGTTCCGTTTGAATGAGGTGATTGGTGACGACAAAACTTACGATTTGAGGCTATGGATCATAGCCTCTTTTTTTATTATTCTTTACATGCTCAAACAGCTAGTTGTTTTTAAAATCACTGGAAAAAGCCTGTAATGGTATTTTTCATTTTATCTTTGTTACTGGTAAATTGCTGCAGGCGGTGTCCGTTTGCACCTGAAGGGTGAGGGAATCCAAAGAGAATATTATTTTCTTCCAGAAGGCCTTCACTCACATACACCCTCATGATTTCTTCGACGCTCTTCCCAAGTGGGATCACAAGCGCATTCCTAAGCATGGCCGCCTGTGGTTCAAAGTAACTCTTTAAGAAATTCAAAAGCATATTATTTTTTAGAATCTTGGGATTATGTCCAGTGTAATTCTTCCCATCATTAAAAACAGCATATGGAATGAGAGAAGTTGTATGCAGCAGGTTGTCTTTCTCATTAAAAAGATGAGAACAAGATTCTAGCGATAACCAGTTTTGTAAGCCGAGATCATCAAGCATCTCAATGATATGATTGCGAAGTACCCCGGAAAATCTTGCTTCACGCTTGCAAAAATAAGGAATATCGGAAACAGGAAATCTCTCTTCAATCAGGGAGCGGGCAACAGCAATGGATTTGCTCATTTGTTGGAAACCAGGAGTAATTCCTACGATAAACACCTTTGCATTTGGATTTACGTATTCATTATGCGTACAATAATAGACCGCAAGGCGGCGTTCATTTGCCAATAAAAATTCCTGTGTCAACAGTTCATCTCGAGAATAACTTTCTTTTAAAGGGAGCTCAGCAATCTTATCTATGTATTCTACCAGTCTGGCCATGAATGACCCCCTTGTGTTTAGTAACTTTATTATGATCGTACCTTTTTAAAAATATCAATTATATTAATCGGCTGGCAAGCGACATTAAGGCTGGGATGGCTAATAGGCGGTCTTTAATAGACATTTCAGCAGTGGAAGCAGGACAAAATGTCCAAGAAATCGGATTTAATAGACATTTCAGAAGCGGGAGCAGGGCAAAATGTCCAAGAACCCAGATTTAATAGACATTTCAGAAGCGGGAGCATGGCAAAATGTCCAAGAAACCGGATTTAATAGACATTTCATAAGAAGGAGCATGCCGAAATGTCTATTAAAATAAGAAGTGTAATTGAAAAAACTCAACCTTAGACAATCAGTTGATTATAAAAATATTATGTAAACATCAAAATAATTGCAACTCTCTATTGACCCTAACGTTAGGTAAGGGTTTACGCTATACATGTGGAGGTGATCAAGACAACATGTTCAAGGTAAAAGAAGTTGCCGATCTGACAGGAGTGAGTATACGAACACTGCATTATTATGACAGGATTGGCCTGCTTCACCCAGAGGCCGTTTCTGAGGCTGGGTATCGGCTTTATTCAGAAAGAGATCTCGAACGCCTGCAGCAAATATTGTTCTTTAGGGAAATGGATTTTACCCTGCAAGAAATAAAAGATATTTTGGACCGGCCGGACTTCAACAGGAAAGAATCCTTGAAAAAGCATAAAGCATTGCTTTTAAAGAAAAAGAAGCGGCTGGATGAGATCATCAAGACAGTGGAAAAGACGATTCATTCAATTGAAGGAGGATATCAAATGAAGGAGAAAGATATGTTCGAAGGCTTCGATATGAAAGAAATTGAAGAACATCAGAAGAAATATAGTGATGAAGCAAAGACAAGGTACGGAAAAGAGACAGTTGAAAAGGTAGAAAAGAAGACAGCTAATTATACGCCAGAGGATTGGGGAAATATTCAGGCGAAAACAGAAGAGATTTACCAACGGTTGATCTCCGGTATGGAAGATGGCCCGAATGATCCGGCTGTTCAGGAAGCAGTTGCGGATTGGAGGCAGTTCATCACTGATCATTATTATGAATGTACCATTGATATTTTTCGAGGGCTGGGGGATCTTTACGTCGATGACCGGCGCTTCACAAAGAATATTGATAAATATCAGCCTGGGTTGGCTGCATTCTTCAAAAGGGCAATCCATCATTATTGCGATCAACAAGAAAAGTAAGAAACTGGGCGGCCATTGAAGTGGCTGCTTCTTTCTTTAATTGGCTGTTTTCGAGCAAACATGCAAAAACCCTTATTGCTTTTGGATGAAATCAATGATGTTTTCGTTAAAATGAAACGAATCCACCTGCTGATTCGTAAATAAGTATGTCCCAAGTAGGTTTTAAATCTGACAAATGGTGAAAGAAGGATATAATAGTCTCTATAAAAGGGGTGGATCAGAATGAAGAAATTCTTTAAAAGAATTCGGTTGGTTTTTAAGGTGAAAAAATTCGTTCCCTTTCTCATAGAATTTTTTACTACGGGAAGTGTTCCGGTCAAGCAAAAAATAATTTCAGCTGGCTTAATCATTGGTTATTTTTTGCTTCCATTTGATATCATTCCAGACTTTTTGACACTAATTGGCATCGTGGATGATGTTGGTGTGCTGTTAATCGTTTTTCAGCAAATTATAAAGATGGCACCTGCAGAATTAAGGGAGAAGCATAAACTAGAGTAAAGCAGCGCGTTTAAAATTTTTCAATAGGAGAAGGTTTGTTATAATTGTACTAGGCTGAGTTCAGCCCTATACATATTTTTCCATCTGTTGCTTCCAGACAAGGGGGGATTTCTTTGCATAGAAATCAGGAATTATACACTTTTTTAAAAGGAAACAGTCGGAACCTGACTGAGGAATGGCACGAAAATATCGATAAACAAAATACAGCGGGTGTATATGCATCTAGTGACCCTGATGTTGTACATGCATTGAAAGAACAAAATCATGAGTTTCACCTTCATTTCATTGAATTATTCAAAAAGGAGGAAGGGGAATTCTTTAAGGACTTTAAGCCATGGATTGAGAAAATTGCTAGTGATGTTGAGCATGTTAAAACTCCGATTCAATTTGTGATCAGGGAATTTAAAAATGTAAGGAACCAGTATTTTGATTATATCCGCCGATTTGCAGAGTTACATCCTGAAATAGCAAGAAAAGAGGTCGATATCTGGTATGATATCATCCTCAAAGAAATGGATGAGGTGATCCTGCGGTTTATAGAAGCTACTTATAGATACTCCCAGGGTGTGTTGAAAGCCCAACAGGAAACAATCAATGAATTAAGCGCCCCTGTCATTTCGTTGACGAACCACCAGGGATTGCTGCCGCTGATTGGTGATATAGATACTACAAGGGCTAAAATGATCCTTGAAAATACGTTGCAGCAGTGCTCTCAAAGGGATATTCACCATTTATTTGTTGATTTATCAGGTGTCGCAATGATTGATACCATGGTTGCCCATCAAATATTCCAGCTGTTGAATGCCTTGAAACTAATAGGTGTAAATGCGACGCTTTCCGGCATGCGCCCTGAAATTGCCCAAACAGCCGTACAGCTGGGAATTTCCTTTAAAGAAATAGACATTAAGACAAATCTTGCCCAGGCTATTGACCAGCGTAAATAAAAAAGGATTTCCGAAATTTTATTCGGAAATCCTTTTTTTATAAATCTTTTACACCATTACATATTGATCTTCACGAAAACCAGCTTGATCCTGAACAATTTCATCTACTTCGGAGCCTTCGAGTGTCTCCTTCTTTAGTAATGCATCGACAAGTTTTCCAAACTGATTTTGATGAGACCTGATAATTATTTCGGATTTTTCAAGTGCGTCATCAAACAGTTCTTGCATTTTTGTTTCTCTTAACCCTTTGCTGAATGTGAGTGAGAAACCTTCCTGCAACAAACCGGTGTCAACCATTTGTTCAATGATTTGTTTTGCCTGTTGAACATCCCCGCTTACGCCGATACTATGCTCGCCGAGGAACATCCTTTCAGCGACACCACCAGCAAGGATCATTGCAATGCGGTCTATCAAATCGCTGTGCGTCGACAATTGAAGCTCTTTTGGAATTGGTGCTACATATCCAAGGGCCTGGCCGCGCGGAATAATGGTCGCTTTCCGGACAGAACCAGGTTTGGTGACGGCAGACACAAGAGCATGTCCAGCTTCGTGTATGGCAACCCTGCGCTTCGTGTCGGCATCCTGGAGAGTCCGGGATGTGCTGCCAAGGATGGTACGGTCAAGGGCATAATCAATATCGCTTTTTGAAATGATATCCTGTCCGTTTCTCAATGCACGCCTGCTGGCAGTTTCAAACAATGAGTTGAGCTCGGCACCTGAAAAACCTGAAGTGCTTTCTGCCAGGTCATCCAGTGATGAGTATACATCTGGAGTAAGATTTTTACCTTTAATATGGATATCAATGATTTCCCTTCTGCCTTTAGTATCCGGCAGAGGCACATTGAAAGAGAAATCAATTCGTCCAGGGCGAAGGAATGCATCATCCAGCATGTCCTTTCTGTTTGTTGCCGCAATGAAAAGGATGCCATCGTTTGAATGTCCGCCATCAAGCTGGACAAGCAGCTCAGTAAGTGTCTTTTCGCCTTCTTCACCGCCATGTGGTTTACGCTTGCCCGCAAGTGCGTCAACTTCATCAATGAAAATGACTGCAGGACCTTGCTTTCGTGCACTCTGGAACAAGCTTCGCACCCGTGATGCACCTACTCCGATAAACATTTCATTGAAAGCCGATCCGCTGGCTGAGAAAAAGTTTGCATTGAGCTCATGGGCAATTGCCTGGGCAAGGAGAGTCTTGCCGGTACCTGGAGGACCATACAATAGTATCCCCTTGGGTGGCTTGATTCCCATCCTCGCTGATTTTTCTGGGTTCTTCAGGATGGAAAGTGTCTGGCTAATCTCTTCTTTCATTTCTTCTTGCAACCCGCCCACGTCAGTTAGCGTGATGGAGGGCAAAGGATTAGGCTTTGACAGGCTATTTTTCATACGATTACCGGCACCAATCCCTCCGGTTTTCTTCTGGATTACAAATGCACCACCCATCAAGAGCAGCAGAACACCGCCAAGAATCCATGCACCATACTTACTATTGTTCATGTATTCATAATTAATATTATATTTTTCTACTAATTTATCGACCATATCACTGCCAGGGGGAACTTGGGAAACAAATGTTGAATCTTTTGTTTTGAGTATAAGGGTTCCATCTATTTTTTCAATCAGGGTTGCCTCATGGCCGTTAAGACTTTCTACTGACTTGACAAGGGAACTAAACGGAACCGATACTTGATCATCATTATTTTGAACGACTATAGTCGCTGCTATTGTAACCATTACCATAAACGCCGCAAATAGCGGAAGGACCTTAGAAACAAATTTCTGATTTGAATTCATACTTTCAGCTCCTTATCGAATCTATATACCATTATAAGTAATATACCAATGTTATAAATGGGTAAATTGTCGTGGAGAAGGTGGTAAATATATGAAACTTTTAATAGAAGAGTTTTAGGGCGTCGAAAATGCGGGTATAATGCATATTTCGAATAATTTTGTTGGGAAAATTAATATGGACAAATTGTGACAAACTTTATAATTGGGATAAAATGTAAATTTTAAAAGAATAGGTACTTGAAACTTTTGGAAGTTACCGCTAGGATGAAAGAGAAAAAGGTTAATAAAATTCCGACAACTTAGTCTATATTCAGGAGGGGTTTGCTTGAAGGGATGGAAAAATCCCATATTATTGATTCTGGGAATTGGGATTTCGAATATTGGCAACTGGATTTATTTTGTGGCAATTAACTTATTGGTATTAAAGATCACAGGATCAGCAGCAGCTATTGCTGGTTTGTTCATCATCAGGCCCCTGGCGATCCTTTTGACAAACACATGGGCCGGAAGCGTCATCGATCGTGTAAATAAAAGAAAATTGATGATTTGGATTGATATTCTGAGGGGGATCTTCATTGCAATCATTCCCTTTTTCACCTCACTTGTTCCTATATATAGCATTATGTTTTTGACTAATATTGCTGGCGCATTTTTTGGCCCCACTTCGGAAACATACATAGCAAAGCTGGTTCCCCCTGAAAAAAGAAAACGGTTCAATTCCATTTTTTCATTTGCGACTTCCGGAGCCATGTTGGTTGGGCCAAGTGTTTCTGGCTTGCTGATCATGTATGGAAGCATAAATACCAGCATTTATATTAATGCGGTAACATTCTTTTTCTGTGCAGCGGCAATATACTTCCTGCCGGACGTCGATGAGGAAGATCGGAAAGAAAAATATAGAGATACTATTAGTTTGAAGATGATTGCTGCTGATTGGAAGGCAGTTGCCGATTTTGGAAAGACAGCGGTTGGATTCATGGTGGTTTTCCTGATTTTCCAATTCATCACACTGATATCATTTGCGCTTGATTCACAGGAAGTAACCTTTATCCAGCAGGTCATCGGCTTATCAGAAAAGAATTATGGCTTGCTTGTCAGCCTTACAGGCGCAGGTTATGTGGCAGGATCCTTCGCAGTATCTGCGTTGGCAACGAGGCTTTCAATCCGGACGCTGCTGGGTTTGGGATCTGTTTTATCCGTGACAGGATACTTTATGTTTTTTCTCGCCTCATCAGATACTGTGCCTATGGCTGTAATAGGCTTTATCATAATTGGATTCTTCTCACCATTTTCATTTACAGGATACACAACTTTTTTTCAAAACAATGTTCCTTTAGATTTGATGGGTAGGTTTAGCAGTGCTTTTGCATTTTTTCAGGCGATGCTCCAAATTCTGCTGACACTTTTGTTGGGATACCTGGCTGAAATCATAAAACTGCAAACAGCAACCATCGGATTTTCGGCAATGGGACTGCTATTGGCAATAGCGTTGACATCTGTCGTTTTTCTTCAATCAAAAAAGAATCTTTTTGTACTGGAATCTGATAGGAATTTGAATTAAATAAGATCTTTAAGGCTGTAATGGTGTTATAAATGCCATTACAGCCTTTTTTCTTTGTTATAGAGATTTGTTGGGCCATACATAAAATATGAATGAGAGTTAAAAAATACCTCTGATTAATGGGTCTATTTAGGGTCCTTAGTAAAGGAGGGTGAAAGCTTGTTCCATGCAGCAGTTATTGTGGGCGGGGTTTTGTTGTCATTTGGCAAGGGGAATTGGCAAAGATGGAGAGAGTTTTTACCTACCTTTTATTATTGGGCATTGTTTAGCTGCTTCTATGAATATATATCGTACATTGGAAATAAACATTTGTGGGAGTTTGACAGGAATTTCATCAGTCTGTTTGTAACGGAATCCTTGTATACATTTCTTTTTTATCCGAGTATGATCATTTTGTTTTTGGGAAATTTCCCTGAAGACCGAAACAAGAAGGTTAGGCATTATTTAAAATGGATCTCACTGTCCGTCCTGATAGAGGCTCTGGCGTTAAAGTATGGAGCCATTAAATTTGATCATGGATGGTCGATCGTATGGGAATTCTTCTTCTATAGTACGATGTATCCCATGCTAAGGCTCCATTATAAAAAGCCTTTGACGGCATTGGTCCTATCAGTCTTTTTTGTGATCTTCTATCTGATTGTCTTTGATTACCATCTTTTCTGATAAAAACAGACTAGGAAGTTGATTAACTTTTCAGGGAATATTTTCTGTCATTGTGCAAATCTTAAGAAGGCGAACATGGGATTTGAGGTGTAATTTGATTTGGCTTATTTGCAGGAAAAAGAGAATAAATTCATCATACTATCTCTTCTCGTTATTTCAGTCTTCGTATCGCCGTATTTTATCTTGGGGAACGATGCCCATATTCGGGTCCATGATAATCTGGATTCCAATTTGGCATGGTATAAAATCCTTGCTGAGAGTGGCCAAATCGCTGGTTCAGCCGAATCTGTTATTCCTCAAGTAATTAATGGACTTCCAAGAAATGCGCTTGGGAGCGAATTCAGCCTGATTGTTTGGCTATATGTTTGGTTCCCGACTATGATCGCTTATGGAATTAGCCAGAGTATTACTAGATTTTTTGCCTTTCTTGGTATGTATTTACTTTTAAAGGACCATTTCATTCCAGAAAGGGAGAGAACCCTGATTCGTGTCGGTACGGCATTGGCGTTTGCCTTAACTCCTTTTTGGCCCTCAGGGATGCTGAGTACGTTAGGAATGCCATTGGCACTATGGGCTTTTTTGCATATAAGACAAGGCAATGGAAAGGGGAGTCATTATCTTACCCTTACACTCTTGCCTTTTTACTCTAGCATTGTTTTGGGTTTTTTCTTTTTCCTCAGCGCTATGGGTATACTCTGGATTAGTGATGCCATCCGCAAAAAAACGTTCAACTGGCGTTTCTTGGTTGCGATTGTTTATATGACATCAGTTTACTTGATTGCAGACTACAGACTTGTTTACTCGTTTCTATTTGATAGTGAGCCGAATAGTCGGGATGAATATTTCCACGCCCGTCTGTCGTTCTTTCATTCTGTAAAGCTTACGTTTAAGAACTTCCTTTTCGGTCATACCCATGTCATGACGGTACATACGTTAATCATTTTGCCGGTTATTATTGCGGCCATGCTGATCGTATGGAAGCACCGGAGATGGAAAAATGAGCGTATTTTTGTTCTTTTATTCCTGCTGAATTTTCTATTTTCTGCATGGTACGCATTCTGGTTTTATAAAGGATGGGTTCATTTAACAGAAAGATTCCACTTTCTTGATACTTTCAATTTTGCCAGGTACCATTTTTTGCGGCCATTGATCATTTATATTCTTTTTGCTGTTGGCCTTAGGATTCTCTGGGAAGAAAAGGTACTTCATAAATCTGTTCCGCTGTTGATTGGAGCACAAATTATCTTATTGTTGTTCAGCAATGAAGAAATTGTTCATAGCAAAAAACCGAGTGTAAGTGAATTTTATGCTGAAAAACAATTTGAAGCAATAAAGGACCACATCGGGAAACCTCAAAGCAGCTACCGAATAGCCAGTATTGGGCTGCATCCTGCTATCGCCCAATATAACGGATTTTACACACTTGATACCTATAATAATTTTTATCCCTTAAAGTATAAGCATAAATTCCGCAAGATTATCGAAAACGAGCTGGAAAAGAACAAGAAAATCCGTACTTATTTTGATGAGTGGGGTGGAAGATGCTACATCTTCACAGATGAATTAGGCAAGCATTACATGTTCAAGAAAAACTCCAAAAAAAGAATCAAGAATCTGGATATCGATATCGAGCCCTTCAAACAAATGGGAGGCGAATACATTTTTTCAGCAGTCCCGATCGATAATGCAATCGAGAATGATTTAAAGCTTGATGCTATTTTCACTTCAGATGCGAGTGCCTGGAAAATTTATCTTTATCAGGTTTTATAACACCAAGGAGGTCCATCCATGAATTTGCCAATCTTATCTATTATCGTTCCCTGCTACAATGAGGAGGAAGTGTTGGAAGAGACTATTGAGCAGCTAACCGCAAAACTTGAGCAAATGATAAGTGAAAACCTGGTATCGAAAAACAGTAAAATTCTGTTTGTTGATGACGGGAGCAAAGACAATACATGGCATTTGATATACAAAGCAAGTCTTAGGAATGAATTAATAAAAGGGTTGAAGCTTTCAAAAAATGCAGGCCATCAAAATGCATTGCTCGCAGGCCTTTTTGCCGCAAAAGATTCTTCAGATTGTCTCGTGAGCATTGATGCAGACCTTCAGGACGATATCGATGCAATCAATGAAATGGTAAGAAAGTACATTGAAGGTTACGAAATTGTCTATGGTGTCAGAAGCAGCAGAGAGTCGGATACATTCTTCAAACGGTTTACTGCGGAGGGATTTTATAAGGTAATGGACAAGCTGGGGGTAAAACTGATCTTTAATCATGCTGACTTCCGTTTAATGAGCAGGCGCACGGTAGATGAATTGGAGCGATTTGCTGAGAGTAATATGTTCTTGCGGGGAATTGTTCCGTTAATTGGATTCAACTCTGCTAATATCTATTATGAAAGAAAGGAAAGGTTTGCGGGGGAAACAAAGTACCCATTGAAAAAGATGCTTGCATTTGCCTTCGATGGCATTACATCATTCTCTGTCACTCCAATCAGGCTCGTCATGCTTGTCGGATGCCTCTCATTTATTGTCAGCCTGTTGTTTGGAATATATTTTTTGACTTTAAAGCTTTTTGGAAATACTGAGCTTGGATGGACGTCGTTGATCACTTCGATTTGGCTTATTGGCGGCTTGCAGCTAATTGCCCTCGGGTTGGTTGGGGAATATATTGGGAAAATCTACAAAGAAACTAAGCGCAGGCCCAAATACATTGTCGATGTTGACCTGTTCAACCTGCCTGTACCAAGGAAATTGGTGAACATGGAGGAGGACGAGTATGAGTCAATCATTGAAACAAGGAAGCTATCTGAGAACAACTAGCCAACTGAATAAGTGGATCCGAGGCTGTTTTGTAAATTCCATGCAATTCTTAAGATTCATGCTAGTCGGCATGCTTAATACCATGATTGGAATGGGTTTGATGATTTTGCTGAAAAATGGGCTTGATTGGCCCTATTGGCATGCCACCTTTACTGGCAACACGATTGGAGCTGCTGTCAGTTTCATATTAAATAGGGCATTTACCTTTAAGAGCAGTGTTTCCATACGGGAAGGGGCACCTCGATTCATTTTAGTGGTACTGATCAGTTATATTCTTTCATTCTCCGTAAGTCACAGTATAACGGAAAGAATAAATGAAATTACGATAGCTAATATTTATTTAAGTTTAGACACTATTGCAATTATTTTAGGGTCAATTTTCTATACTATAACGAATTTCATCGGCCAGAAATTATTTGTTTTTAAAGAAGGGGAATACTGCAGCTCTTGAAGCTGCATTTTTTTATTGTTAAAAAATTATAAATTACCCTGGTTGTTGATAACTATATATGGTTTTCTTAATCCAGCTCCAGCGCCTAGTCCCTCGAGACGCTTCGGTCCGCCCAATGAAGTCAAAGAACGACTTCACCGGTCGGCCCTCCAGCGCTTGTCGGGGCTGACCAGGGCGCTTGCGCTTTTTGTTCTTGACTATTTTGCCTATTGGAGATAAAACTGAAAGAGTGCATGCTGATTTGGCCCCTTTACATTTCACATAGTGGCGGGAATAGCAACATACTTTCATCTTCTAAAGGAGAATATACTTAATGGATATTTGGGAATTGTTTGTAGCATTCATTCTTGGTCTGGTAGAAGGATTAACCGAGTTTGCTCCTGTTTCATCAACAGGGCATATGATTATTGTCGATGACCTTCTTTTGCATTCTAAAGACATATTTACGGAACCTGTTGCCAATACGTTTAAAGTCGTCATCCAATTAGGATCTATACTTGCCGTAGTAATCGTGTTTAAGGAGCGATTCATAAACCTGCTGGGCTTGCAAAAGGGAGTTTCCATCACGGATTCCAAGGGAAGACTTAGTCTTTCAAAAGTAATCGTTGGTTTGATTCCTGCAGGTGTAATTGGTGTTTTATTCGAGGATTATATTGATGAGCACTTATTCTCTGTGGAAACAGTCATAGTTGGATTAGTAATCGGTGCCGTCCTGATGATCATCGCTGACCGCTTACATCCTCGTGTGGTTAAGATTGATGATGTCGATCAAATCAGCTATAAGCAGGCACTTGGTATCGGCTTATTCCAATGTCTGGGTTTATGGCCAGGGTTTTCAAGATCAGGATCCACGATTTCAGGTGGTGTACTGCTTGGTTTGAACCACCGTGCAGCTTCTGATTTCACTTTTATCATGGCGGTACCAATCATGCTCGGTGCAAGCGGGATATCATTATTGAAGAATTGGCAGTATTTTACCTTGGATGCGCTGCCGTTTTTCGCAGTAGGATTCATTAGTGCATTTTTATTTGCTTTACTTTTCATCCGATTCTTCCTTAAATTGATCAATAAAATTAAATTAATGCCATTTGCGATTTATCGAATCATTTTGGCAGGTGTAATTTATTTTATTTTTCTTTAAATCTTGTCAGTTAAAGCTTTTTAAGAAAAGACGCCCTGGGGCGTCTTTTCCTTTTTGGTTTCAAAAATTCAAAAACGGTGTGCTTTCGCATTACCTCTTGCAAGTATAGTGTTTTTGGTAACCTGGGTTTCACCATTGACCTGCGAATTGGTATGCTTCCGCCTAGTCCAAGTGTGGTGGAATAGTTGTGAGTGTGGATCCAAATGATCTTTGTAACTCATACAATCACCTCATGATTGGATTTTTGAAACACAGGATATTCGCTTGAATATCACTTATATCGTTTGTATTATTGACGGGCAATATACTGGCCATTCAGAGGCGAGATAGAATCTTTTTAGTCTTTTTTGTAACTTTTTACAATATTCTTCGTATTAATCATAGGATAGAAGTATTTTTTTTGATGAAGAGAGGAGATTCTATGTCGCATTTTGCATTAGAAGTGAAGTCGCTGACCAAGACGATTGGTAAAAAAACAATCGTGGATGACGTCAGCTTTCAAGTAGAAAAAGGCGAGATATTTGGACTTCTTGGCCCAAATGGCGCAGGGAAGACAACAATCATCCGTATGATTGTCAGCCTGATCAACCGCACGGGTGGGACAGTGCTTGTGAATGGGCACGACCTGGACAATTCATTTACGGCAGCAATGAACGAACTGGGGGCCATCGTAGAAAACCCTGAGTTTTACAAATACCTGAGTGGTTTTAAAAACCTCAGGCATTATGCCCGTATGGCTTTGGGGGAGGTAAGTGAAGAGCGAATCAATGAAGTCACCGGACTCGTAGGACTGGAGAACGCAATACATGATAAAGTTCGTACCTATTCTTTAGGGATGCGTCAACGGCTTGGAGTGGCACAAGCCATTCTGCATAAGCCGTCCATCTTGATTTTGGATGAACCGACTAATGGACTGGATCCCCAGGGAATCAGGGAATTCCGTGATTATTTGCGGTTACTTACCAGCCAGGGAACATCCGTATTAGTATCATCTCATTTATTGTCTGAAATGCAGTTGATGTGTGACCGATTCGCAATTATTGAACAAGGCAAGCTCATACATATCTCATCCATGCATGAGAATGAAATATCAGAGACAGAGAAGACAAGAACGGTTGTTGTGGAAATATCAGACCCTGTCATAGCAGCCAGGCTGCTGGCAGAGCATATGCCAGACATTAAAGTGACTTCAAGAGATGGATCGCGACTGACATTATCATTGAGAAAACAACAAATACCTGGCCTTAACAAACTTTTAGTTGAAAACAATATTGATGTTTTTGAAATATTGAATGTGAAAGCCACGTTGGAAGATCGCTTCCTGGAAATCACAAATAAAGATAGAAAGGAGCAATTGACATGATTGGTTTGATCCAAAATGAATTAATGAAGATATTCGGGAAAATGGCAAGCTGGATTTATATGGTCATTATGGTTTTGGCTATATTGATTGCTGGAATTATCTATATGAAATTCAGTGCTGATCCAAATCCAAATTGGCGTCAGGATACAGAGGCGGAAATCGCCATGCTTGAAAACCAGTTGGCTTCTGCCTCTGATGATGAAAAAGCGTTGATCCAAAGCCAAATTGATCAAACGCAGGAGTTTTTGGATGAGAACATCAATCCAAATGCCAAGACTAACTGGCACTTCATGAATGATGTCGTTGTCGGCGTCAGCTCGCTTGTCACGTTGTTCGTAGTTGTAGTAGGGAGTGCCAATGTAGCAGCAGAATTCTCTGATGGAACGATAAAGCAGTTATTGATCCGCCCGCATCAGAGATGGAGGATCCTGCTGTCAAAGTACATAGCCGTCATCATTTATGCATTGCTGTTGGTCATTACGTTGATTGTTTCAGGTTATATTATTGGATTGGTTCTATTCGGAAACGGTGATTTTAATATGAAAATCTTTGAAATCACATTAGAGGGAAGGAAGGTAGCAATTGTCGGTGAACAATTCCTATTGAAAATGCTTTACTTCATTCCGAGCCTGCTCATGATCATGACGATCGCCTTCATGCTTTCTACGTTATTTAAAAGTCAGGCTCTTGCAGTAGGTATCGGTATTTTTGTCCTTTTCTTTTCATCGACACTTGGTGGCATAATCCTCATGCTTGCTGACAAGTATACTTGGGCGAAGTTTTTAATTTTCCCTCATCTGGATTTAACAGTCTATGCTCTTCAGGAAAGGATCCTGGAGGATATAACACTGCCAGTATCACTGTCGATACTAGCTGTATATTACGCAATATTTATGATGTTAACCTTTTTCTTTTTCCAAAAGAGGGATATCAGCATATAGGGAGAATAATTAGAGAGCGGCTTTGGCTGCTCTTTTTATATGGGGGAATTAGAGAAAGGAGAGGTAGGTATGGTGAATCCTATTTTGTTGGAATTTCCAGGTGAATTTGAAACAAACAGACTTTTGATCAGGATGCCGCTTCCCGGAGATGGTGCGGTTACATGTGAATCAATCAACGCTTCTTTAAAAGAACTTCAACCCTGGATGCCATTTGCCCAAAAGGAACAAACAGTTGAAGAAACAGAAGTGGTGATCAGGCAGGGTCACCTGAATTTTTTAAATCGCACAGACCTCAGGCTGCTGGTATTCAAGAAGGATACTGGGGAATTTGTAGCCTCATCTGGTTTACATAGGATTAACTGGGACGTTCCCAAATTCGAAATAGGTTATTGGATCGACACACGTTTTAGTGGGAAAGGGTATATGACAGAGGCGGTACAGGGAATAACAGACTTTGCGGATAAGGAGCTTAAAGCTCGCAGGGTTGAAATCAGATGTGACTCATTGAATCGTAAGAGCAGGGCAATTCCCGAAAGATTAGGATTTTCCCTCGATGCTATATTGAAAAACGAATCTGTTTCTGTTGATGGTGATCTGCGGGATACTTGTATTTATTCTAAGACTTTTTAAAGATTAGGGAACAGAATAAAAAATGAGAGCAGCTCGTCAAAGCCGCTCTCTCATTTTTTACTGACCTTTCCATTCGCGTAATTTGTCGATGACTTTATCGCCGACTTTACCGGCATCCTCCTGCATCTGATCAAAAACCTTTTTCCACTTCGGTGCTTCCTCTTTTAACTTTTCTTCAACCTTACCAGCACGAGCTTTTAATTCTTCTTCTAATTTATCCGCTTTTTCCTTGATTGCCTTTTCGGTTTGTTCATAGTCTCCAGAGTTGCTTTCATTGATTGATTTGACTGCGAATTCCTCTTGCTCCACATGGGGCAAGGTTTCTTCCATAATGGCCCTGAATAAAGGAACGACATCTTTTGAACTGCTGCTGGATAAATAATGCTTGCGGTCTGTCTGATCATATCCGAGCCAGACAGCTCCGACGATATTCGGTGTATATCCAACAAACCATTGGTCCTTTGTCCCATTGATGTCTGCAAAAGGGAGCTGCGTTGAACCTGTTTTTCCGGCTAGATCGACTCCTTCCATATACGTTCCTTTGCCGGTACCTGATTCCACAACATTCAATAGCATGGAGGTCATTTTATTGGCCACTGACTTAGAGGTTACACGAGTGGTGGTGCCATCATGCTCAGCGATTACTTTGCCTGTTGGACCGACGATTTTCGTAATCAGGTGCCCATCTTGCCGTTTTCCGCCATTCGGAAATGCAGAGTAGGCTTCCGCCATCTTAAGCGGTGAAACTCCGTTATGCATGCCACCTAAAGCCAGCGCAAGATTCTGATCTTCTTTCTCGACCTTGATGCCAAACCTCCTGACAGCATCGATTCCTTTGTTCAAGCCAATTTCATTTAATAGCCAGACAGCAGGGAGGTTTATTGAATTTTCAATTGCCTCATACATTGGCACTTCTCCCTTGTAGGTATCTGAGAAGTTTTTGGGACTGTAATTTTTAAAGCTCATCTTTTTGTCAACCAGCATAGAATCATACTCATAACCTTCTTCTAGTGCGGGTGTGTAAACAGCCAGAGGTTTCATGGTCGAGCCTGGTTGGGCCTTCAAATGTGTCGCGCGGTTGAATCCGCGGAAGACCTTTTCGCCGCGGCCGCCGACCAGGGATCGGACTCCGCCACTTTTAGGATCGAGCAGCACGGATCCGCTTTGTACCAGTACATCTCTGGTACGGTCAGGGAACAGGTAATCCTGCCGGTATACCTTTTCAAGGCCAGATTGGATATTTTGGTCAAGTTCCGTGTAAATCCGGTAGCCTCTTGTCATGATTTCATCCTGTGTCAGGCCGTATTTGCTCGTAGCTTCATCCAATACAGCATCGACATAGGAAGGATATTTACGATCTGCAAGTGAACCGCCGCCGTCTTCTAATCGTATCTCCTCGGACTTTGCTTTCTTAAACTCCGAATCAGTGATCATCCCTAATTCGTTCATTTTCGCGAGAACCACATTCCGGCGCTTAATGGCAGCTTCGTAATTATTATAGGGATCAAGAGCGGAAGGAGCTTTAAGCAAGCCGGCGAGCAATGCCGCTTCACTGATCGTCACATCTTGAATATCCTTGGCAAAATACTTCTTGCTGGCATTATTGATCCCGAATGCACCACTGCCAAAATAAACCTGGTTCAGGTACATTTCAATAATTTCATCTTTTTCATAGACTTTTTCAAGTTCTACGGCCAGAAAAAGTTCTTCCACTTTACGTTTATAAGTCCGTTCAGAAGAAAGCAGGGCATTTTTCGTCAGCTGCTGGGTCAGCGTACTGCCGCCTCCAGTAATTTGTCCTGCAAACAGGTTTCCAAAGAACGCACGAGCAATCCCCTTGATATCAAAACCATTATGTTCGTAAAATCGCTCATCTTCAATGGCGACTACCGCATTAGGCACATGCTCTGGCATATCTTCAATCGGCACCCCGCCAGTACGGTTTGTCGCAAGTTTGCTGGCTTCCTCTCCATTTTGGTCATAGATTGTGGTAGCCTGGCTTAAACCATCCTTTAACGTTTGGACATTGGCCCGGCTGGCAATAAAAGCAAACCAAAGGATAGACAGCAATACAAAAATCAATAAGATCAATAACAAAATTTGTGTCAGGTGGCGTCTCTTCCAGAATCGGACAATAGCCTCCCATAATCGTTGCAACAATTGCATATAATATCTCCTTTTTCAAAATGAAGCTTTATAAATTCAGGTAGCGTTTTGACAGCTATGGGTTCCATTGCTGGGAAGCTGTCAAAATAAAGGTGTTTTCTTGACAGCTATGGGTTCCATTGCTGGGAAGCTGTCAAAATAAAGGTGTTTTCTTGACAGCTATGGGTTCCATTGCTGGGAAGCTGTCAAAATAAAGGTGTTTTCTTGACAGCTTTGGGTACCTTTGCTGGGAACCTGTCAAAATAAAGATGTTTTCTTGACAGCTTTGGATTCCTTTGGTGGGAACCTGTCAAAATAAAGGTGTTTTCTTGACAGCTTTAGACTCCTTTGGTGGGAACCTGTCAAAATACCGAAGTTATCTTGACAGCTTTAGGTTCCTTTGGTGGGAACCTGTCAAAATACCGAAGTTTTCTTGACAGCTATAGGTTCCTTTGGTGGGAACCTGTCAAAATACCGGTGTATTTTTGACAGCTTTGGGCTCCATTGCTTGGAACCTGTCAAAATACCGGTGTTTTCTTGACAGCTTTAGGTTCCTTTGGTGAGAACCTGTCAAAATAAAGGTGTTTTCTTGACAGCTTTGTGTTCCTTTGCCGGGAACCTGTCAAAATACCGGTGTTTTTTTGACAGCTTTGTGCTCCTTTGCTGGAAACCTGTCAAATAAACGATGTTTTCTTGACAGCTTTGGCTTCTCATCCATAAAAGCTGTAAAATAAAGGTGTTTTCTTGACAGCTTTAGTTACTTTTACTTGAAAGCTGTCAAAATAAAAATTAGGCCATCAACCTAATTTATCTTTCATTATATCTATTTTTGCAGTTGCGGAAAAGCTGGAGCTATTTGTGCCTGTACTGTTAGTATGACAATAAATGAAAAATACTTGTATTAAGCGGTAATTATATGACTTATTAATGAATGGAACATATATTAGAGGATGATCAGCGCAAATTTCACTTTTTTTCTTCACAAATACCCTAGAAGAGGAGAATATCACTGGGAACAAATTCAAAAAAGAGGGGAAAAATATAACCCCAAAAGGGCAATCTACCATAAAAAAAGGCGAACCTCTAAAGGTCCGCCTTTTACATTGATCTTACCAGCCTGCTGGAAGCATAGCTACAGGTGTAAGGTAAACTTTATAAGTATACCCACCATCTTTTGTACCTGTAGGCCATAATCCGGTAGCCATGTAGATTACTTTGATGGTATTGTCCTGCGAGAATTCAGTTACATAGACAATTCTGTCTGCCATGAAGCCGATCTGTTGTTCAGTCCATAGGATTCTGTCAGCCATCATACCGATTGAGTCGACTGTATATAAAACGCCATCCAAAGTTTGGGAATAAGAATCTGCACCCTGTTGGCCGACAGTAACCAATACATCCGCAGCGGTTGTGGCAGCTTCAGCTTTTTGCTGTGCGGCACCACCCATTGCTATCATGGAAAAAACAAGTGTAAATGCTATAACTGTTTTTGCAATCATATTCTTCATTAATTTTCCTCCTAATTTACATACCATATGGGGTATTTGTAATATCTTTAATATATACCCATATAGGTATATTGTCAATATCCTAATTGAATTTTTGTGGTTACTTTCTATTTCATTAAGGCTGTTCCCGCAGTGATTGCTGTTTATCGTGCTATTTAAAGTAGCTAATTGACAAGATGCCGATTACTTGAATTGTCATTATGGGTGTAAAAGCAACAAAGCTTACGAATAGACCCTTAATTGAAAAATACCATTGTACTTTAACGCAGTCAGGAGTAATATGTAAGAGGTGAAAAAAGAGAGGAGTTGGTATCTTTGGGTTATTCAATAGAACCTGATCCCGATAGGCGCGGGGAAGTCGATAATCTAGTAGATTTGATACAATTGAAAGCTGGAAGACTATCAACTCTGATAAACGGTAATTGACTTCCTCATTTAAAAACGAGGAGGTGGCGGAAATGTTAGAAATCTACAAAAGCAATGAAGATAGACGTTTAACACTTGTTGAAGAAATCTCAAAAGGCTGCTGGATCAATATGGTTCATCCATCTGAGGATGAAATTACGAGAGTAGCCGGTGAAACGGGGATAGCGGTTGACTTTATCAGGGACGCCCTTGATGACGAAGAACGCCCCCGGATTGATAAGGAAGATGGCAATGTATATATTATTGTCGACTATCCATATATTACCCATGATGAATCGGGGTTTCCAATTTATGAAACAATCCCTGTAGGAATTATCCAGACCTCCAGCTGTATCATTACTGTTTCTTTAAAAGAAACACCAGTACTGGAGGAATTTCGCACTAACCGGGTAAAGGAATTCTATACATTCAAAAAAACAAGATTTGCTCTGCAGATCCTTTACGTAATTTCAATATATTATTTGCGGTATTTGAAACAAATTAATAAAAAGACGAATGAAATAGAGCGGGAGTTGCACCAATCCATGAAAAACAAGGAATTATATGCCTTCCTTGCTCTTGAAAAGAGTCTTGTATACTTCACTACTTCATTGAAATCCAACAAGGTAGTGCTCGCAAAAATCATGCGCTTTAATTACTTGAAAATGTATGAAGAAGACAAGGATTTACTCGAGGATGTCATCATCGAAAATACGCAAGCGATTGAAATGGCTGAGACATACAGCTCCATTTTAAGCGGTATGATGGATGCTTTTGCTTCTATTATTTCAAATAATCTTAATATGGTGATGAAGTTTTTAACCTCCATCACCATCATCCTGTCGTTCCCAACAATGGTGGCAAGCTTTTATGGGATGAACGTCGATTTGCCTTTCCAGCACAATCCACATGCGTTCTTCCTGGCTATCAGCATGGCCGTCCTCCTGGCGGGAGTCACAGCCTTCATTTTCTGGAAAAAAAGATATTTTTAGAGTAAGAGGAAAGTGCATGAAGATAAAGCGGATTTTAAAACGCCTGGACATATGTCCAGGCGTTTTTTAGTCTAAAATCTTGTTTTTTACATATTCATGGATTAAAAGAATTCGTATCACATGCAAAAGGGTGATTGAATGACTGATATATTTGTTAAAATATACAGAAAAGTTTTGATGGTTTTCCTTATTCTGATCAGCACAACGGGTTTGTTTTTGGTCGCAGGTCTTTTATCTTCTTCGAATATCAGCTTTTTTAAGTTCAAAGTAAACGGTGATATCGGTGCTGAGGTTTTCCTGCGTATTATCGGTTATGAGAATCCGCTTATAGGACATGCTTTAACGGGTGCAAATACAGATTACCCGATTTTTTCCACAGGATTCAAATTGCTTACAAACATTGAGATGAATGATATCAGGAGCTTGATTAGAAGTGAGATGCCAGGTTTCATGTCCTTTGATTCAAATTTCATCATCGCAGAAGAAGGTGTGGATTTTACGGATATACCGATTGAATCTGCTCCGCCTATTGATGTGCTTTTGCAGGAAAGGAATATGGCAGCGAATGAGCTGAAGGAGCTCAATAGTGGAAAGGTGTATTCAGGGTCTTCACCATCAGAAAAATCTGTTTTCATTTATCATACACATAGTTGGGAATCTTACTTGCCGTTGCTCGGCATGGAGGGTGCGGAGAATGAAAACGAAGCTGTAGATGGCAAGACCAACATCACCATTGTGGGTGAACTGCTCGGACAGGAATTGGAAAAGCGCGGTGTGGGAGCCAGCGTGGATAAGACCAATATTGGCCAGGAGTTGGATAAAAAGGGATGGCAGAGTTTTAAGTCTTATGAGATTTCACGTTCATTGGTCCAAAAGGCGATGGCGGGTAATCAAAAACTGAATTATTTCATAGACCTGCACCGAGATTCAGTCAGAAAGGATTCAACCACAACGGTCATAAATAATCAACCATATGCGAGGATTGTCTTTGTCATTGGTGAGGAAAACAAAAACTTCCAAAAAAACCTCAAGTTTGCGAACGAGCTTCATAAAATCCTGAATAAGCAATACCCAGGCATAAGCAAGGGGGTTCTTCCCAAAAAAGGTATTGGCGTTGATGGGATTTACAATCAGGATTTGAATGCCAATTCTCTAGTCGTGGAAGTTGGCGGTGTCGATAATAATATGAAAGAATTGAAAAATACAGTGGAAGCACTAGCAGAGGCCATCAGCCAAATTTATTGGAAGGCGGAAGAGGTGAATGGCTGATCATCGGGAGAAGTACCTTTGGCTGGTATTGACGGTTGTCTTTTCTCTTTTTTCTTTTCATTTTTTTTCTTATGAGACCACTATTGCCTGTTTCCTGTCCGGCCTTCTTGTGAGCAGTAAATGCCTTGTGGATGATTTTATCCGCTTTCATGAAGATGATGAATAGCAAAACGAAAAAAACCATTGAGATTAGGTCTTCAATGGTTTTTTGTCCTGATATGGCACTTTATTTAAACCAGCCTTTTTTTCTAAACCAGAGAAACATGCTTATTCCAATGATGAACATGGCGAATAAAGCTCCAAAGTAACCATATTCCCATGAGAGTTCCGGCATTTTCCCAAAATTCATTCCGTAGATTCCGGCAATGAAAGTAAGAGGCATGAAAATGGTTGTGATTACAGTGAGTACTTTCATCACCCGGTTCGTTTCATGAGCGTTCATCGATAAATAGCTATCACGAATATCTGTGGTCAACTCTCGGCTTGCTTCAACCTTTTCAGCCAATCTCAATAAATGGTCATGGATGTCCGCAAAATATTCCTTTTGCTCAAGAACACCAGAGAGACGATGAGAATTGATCATCCTGTATGCCAGATCCCTCATAGGGGTGATGGTATGACGGAGTGAAAGGAGTTCATGCCTTGTGTCGAATAGGTCCTCGAGCAATTCTTCCATTGAACGGTCTGCTGAATTTTCGTCTATTTCGTTCAATAAATCCTCAATTCGATAGACATGCGGAAAATAATTATCAACTATTTTATCCAAAACATGATAGAGAACAATCGAAGGGTTCCACTCTCCAGGTGTCTTGGACAACTCTAATCTCTTCCATACATCCTCCACTTCACGTGTATTGTCACTATGGAAGGTGATGATATAGTTCGTTCCCAGGAACAGGTCAACTTCTTCCTTTTGCATAGATTCTGAATTCAATGCCTGAAACACAAAAAAATGATAATCATCATAATAGTCCAACTTGGGTCTTTGCAAGGTATGGATACAATCTTCAATCGATAAAGGATGGAATTTAAGCGGCTCCCTTAAAAATTCAATTTCCTCATCTGTTGGTTCATTGAAATCAATCCAATACCATAAGTCATCGTTTGAAATTAATGTCTCTATGGTTTGGCCAGTTCGGATCTGACCAGTATGACTAATTGAAATTGTACGTATCATTAGAATCTCCCTGAATGAAAGTTTCGTCTTTAATCACTTTTCATTATTATAGTAACAAAGGCGAACAGGAAGCAAAGCTAAAGGCCGGAAAACTTACCTATTTTAAATCCTGGAATGATGGATGGTGGAAATATAACAGAAGGATAATGATTGGAATCGCGAGCAATAAGCCTGCTAAAGAGCGTTTATAGTGAACCCCAAGCACCGTGAACATAATGCCGTTGAACATTGCTGAACGCATGATTCCCCATCCATTTTGATAGATAAATAAGTCCATTTTTTGAAAAAAATACTCGATGACAGTAAACAGCACAACCCATCCTGTCCAATAAAGAAGTTTCTTTTTGAAAAATGCAGGAATATGGTCAAGGTAGATCATGATAATAATTGGCATGATGATTAAACTGAAAACCAGATCAATAACCGTGTGATTCAGCCACGGAGCCCTCGGATTGTATGCCCACAAGGTATGGTTAAAGAAAATAAAGTTATACATTAAATTGCATATTATATAAAATTGTATTGTTGGATAAAAATCCCGCCAACGTTTCCAATCAACGACAAAATATCCTAGTATTAAAAATACAGCGACGGTTATAACCAGATACATAACATGACGTCCTTTATAATTTTATGATATTGTTTCCAATTATAAGGTTCCCGATACAGAAGGTGGTATAGAAAGGGAGAGAAATCAGATGCTGCATCATATTGAAATCAATGTAACTGACCTTAATAAGACAATTGCGTTTTGGGACTGGTTTTTAAGCGAATTACGTTACGAGCTTTATCAAAAATGGGATCGGGGAATCAGCTGGAAATACCAGTCGACGTATCTGGTCTTTGTGCAAACAGATGATCAGTATATAAAAAAAGGATATCATCGCGCCAAAGTCGGTCTGAACCATCTTGCTTTTCATGCAAGTTCAAGGGAACAAGTAGATTGGATGACCGAGAAACTCAAAGAAAAAAATATCCGTATTCTGTATCAAGATAGGCATCCTTTTGCCGGAGGGAACGGACATTATGCGGTCTTTTTTGAAGATCCCGATCGAATAAAAGTAGAATTGGTTGCTCCATGAAACTACATATAATAATTTTTTCCAAGTGTAATTTCCCTATTTTAAGGGAAATAGTATTTTACTTTTGTAAAATAGGAGGCATTGGAAAAAATTATGGCAGAAGCTTTTTTGGGCATTGTCATCTCTGCGATGGCAACAGGTTTAGGAGCAATACCAGTTTTATTCTTAAATAATGTCTCTTCCAGATTGAAGTCCCTTCTTCTTGGATACGCATCAGGCATCATGATGGCAGCGACAACATTCAGTTTGATACCGGAGTCTTTAAAAGCATCCAATATCTGGGTGTTAAGCATTGGTATGCTACTGGGTACATTTGTTTTGAATTTCATCAATTCAAAAACGGAAGATCTCGATACAAGTGACTTTAAACTTTTATCAGGTGTTGATCGTAAAACATTAGTAATAGTAACAGCGATCACGCTTCATAACTTGCCCGAAGGTTTATCTGTCGGTGTCAGCTATGGATCCGGAGAGGATAATCTCGGTGCCATCATAGCGTTTGCAATTGGTCTGCAGAATGCACCCGAGGGATTCCTTGTTGGGATTTATTTAATACACCAGAATATGTCCAAGCTGAAGTCACTTTTGATTGCTACCTTTACAGGTGCTGTTGAAATTGTAACAGCGTTAATCGGGTATTTTCTTGCAGCGGATGTAGACGGACTGGTACCATACGGTTTAAGTTTTGCGGCTGGGGCGATGCTTTTTGTTATCTACAAAGAGTTGATCCCAGAAAGCCAGGAGGACCACCATGTGAAGTTTCCAACATATTCTTTTATCCTCGGCTTGATTTCGATGCTATATCTAACCATTAAATTTAGTTGAATCAGGAGTGAAGTTTTTCGCCAGGCTTAATAAGGGGATCCAAGTAATAAATAAAGTGAATTGAAGTAGGAATTCATTGTTTGGTATGCTAACAGTATCCATAGTAAGGAGGGATTTTTGAAATGGGAGAATGCAAACTTGACCATAGCAAGGAAGATGTCCAAAAAAAATACGAGTCACAGAAGGAGTTCCTGCCACAGGATATCCAGAATTCATTCAGCAATTTTCTGGAGGAAGAACATACTCAGGATATCCTGAATGAGGTATTCCATCTGCTGAAAAAGTATGACCTTGCGACCGAAGAGGAAAGAAATGAGCGGAATAACAGATTGAATTTGATTTTGAAAAACGTTTAATCGAAAAGGAGCATTTAGCTCCTTTTTTTGTGCCTTAGGGAAGAAATTCACAGAATAATCTTTGTTTATATAATGGATGAAATTCTTATTGCCAGTAAAAAACAGAAGGAGTAAAATTAGGTGGAAATTTCGATATACAAAATAATTTGAATCATTTGAAAGAGGAAGAAGATATGCAAAGTCCTTCTGAACAGGCAATGCGGAATGAGAAAAATAGTATCTTAAATGGTGTGGCCTCGACGATTGTAACAAGCATGAGCAATAATTATTTTGCCCTTTTCGCGATTGGTGTCCTTGGTGCGACGAATTATCAAGTAGGTTTAATCAGTTCCTTGCCGCAAATCATTGGGATGTTCGCCATGATTCTCGGCACCGCAATTATGAGCCGGCTTCAGGAAAAGAAGAGGTTCACCGGGTTATCAATTTTATTTACACGCTTCTTTTTGCTTGCGATGTTCCTTGTCATTTACCTGCCTCAGGAGTACAGGGCCTGGACGTTTGTTATTTTAATCGGCCTTATGAATCTTCCCGGCTCATTCGCTATGCTCAGCTGGCAGTCGTTTATTGGAGATCTTATTTCTGATAGCAGGCGGAGCGGTTTTTTCAGTGAGAGGAACAGGATACTGACAATCGCTGGCATGTTCACGACATTGGCAATTGGTATTGGGCTGCAGTGGTTTGATAAAGCCAATCCTTTGCCATATCAGATCCTGTTTATTCTGGCATTCTTCTTTGGGATCGTGGAAGTTTTTTATTTAAATAAACATATAGAACCGAAAAAAGAATTTAAAAAAGAACTGAAAAGAGTAAATTTCGGCTGGGACGCCTATAAACATAAACCATTCATTTATTTTCTGGTGTGCGGCTTATTCTTCAACTTTGCCTGGCAGCTGGCTTGGCCGTTGTTCAATATTTATAATATTAAAATTGCCCACATGACAGGGTTTTGGATCAGCATCATCACAGTGGCAAATCAGGTTGGACAAATCATCAGTTTCAAATGGTGGGGAAGGATGGCCGATAAGCACAGCAATGCCAAAATGCTGGCAATTACAGCCGTTGGCATGGCGACCGCACCTTTTTTAACGATCCTTTCGACAAATATGTACTATTTGACATTTGTGAATTTCACTTCAGGCCTGTTTGTTTCTGGAACTGTGCTTTTACTATTCAATCAACTTCTTGAAGTTACATTGGAGGAAAACCGGAGCAGCTTTATTGCACAATATAATATCAATTTAGCTATAATCGGTTTTGTCGCTCCGCAAGTTGGAGTGTTTTTGCTGCAGTTCAGTTCAATCAATACGGCTATGAATCTTGCTGCCGGTATGCGTCTAGTCAGCGGTGCTGTTTTTCTAGTATTCTACTATTATATGAGGAAGAAGCAATACTTCAGACGCACTATAGTTTCTGTTCAGAAATCCTAGTAAGGAGCCGGTCACAGGCTCCTTTTTCTAATGGATGATCATTTGAAGGAATTTATGTTTTTTTACCGAATAAGCTTTAATAATCATTTAAGACAGGTTGTGTCTATATTGGCTATAATTATTTTTTATGTATGTTCATACTTATTGGGAAGCTTGATGGCCGGTTTCCTTGTAGTAAAGCTGCTGGGAAAAAAAGATATAAGAGATGAGGGCAGCGGAAATGTAGGAGCACGCAATGCAGGACGGGTAAATGGGAAGATTTCATTCATTCTAACATTTCTTGGTGATGCCCTTAAAGGTGCGATTGTGATTATCGCAGGCCATTACTTTGGATTTTCATCTGAATTAGTTCTTGGAGGGTTGGGATTTGCAATCTTAGGTCATGTAAAACCCATTACTTTGAAATTTAAAGGCGGGATGGGTATCTCCACATTCATCGGCGGGATGCTCGCTTTTGAACCGTTTACTGCACTTGTCATCATCACAGGCTTCCTGTTACTTTATCCTTTTTTGAAGAGTTTTACGTTTGCCGGACTTGGTTCCTTTCTATTGATTCCGTTTAGCTTTTATTTTCTGGGAACCGACCCTGCAGTTATTGTGGTCACCGGATTTCTCGTATTGGCAATCATTTATATCCACCGTGAAGATATCATGGAGAGATTAAGATAAGGAAGGAAATGTTTTTTTGTCTGTGGTAATATCCAATGTTTATCTAATGCACATGTTGAGGTAAAGAATTGAATAGGATAATATATCCGTTCGAAAGGAGCCTGAATGATGTGGACGTGGGGATGGTACTTGATTCTGCCAATCGTATTGTTGCTGTTAATAGAAGAGATCAGTCAGTTCATTTGGCGGCGTTATTTAAAAAATACGGAAGAAGATCATGAATCAAGGTTTATTCGAATCCGAAATAGTATGAAAGGCACATTGAAAAAGTATCGAAAGGATCCTTCACATTAAGGTGGCGGATTCTTTTTTTAATATAATAAGGTACTACTCTTTATTGAATTATTCAGTGTATTAAATTATGATATAGATATTCAGAAAATTTTGACATGCAAAGAAAGGATGATAATATGAGTAAAGTGGTTCCTGAAAGCTGGTGGGATCAATTGACAGTACCAGCTATAGCAGCACCGATGTTCCTGGTTTCCGGGCCTGACCTTGTGAGCGCATGCTGTAAAAACGGAGTGATTGGGTCGTTTCCAGCCCCTAATGCCAGGCCAATCGAGGTACTTGATGAGTGGATGGGCAAGCTGAATGAAGAGTTAGCAGATGCGAGAACTCTTGAGCCCGAACGGAAAATCGCACCATGGGCAATGAATATGGTCGTGCATAGTACATACAGCCGTCTTGATGAAGAGCTGGCATTATTAAAAAAGCATAAGCCGCAGCTCGTCATCACTTCTCTGGGAAGCCCAAGGAAAGTAGTTGAAATTGTCCACGAATATGGCGGATTGGTGTTTTCTGATGTAAGTGATGTGAAGTTTGCCAGGAAGGCAGCAGAAACCGGAGTAGATGGCCTTATTCTGGTTGCTAATGGAGCTGGAGGGCATGCTGGAGAATTGAACAGCTTTGCTTTTGTCGATTCTGTCAGGACCTTCTGGGATGGAATCATTGTGCTGGCTGGATCTATTACTACCGGAAAATCGATTCTTGCTGCCCAGGCCGCAGGAGCAGATCTTGCCTATATGGGAACAAGATTCATTGTTGCTGAGGAAAGTATGGCAAATGAAGAATACAGGAAGATGGTCGTTGACGCAACACAGGAAGACCTTATCCTTACTGATGCTTTTTCAGGTGTAAAAGCGAACATGCTAAAGCCAAGCATCGTGAAAGCCGGACTGGATCCAGAAACACTTAAGAAAAAGGACAGTGTCAATTTTGATTCCATGCAGAGGGAGACCAATGCAAAAGCGTGGAAAGACATTTGGTCAGCGGGCCAGGGGGTTGGGGCCATCAGTAAAATTCAGCCTGCATCTGAGATTATTAAACAATTAGAAGCTGAATATCATGAGGCCTTATCTGTTCTTAACGGAAAAGCGGACAGATTGGCTGCCAATGCCGTAAAATAAACACCAATTCTCCACCTGTTTTTTATTTTTGTTAAATAGTAAATGTTCCTGATTATGGCGGTTGCTTGATTGGGAAAATGGGTCTGTCATTAAAATGAAAACCAAGATTAATCGATTATTGGAAGGAAGTATGATAAGATAAGGGTTATATTTGAATATCTGAATTCATTGTTTGTTTCCCTTGAATTCCGGAGGAGACTGATAACAATGCACAATAAAATCCAGAACCTGATTTCGTCTGTTGAAGAATCTGGTGCCCATATCTTTTATTCATTCAAGGATGACCAAAAATATATTAGCAATCTTTTAGTCTATATAAATGCTGCGATTGGACTTGGGAACCATGTCATGATTATTGAAAATGACCGGTTTATGCCAGAAATCCAAAATAGGATCAAAACCGAGTTTGATGAGACGCAGCAAGAAATGATCCATACCCTTAATAATTACGATTTCTATTGCTATCGAGGCAACTTCAATAAAGAAACGATTTTAAGTTATCTTGAAAATATGATTGAACCTTTCCTCGAAAAAAATATTCCAATCCAGACTTGGGCCCATGTAGAATGGAGAGATCAGGAAGAAATCTTCCAGAATCTTGGCGAATATGAAAGAGAAGCTGATATTATGCTTAAGGAAACAAAGCTGATTACAATCTGTGCCTATGATTTCGAGAGGGTTCCAGCCTCACTGGAAAAAACACTTATGGATTGCCATGATTACCATATGACCGATGACTGCATAAACCTGATCGAACATAAAAGCAGCATAAACTAATACATCACCTGCCTAATATAGGCAGGTTTTTCTTTTGACTGGTAGTTTCCCTCAAACAGAATCCCTTTCGATTAATTGAAAGGGCAGGGTGATCTTATTCGCAAATTCTTTTTCCGCTGAGCGCTTGATCAAGGCTTTTAAGGCGGTGGTACCTAATTGTTTGGTGGGTATGCTTATTGTCGTGATGTCCAGGATTTCTGATACAGGATGATTGTCAAAGCTGATTATGCCCAGATCTCCGGGAATATCAAGTCCAAGTTTATGTGCCGCTGTCATCATGCCTGCTGCGACCTGGTCATTACCAACAATGAAGGCAGACGGCCTTACCTCCATTTTCAAATATTGATCAATCACTTCTTTACCATCTTCTATCATTAAACATTGACCAAGGATCCACTCTGAACGCACATCCTCGCCAATCATCTTCATCTTCTTTACATATGCATTTTTTCGTTTCCGGCTATTGGTCCCTTCAAGCCTTCCCAGGCATATCGCAATTTTTTGATGACCTTTTGTGATTAAGTAGTCAAGCCCGAGATTGAACGCGTCAACATGTTTTATCGATATTGAAGGAAACTCATCTTGATCAGAGTCTTCACATAACACAATTGGACCCGCACCCTTATAGTTCATTAAAGTTCCAAATGGAATTGCCCGTGATGCGAAAATGACTCCATCAATAAGCTGGCCCCTTAATTGTTCTAATGCTTCGAACTCTTTTTCTTCATGATAGCCTGTCTGGAATATGACCAGCTGGATATTATGGTGCATCGCCTCCTCAGCAATACCTTCGAGCAGCTCAGAAAAATATGGGTGGTTAATGGTTGGCAGTACGACTCCAACCATATTCGTCCTGCCGCGCGATAAGTGGACAGCATTAATATTAGGGCTGTAATCCAGCTTCTTCATCGTTTCCAACACTGCATCCCGTTTCTCCGTACTTACATATGGATGGTTATTCAACACCCGGGACACGGTTGAAACAGAGACTCCAGCCAGTCGGGCAATTTCTCGTATATTAGCCATTTGAAAAACCTCACAAAAATATTCTTGACCTGAAACGCGTTCCATAATTTATGGTATAAGCAAATAGAATTTAAGGGAGCTGTCATTATGGTTACAGGAATAGTTACGTTAGCAGGATTATGCCTATTAGAAATTATTTTAGCAAAAATTGCATTGGGAAAGTCAGAAATAGAGGATTTTAATTTTGAGGAGTTCTTTAATGGGGAATCTTAATTGCAGAGGACTTTAGGTTTCGAGATCCCTGAAGATGCCTTAGCAGGAAGAAAATCGGTCAATGGCGACAGATCTACGTTTATCAAGTACGGTATAGATGAGATCTGTAATAAGCATCGATTTACAGAAAAGAAATGTTAGAATGAAAGATGGCACAAAATTATGAAACCTTTTTACCTAGGTTGCCGTAAATACATCTGTTGAATAGGAGGTGAAAAATATGAATAAAACAAAAAAGGTCATGGCTGGGATTTCAGCAACTGCTCTTTTAATGGGGGCTACGGCATGTAATAATCCACAAGCACTTCCAGACAGAGATTGGGATGAGGGCTCATCTGCAGGTGATGGAGAGGATTGGAGTGCCGCACAGGATCAGGATATTCCGCCTGTGCCAGAAGGAACAGATTGCAGTGACTGGGAATGGGATGCTGAAGATGGAGTTTGGGAATGTAACGATAACAATTCACCGTACTTTGGCCATTTCTTTTTTGCTGGTATGTTCTTTGCCAATCGATCGATGCTTTATAAGAGCAATGATTATATGAAATATAAGAACAGCTCATCATTTAAGGGAGCCAGGCTGGACAGCAATTATAAAAACAGGACGCCAAAGGGCAGCTCAGGATTCGGAAGCGGGTCAAGAAGCACTACTGGCGGCTAAGGGAGAGAAGGAATAATGAATTTATATATGAATTTTGCCTCATATTTAGGACTTGGATTGCTTTTGCTGACCGCAGGGGTAGGATTATTCGTGCTGGCTACTCCTAAAATCAAGGAATTCGAACTGATTGGCAAAAGAAACGTTACAGCTGCTCTTTCGCTTGGCGGGAAAATGTTGGGACTCGCGATTGTCCTTGGGGCTGCGGCGGAATATTCAATTTCCCTCCTGGATATGGCAATTTGGGGCTCTATTGGGATTTTCACTCAAATCCTGGTGTTTTTTATCGCCGAGGTTGTAACAATCAGGTACAGCCTTCAAAAAGCGATTGAGGAAGATAATCGTTCCGTTGGTGTCATTCTTTTTTCACTTTCCCTCGCTGTTGGCTGGATTGTAGCCAAGAGTCTATCGTATTAAGGGAGATCAGCAGCCATGAAAAAACTGACTTATTTTATCCATGATGGAAAAGGCGGCTATGAAGCTTTATATGAATATACGTCTGCGGCTGTTGGCATTGATGAATTTTATGCCCGGCAGTTATGCACGTATTTCGTGATCAAAGGAAACCAATATGAATTAGTGTCCAATGAAATGAATGGAGAAGAAGAAATCCTAGTCCTTGAGGACCGTGGAAGGAACAATTCATTCATTGACGAGAAAAATTATAGGGGATTGGGCATTCACGTCGAATTTCGCAGGTACCGTGAAAGTGAGAATTACAAATTGCTCTCCGCTGTCCCTTGCCAAACCCATCTCGATGTCATCCGCTATCTTTTAAAGGATGTCACGGATGTCCCGGAAGTTGGCCAAATGGTGGTTACTTCGACTGAAATTGATGAGGACCGCGGAGTTTATGTTCTGTATGTGAAAGATTTGCATGAAAACGACATGGAATAGGAGGCATTCCATGGAAGACCATCGAATAAGACGAAGGAATTTCTATAGAGGGATCAGGAATTTCTGGCCTGATTTATATGGAGAAGAGTATGCTTTATATGATGTAGCCGCCATTCCCCAGAAGGAAGCGGATGAAATCAGGCTATGTACTTCAAGGATTGGAAAAGTATTTTTCAAAATTTGTGACCTGCTGAGAAAGGTGGATAAAAATACCTTACTCGACTTAGGGTTTCCAGGAGAAACCGTAGATTTTATCCGGCTAAAAACCTTGAATCCTGAAAGTGTCATTGCAAGACTTGATCTCATAAAAACGGATGATACATACAAATGCATTGAAATTAACGCAGATACTCCTACTTTTATTAAAGAGTTGTTCCACGTCAACGGGCTTGTTGCACAGGATTTTGGCTATGGGAATCCAAATGAATCAAAAGAAGAGCAGTTAGCATTAGCTGTAAGGAAAGCCATTAAGGCATCTGCCAATTGGCTTGCAGAAATCGAACCATACGTAATTTTTACAGCACATGAAGACAATATCGAGGACAAGAATACTGTTCTTTATTTACAAGAGTTATACGGATTGCCTTCAAGGTTTATTTCACTGGATAAATTAAGAATCCAGCCGGGAGAGGGCCTTTTTGACGAAGATGGACGAAAAATCGACATTCTCTACAGGCAAACTTTCCCGATTGAGAGCCTGGTCCTGGATGAAGACCAGTCAGGGAATAGAATCGGGCTCTGGTTGATGGATCTTATAAAAACAAAGAAATTGGCTGTGATCAACCCTCCATCTGCGTTCCTATTGCAAAACAAAGCAGTACAGGCGGTAATTTGGGGGATGCATGAAAATAAAGATCCTTTCTTCACCAAAGAAGAGCATCAGTGGATACAGCAATATTTTCTGCCGACGTATTTGGAAGAGGACCATTTTCTCGAACAAGAAATGCCTTATGTGAAAAAACCGATTTTCGGGAGGGAAGGCGACACAGTCCAGATTTTCGATTGTGCCGGTCAATTGGTCCTTGAAGAGCAACAGAGAAATTACGATCAAGTACCATCAATTTTTCAGCAGTACATCAAATTGCCTTCCGCCAAGTACCTTTCTGAAAAAGGGATACAAGACGGGCATATACTGACCGGGAGCTTTCTTGTCTATGGGGAAGCATCCGCATTTGGTTACAGAGTTGGCGGCAAGATCACTAACAACCTATCTTGCTTTTTACCGGCAGGCTTGACCGTCTAGGATAGGAGGTACAAACATGTGGATTTTACAAAGATTATTCACAAAGATGATGAGAATCAGTCTGTGGAAAATCACACTGATTGTTTTGACAGTAATCCTGTTGAGCAGTCTGATTATTAAAACGCTGGAACCTGAAACCTTTCCGAGATATCTGGATGCTGTCTGGTGGACAATGACAACAGTCGTCACAGTTGGTTATGGAGATTACTCTCCAAGCAGTGACATCGGAAGGATTTTCACAATGATACTGCTCTATACTGTTGGAATCGGAGCAATGGGGATTATCATTGGCAAAATTTTTGACAGCCTGGCACTGTATAAGAAGATGAAGGAGGAAGGGAAATTGGCATACAAAGGAAAGGACCACTATATTCTGATAGGTTCATCCAAAGATAAGCTGATAAATGTTGTTGAAGAAATCCTGAACTCCAATAAGAATTGTGATATCGTAATTGTCGACCATAGCAATGAGTCACCAGTACAGCATGAACGAGTCCATTTTGTCAGTGGCAACCCTGCTGAGGAAGAGGTGCTGATGCAGGCTAATATCCTGGAGTCAAAGTCAGTGGCAGTATTTACAGATGATCGTATCGAGCTGCCAGAATATGCTGATGGGAAAACTTTGCTTATTGCTTCAAGGGTGGAACATATATCCAAACAGTCTGGAAAAAATATATACACAATTGCCGAGATTATGAAGGAAAAGCATATTGCACTGTTCGAACATGCAAACGTCGATGAATTCATATTAGCGAATGAATCAGTATCCAAACTGATGGCTCAGGCAGCAATCTTTCCTGGCTCAAGCAAGCTATTCAAACAATTGCTCAGCAACATGGAAGGTGAAAACTTGTATGAGGTCGAAAAGAAACCGCATTGGGGCACATACAAGCAGGCAGCGATGGAGCTGTTCGATTTAGGGGCGACGCTCATTTCAGACGGCCATGCACTTGATGTTGCCAGAAAGCATAATGAACCTATTCCAGACGGAGCAAAGATGTTTGTCATCTGTGATGAAGACACTTTTAAGAAAATCAGCAGTTGAAAATGAATAGAAATCCGTTGTTGGTTTATCGTCCTTCCTCAAAAAAATTCGTTTTTAGGGTTTAAAATAAACATAAATGGATATAATAATCACGCAAGGTTAAATTGCAATTTTTTTAATCGCTAGGAGGCAACAATAGTGGAACGTGGCAAGGTAAAATGGTTTAACAGTGAAAAAGGCTTTGGATTCATTGAGCGTGAAGGTGGAGACGATGTGTTCGTACACTTCTCAGCAATCCAGGGTGAAGGCTACAAATCTTTAGATGAAGGACAAGAAGTATCGTTTGATGTTGAACAGGGCCAGCGTGGTCCGCAGGCAACAAACGTACAGAAGCTCTAACTAAGGATATCCAGAACAGACTCAATTATTTGGGTCTGTTTTTTTGTGTATACAAAAAAAAAAACACATCCTTGATGTGCGGTGCTTAAAATCCAAAAAAGGAACTGATGAAGTTTTTCTTTTTAAATTTCCTTAGAGTTGAAATTGACGTTGATAATTCTGTCTTTGCCTCCGCTGCTTCATTTTCCCTTTCAGCGGCAGATTCCTGCATGCTGACTATAAGATTCTTAAGAAGGGCTATCTCACTCTGTAGCTCATCTATTTCCCTTCTATGCTGGAGAATCTGATAGGCAACCACCTCATCAGCCTTTCTTTCAAGCCTTTGATCAAATTCATCCATCCGCCTCACCAACGGTCCAAGAGCCACCTCAGTTGCCCCGCCCTTTATGGTTGCTTTTCTAGGCTGTCTCCCCTTAATCTTCAAATCCTGAAGCAGAACACCATTATTAAGCTGGTCTTTGATATCCCTCAAGATTTCGATGCTCTCATCTGAAAATTGATAATGACCTAGCTCGGTACGTTCCATTTGAAGGTTCGCCTGTTTCACCCAACGCTGAATCGTACTTGGCGACACCGCAAGCAACTTTGCTACTGCACTAGTGTTCATGTTCATCCCTCCCATAAAAAAATTTCGCCATTACAATAGACGATTCCTTTGTGCCTGACAAAACTAGTTGTCTTTCGTCAAAGATAGTGAATAAGCAACAGAATGTGATTGATGCTTCATTTTAAGGACTCTAAATCTGTTCGTAATAGTCAGATTTTTGTCAATATTTTTGTGGAATACCATACAATTACCAAAAAAGGATGGTAATATGGAAGTAATCATTAGAAAGACAGGTAAATAAGATGAAGATAAAGGTAAAAAAGGTTCTCCAAAAGTGGTTCTCTGCTGGGCTTGTTCTTTTCCTTTTATACTGCGGCACCCTCCATTACCAAATCATCCAACATGCAAATAAAGATGTACCAGAAAATGCAGATTACTTGATCATTCTAGGTGCCAGGGTGAAAGGGACAACACCATCACTGGCACTTCAATTCAGGATAGATTGTGCGGCGGACTATTTAAAGGCAAATCCAAACACAATCGCCATAGCGTCAGGTGGCAAAGGTCCAGGTGAGGATATATCCGAAGCAGAATCGATTAAACGGGAATTGATCGAATTCGGGATTGAAGAATCTAGAATACTTCTCGAAGATCAATCGACAGATACATATGAAAATATAAGTTTCTCGAAAAAGTTAATACCGAAAAATGCTGCGACAGGACTGGTAGTTACGAACGATTTTCATATTTACCGCGCCAGCATGATTGCAGAAAAAGAGGGGCTGGAGTTGAACGGACTGCCAGCTGATACCCCCGTACAAGCAGTAGTAAAATCGTATGCAAGGGAATATTTTGCCTTGACAAAGTATTTTCTGGTCAACGCATTCAATTGAAAAGATTTAAAGGGATTTGAGGTGTATAGATGAACGCTACAGCTTTAGTTATGAATCTTGTATCCTGGGTGCTAATTCTATTTATCGCTCTCAGGATTTACCGAAAACAGGAGATTAAACCAAGATTATGGAAAATGGCGGTGGTTATTTTCATAGGTTTATTTTCATTTTCTATTAATCTGCCGTATATGAATCAGCCGATTAAAGTAGCTGTCCTTCCACTTGGTGCCTGGATTTTGTACGCTCTTTATCATAAAAGAAACGAAGGTACTGGCTGGGACAGATACCGGAAATATGCGTGTTTAGGATTCCTGGCTAATTATATCTTCCTTTTGTCAGCATTATTGAGTCCACTGATTCAATCGAGCATTTATCCAAAAGGCGAGTTAACAACGTACATATCAGACACTAGTGGAGCACACATCCTGAAAACTCATCCTTCTGGAATCGATAAAGTCCTCGATGCAGAGTCGTTGAGATCTGAAATCTCAAATATGGAATTGAGGCAAATTTCAAGCGATGCCTGGTATTATGATTCAGTGCAGAATGTTGAACACCTGGCTCAGGCAGATGAACGATTTCCTTATCAAATGACCGGGGTAAAACCAAGAATGGGCAGTGGGTTTCACCCGGTCATCTTTGTGGAAGAAGATGGGAAGGGAATTTTAATTTCAACAGTGCAGGAACAATTTTATTTTCGCTCTCAAAAACCTTTTTTAAAGGAGGGAGAGTAGGGTGGTAAATAAGAGAAGAAGGCTATTCCTTGCGAGTGCCGCACTGTTACTCCTGTTGATTCTGGTTGGCTACTGGTTCTATTTCGCACCCCCAGGCGGATTTCCTGGTAAACAACAGGCAATAAAAGAAATGATGAAGGAATATCCTGAGGCAGACATAGAGTTGATTCAAGATATCATTTTTATTGATTCTGAGCATGTACTTGCCCCTTTTATCACTAAAGATGATGGGTATGGATTGAGTTATTGGGAGTGGAGAAAACACAGGTGGGAATTTGCCCGTATTGACTCAGGGGCAACTCCTCAATTATGGAAAACAAACCCTAAAGATCCGGGGAGTTACTATATCACCTGGAATTTTCATCCGGATAATCAGCTTGCAAACCTGAACTTTTATTTAAAGAAGGACGGAAACTTCAGCATTTCCGATGGAAAGCACCACTACTTTCCAAAGGTACAAATGGAATTAAAAATAGACGTAGGCGAGAAGTCCAGTTATGGGTTCACTAAAATCCCGGATGAATGGAATGAATTTATCACCGGAGAAAATCAATTGACTGCTTCCAGTATGCCGAATACAATTTTTTCTGACTTTTTTCCGCCCGCACAATTCTATATTGGCTGGAGCTTTATGAACAAAGATGGAAGCGGTGAGTATCCTCCTTTTCCTGGGAACTCACATGGTTTTGAGAGTGGAGACAACCATATTGAACATATCAGGTACTTGAATAAGGAGGAAATTTATCAATAATTTTCCGGATCCCATCTGGAGCAGCAAAATTACGTTATGAACTTACTTGAAACTTTTATATCATTTTGGTCGTACATATATATGTACTAAAAAGGCAAGTGGCGAGAAAGCTTGAATCTGATGACAAATGAGATAGTTTTTAAGAATTAGGTTGAAAAGGAGAAACATATGATGAAATTGAAACATTTGTTAAAAATCACAGCAGTATTCAGTCTGCTCATTTTGGGTTTAGGGATGATTGCTGTACCAGCATTTGCTTCCAATGATGATGATGAGGAGGCCATTAATGAAAAATACGGCCTTCCGATTGTTGTATACGGTGAAGCTCTTTCCGAAAAACAGAAGGAAGAAGTCAGAGAGCTGCTAGGCGTAAAGGATTCCTCAAAAGTTAAGGAAATCATCGTAACAGGAAAAGACCTGGTAAATTATATCGACGGTGACGAACATTCAAACATGTACTCATCAGCCAAAATCACCAGGAAAGATACAGGAGAGGGACTGGTGATTAACCAGGTCACACCCGAAAATATTACAGAAGTAACCGATGAAATGTATGCGAACGCCCTGTTGACGGCAGGAATTGAGGATGCAGTCGTGGATGTGGTGTCACCGGTGAAAGTTACAGGGCACTCAGCGCTAGTAGGAATTTACAAGGCATATGATGAAGGTGACGGAACCGCACTCAACAAAGACCGCACAGAAGTAGCGAATCAGGAATTGAACCTGGCGACAAAACTGGCTAAAAAAGAGGGCCTTGATCAGGATAAAGTCAGTGAACTCCTGACAGAAATCAAGAAGGAAATTGCCGAGCAAAATCCGGCAACAAAAGAAGAAATCGAAAAAATCATTGATGAAAAGCTGAAGACCCTTGAAATTCAGCTTAGCCCTGAAGACAGGCAGCTGCTAATTGACCTGTTCAATAAAATGAGGGATCTGAATATTAATTTTGACAATGTAAAAACCCAATTAGAAACGCTTTCAGATGATATCCAGAAGAGGATCGAGGAAGCAGTGGGCGATAAGGGGTTCCTGGAATCTGTCTCCAACTTCTTCAAGGAACTAATTGAAAGCATCAAAAGCATATTTTCATAAAACAGAGGACTCTTCCTCTGTTTTCTTTTTCTAAAAAACTATAATGATAGAGGTGTTCGCATGGAGATCAGACAAGCCGAGGAACGGGACGCAGATAAGTTTGCAAGACTGATACAAGAAGTGGAAAATTCCTCTGATTTTATGCTTTTTGGGCCAGGTGAAAGGAAGTTCAACCCGGAAGCCCAAAAGAAAATGATTCATGTACTTAAATCAGAACCAAACTCAAATATCTTTCTGGCAGAGACTGCTGGTCAATTAACTGGATATTTAATCGCAAAAGGCGGAAGTGCGCCAAGAACAAAGCATTCAGCCTATCTGGTAATCGGAATAAAAGATCTTTATCGCGGAAAAGGGGTTGGGACCAGTCTCTTTACTGAATTATTGGACTGGGCGAGCGGCATAGGGCTGCGCAGACTGGAATTAACCGTTGTAACGGAGAATCAGGGAGCCGTCTCATTATATACAAAAATGGGATTTCAAATAGAAGGAACCAAGAAGGATTCAATGTTCAAGGATGGTCAATTTTACGACGAGTATTATATGTCGAGGATTCTTTAGAACAGGGGATTCTTTCAGGATTTTTGGCTTATTTGGAGTTAGGCATTCCATTGGAGACCACTTTTACAGAAATACGCAGGTTTAGGTCACCAATCCATTGTCCTGACGAAAATATTGAGATCCAACAAAAACCACCCGACAGATGCCAGGTGGTTTTGTTGGATTATGAGATTATCCTTTGTACCGTGCTTCCCATTCTTCTCTTAATAACCCCATTTTGATTGAATCATAGTATTTTCCGTTATAAAGCCTGCACTTTCTGATTCTTGCCTCTTCTACCATCCCGAGTTTTTTGCCGACAGTCAGCATCCTAGAGTTTCCAGACCAGGTGGTAAAGCCTATACGGGGAATGGGGAAGGTGTCGAAAAGATGCTGAATCCAGACAATAAGAGCATCAGTCCCATATCCCCCATTCCAAAATTCAGGAAGATAGATGACGATTCCGAACTCAAGCCACTGGGAAGATTCGTGTTCCCAATAATATGTGACCATTCCAATGATTTCATCATCGACTTTAATTAGGTATTTCCGATCATATCCCTGTTGAATCAAGTTGCTCATCTGTTCCCTGAACTTCTCATATTCAATATGCCTCAACGGATAATATGGAGCATCCCATTTTTTCCACTCGGGGTGTTCATCATTATGGATGAGGCTCCACCATTTTTCTAGATCTTCTTCTTTCACCTTGCAAAGTACGACCTGTTCTCCTGGCAATACATCTGGGGTTTGCATGAATCCGTACCTCCTTCATCGAAATGAGGCTAGCAGTTTATGCTTAAGTATTTCTCTTTTATTCTATTATTTCCTGCGACAGCTTAAAAATACAATAAAAGTTTCAAAATTGCCACAGAAAAAAGAGACGCTGCACTAGCGTCTCTTTAGTTAATTGCTTCGTCATCTATAAATGCATTTTCATCATTCACTGCAAAGAAATTTAAACCAGCGGCGATTGCGAAAGCTCCACCAAGTAATACAAATGTAGTCATCATTATGTAATCGCTCCTGTCATCGTTTTGTTACTTATAATATTCCCATATATAAATCTATTAAACCTGATATTACAAATTAATGACAAATCAGCAAAATTTTTTTCTTAAAGAAGGAATTTTATGCTTCCTGCTGAAATTTATGTTTGTCCATAAAAATGAAAGAGAGGGGGCATAGAGTTGGAATTCGTGAGCGAAAAGATGAATAGAGACCTGGCAGTAACAATTCTGAACTGGAAGTATGACACTCCTTATGACTTCTATAATAATGATGTCAGTGAGGAATCAATAGAGGAGCTTTTGAATGAAGGTTACCGTGCCGTAGTAGATGAGGCAGGTTCATTAACCGGTTTTTATTGCACAGGACCTTCCGCGCAAGTTCCTGCAGGAAGAGCGGAAGGGGTTTATCGTGAAACGGCAATCGATATAGGGATAGGGATGGCTCCAGAGATGACTGGAAAAGGATATGGTTATCTATTCTTTTCTTTTGTATTGGAAGAATTGGAGTGCAGCAGACAAAACCACCCACTTAGGCTGACAGTAGCGAATTTCAATAAAAGGGCCATTAAATTATATGAAAACATCGGATTCAGGAAGGAATCAGAATTAAAAACATTAACGAATGATTTCATTACCATGGTAAAGCGATGAAAAGATAATGCATTGCTGCTTCCATGTAAGTGGGGACTTTTTTTAAAAAAGTAAATAAAAAAATTGATTTTTGTTAAATAATCCCTTTATAATGAAAAAGCTGTGTGAAATTTCGTTTTCACTACAAGCATATATATAGATTGAAGGGGAGTATTAGGATGAAAAAGTTTTGGATTTTATTTGCAGCAATTACATTTGCACTTGGATTGACAGCATGTTCAGCGGACAAAGAAGCAGAACCAGAAAAAGCTGAAACGGAAAAAGTTGAAAAGCCGGCTGTAAACCCTAAGAGCGCTATGTACAAATTCTACATGAGCGTTGTAAACACAATCAATGAGGCAGATGCAGACCTGAATGCATACGAAGGTGCAGAAGAGCCGACACCTGAAGATAAAGCAGCGGCAAGTGAATCAGCAGCTGCAGTTGCAAGTAAAGTTGAAGGCCTGGAAGTTCCTGCTGAATTGAAGGATCAAAAAGCAGACCTTGAAGCTGCAATTAAAGATCTTGCAGAATCATATAATATGAAAGCTGAAGAGCTGAAGAAGGATGCTCCAGCAATGGAAGCAGCCGATGAGAAATTTGCGCAGGCTGAAGAGAAAATTGGTGCAGCATTTGAAAGTGTTGAGATGAAAAAGCCTTCTCTAGCAAAAGAATTGTAAAAACAGAAGAAAAGCTGTGCCAGCCGGCACAGCTTTTCTTATTATTCATCCGCCGGCTGTTGGGAGGCGTTTTTCATGTTAAAATAAGCGTCCATCACCGCACGGCCTATTTTTTTATTGGCTCCGTGGTCAACACTGCCCTGGTAAGCCCATGGAACGATGACCGCCATGGCGATTTCCGGATTTTCCGAAGGGGCATAGCCAACTAGGCTAATATTCATTGTTTCGATGAGTGGGTCACCTTTTACTCTATACTGGCCATCATAAAAGGCTTCGGCTGTACCCGTTTTTCCTGCCGGTGAATAGGGGGCATTGCCAAAATTTCGATAAGCTGTACCACCTGGTTCCTGCATGACTTTTTTAAAGCCAGTGTGGACGCGTGCAAGCCATTGTTCTTCCATGCCAATATCATTGAGAACTTTTGGGGAGAAGGATTTATAAACAGGTCCAACCGGATCGCCGTTCATGGCTGGTTCACGGATCTCCTTTACAATCCTTGGCTGCATCCGGTGTCCTCCATTGGCAATCGTAGAGATATACTGGGCTAGCTGCATATTCGAATAGGTATCATACTGACCAATGACCAAATCGAGTACTTTACCGACTGGAGAGTTTGCGCCTTTTGCACCGGTTTGTTCGCTGGGCAAGTCAATTCCTGTCCTGATACCTAAACCGAATGAAGCGAATGAGTTGCGAATCGTATCCCAAACCTGTGGGTCCAGATTCAATGGCTTTTGATAGCGATAGACCCCATTCCCGATCCTAATTGCCGTATGGAACATATAAACGTTGGAGGACCTTTTCAAAGCTTCGATATCATTCAGGACACCTAAATAACTGTACGATTTCTTTATCGGTGTACCTTTAATGTCCAAAGCCCGATCATCGAATGGGGTTCCAGGACGGATTGCACCTGTTTTATAACCAGTCAGTACGGTCGCTCCCTTGACGACGGATCCAACATTATACGTGTTGATGATATTACCTAATGCGTCATCTTCCATTCGCATTTCTTTCGTTTTTTTATCTTTTACGATCTTTTTTCCGGCCATGGTCAATACTTCACCAGTATTGGGATCCATCAGTACGACATAAGCGCTGTCCAGCAGTCCTGTTCCTGGTGACCTCTTGGCAGCCCATAATTCCATTTCGATGATTTCTTCAACAGCAACTTGCAGGTCCATGTCTATACTTAGAATTAAATCTTTCCCGCGCTGGCCTTCTGAGATTAATTCTTTTTCCAACAGAGCGCCTGCTTTATCGGTAATATTTATTACCCGCTCTTTTTGGCCTTGCAAAACATCTTCATATTCTTGTTCCAGATAGCTTTTTCCTACCCTGTCATTTCGGGTATATCCTCTTGAAATGAAATAATCAATCCTGTCAGCTGGCAGTCCTTCACTGCTCGTCGTAACTTTGCCTAGTACAGGTTTGAAGGTGTCTTCATATTTATACTCCCGGTCCCAGTCTGTTGTGGCGTTGACGCCTGGAAGGAGAGCCAGGTTTTCGTTGACCATCGCAAATTCATCTTGTGAGACATCTTTATTTTTAATGATTTGCGGAACGAACTTATAACCGCTGTTCATGATCCTAAAAATGGCCAGCTCTTCAATATCCTGTTCTGATAATTGTTTAAGTTGCTTTTCTGTGATCCTTTCTATTTGGAGCTTATATAAATCCTTATTTTTCAGCTTTTTATTTCTGAACAGCTCCATTTCTTTTTCCGTTATCAGATCTTGTGCTTCCTCCGGATGTTTTAGCATCCAGAAATCCTTCATATCTCTTTCACGGACTTTATCAGTATCTTTGTCGATGATTTTGGCAAGCTTTGCTGCTACATCGAGCATTTCCTCCTGGGAGGCACCTTCATTGGTATATGTAATAGCATTCAGAGGTTTATTGTCCACAATGAGCTTCAGATTTCTGTCCAGCATTCTTCCTCGCGGCACGGGGTTATTGACGGTAACATCTTCTTTCCGGTTGATTTCCCGTTTATAGTCCTCACCATGTACAATCTGAACAATCCCGAGACGCAGGACCAGCAGTGAAAAAAGGAGAAAAACAGAAAAGAACAAAACATTGACTCGAATGGGTGTTGTATTCTTTTTTTTAGGCAAATTTCTCACATCCTATGCAATTATATTTCTATAAAACTAGTTTCTTGAGATTTGCAGATCTTCAAACGTTTTGATTAAATCCTTGGCTTTGATGTATGGGCAGGAAGAACTGATATTCACATAATAAGTTTGGGCTAGGTTGAAACCATCTATTACCATTAGTTTACGGAATTATTTACTCTAATGTAAAGGTTTTCCTGTAAAATAAAAGGAATCCTTAATTGAATAGGATTCCTTTTGACACTTATAATGGTTCTTCAAGAATGATGGCATTACTATCCGTACTCGGCACTTTACGTTTTTCTACATTGATTTCCTCGGATGAATAAATTAAGACGACCATTTTTCCAGGATAGGTTTTTGCTCTGATCAAGATTGGCTGGTTATGTTTGTTTTTAAATGTAAAGTCCGGGCCATACCAGCTGACAGTTGCGTCTCTCCCAGGAGGGACATAAGGGACCTGCTTACTGTGTGAGTATCGTTCGAGAATTTTTAAACCTGAGCGGTCTGCAGCATTGAAAAGGGTTGAAGACACTTGGCATATGCCTCCGCCGATCCCTTCCGATAGTTCTCCTCTCACAATGATCGGTGCGGGCTGGTAACCACGGGAAGCTGTTCTTTTTCCGACAACTTTATTAAAAGAAAATATTTCGCCAGGAAACACGACATGATTATTGATTGCTTCTGCAGCAAGGGAGATATTATGGGTTCTCTCTTTATTGGCACTGTTGAAATAGGTTATGTAATGGCCAATTAGTTTTGTCCGGATGTTGGAGATTATTTCACTATCGACCTTGGGGTACACGCTAAGTGTCGGGACAAGGATTCGCGTGGGCCCGTGATCGAAAAAACTTTCAGCGAATCTTTCTTTGAATTTTTTTTCGTCAAGAATGTATCCAACCTTTTCAGGAATGATATTTCCATAATCATCAAGTCCTGCATTCTTCGGTTCTTTTTTAATTTGATTGGAAAGTTGCTTATTCAATGTGTCAAGCAATGTATGGTTAAGGATGGGGAATCCGAACCACGGAATGGAAAAATCCGTTCGATGTACTTCTGCAACCGGCTCATCTTCCCAGATAATTGAGATATCATCATGGCTGTCCGTAGTACTGCTCGATAATATAATTCCTATTGCCAGCAACCATTTCATAGAAATTCACCTCCCGTAATATTATGGATAAACAAATTACGTTTCATGTATTTTGGGATTGATGGTGTTTTTTGGAAAAACGAAAAGGATTATTATTAAATTTTGTCGAAATACATTCATCACATCTGGTTTTTTATATTGTACCGCGCGGGATAGTGCCCGAAGTTTGAGGAAAAGTAGGATCGAAAGGGTGAAATCATGAATATTATTTTGTCGTTATTATCAATGGTTGATGCAAAGGCGTTATTCGATTTTGAGAAAGAAAACAAAGAGTTTTTCGAGAAGTCTGTTCCGGCAAGACCTGATTCATATTTCGTATATGAAGAATTCATCCATATATTCGAAGCTCTTATGGAAGAGCAGAGAAATAAAACGTCTCTGTTTTATGCAATAAAGAACGAAAGTGGTAAAATCATTGGAAGGATGAATCTCGTTGATATTGATTGGGAAACCAGAATAGGTCATGTCGGTTATCGAGTAGGCAATCAATTCACTGGCAGAGGAGTTGCAGTCAATGCACTCGAAAAGCTGAAGTCAGAAGCCGCGTTAATGGGAGTAACTGAATTGCAAGCAAAAACAACATTAGACAACATGCCTTCACAAAAAGTATTAGAGAGATGTTTATTTACAAAAGACCACATAGACAAAGAAAAATTTATACACTATTCATTTTCACTCTAGCTGAATGCTAGGGTGTTTTTTTTTGCAGAAGAGAGAGATTCCGAAAATTTCCATCATAACTATTGAGTTTAATGTTAATAATTGTGTAATATTACACTGAGAGGAAATTTTAAATTGAAATCAGCATGCTCGCATTTCTTAATTTTTCTTAAGAATTTATTAAGAAAATTCCCCCTATCTTTTTGGAAGAGGCTGGCATATAATTTAACTGTATTAATAATAATAGTACACTTAGTACAGATAGGGGGTCATTATGTTTGAGCTTGACCTGAGAAGCCGAAAACCGATATACGAACAGCTGGTGGATAAGATGAAAGAGTTGATCATCAATGAAGTGCTCAAACCTGATGAACAATTGCCTTCCGTACGACAGATGGCACAGCAGTTGACTATAAATCCGAATACAATCCAGAAGGCATATAGAGAACTGGAAACACAGGGGTTCATTTATTCTTTAAAAGGCAAGGGGAGTTTCGTTAAGCCCATGGAGACTGGGAAAGATGTCGATAAGATTCTGCAGGTGAAGCAGGACTTGGAAAAACTCCTGCATGAGGCATTATACCTTGGCGTATCTGCAGAGGAACTCCATGAAATGGTCAAAAGCCTGGAAGCTATGAAAGGGGGACACGGACAGGATGATTCAAATGATCGCAATCAATAAAGCATTTGAAAAACAAGAAGCTGTAAAAAACGTCAATATGACAATCAATAAAGGTTCAATTTATGGTTTAATCGGTTCCAATGGAGCAGGTAAGACGACCATCATTAAATTGCTTGCCGGGATTTACAGACAGGATTCGGGGAAAGTGTTGCTTGAAGGAAATGCCATATATGAAAACCAGGCATTAAAGCAAAAAGTTTTTTACATATCCGATCAGCCTTATTTTTTTCCTCAATACACGGTAAGGCAGATGGCGAATTTTTATAAAAGTATTTTTCCATCCTGGAATGAAGCAAGATTTTTAAAATTAGCTCAAGTCTTTGATTTCAACATGAAAAAGAAATTGCACACTTTTTCAAAAGGAATTCAACGGCAGGCAGCATTCTGGCTTGCATTATCCGCGATGCCAGAAGTTTTGATTCTTGATGAACCAATGGATGGGCTCGATCCAGTGGCAAGGAAAAAAGTTAAAAACCTATTGATTCAGGATGTGGCAGATCGGGAAATGACCATTTTGATTTCTTCCCATAATCTGCGTGAAATCGAGGACATCTGTGACCATATTGGAATTTTGCATCAAGGCTCACTGCTTTTGGAAAAAGACCTTGATGATCTTAAGTCTGATATTCATAAAGTACAGGTTGCCTATAAGGGAGAAGCACCGGAATATCTCGAACAACGCCTGACAATGCTCCATTGCGAAAAAAGAGGAAGCGTAATGGTATGTATCATCCGGGGGAAAGAAGAAGAAATCGTAAAGGTCTTCAATCAATCTCACCCTGTCATCTTCGACTTGCTTCCATTGACCTTAGAAGAAATCTTCATTTATGAGATGGGGGATATCGGTTATGCCATCAAAAATATCATTGTTTAATAAGGAAATGATCCTCCAGGTTGGAAGGAATATCGGCTGGATATCCGTCATCTATTTTCTTGCGTTATTTTTCGCCATACCATTAAGGATCATGATGCACTATTCCGGTGATGACTACCGTTATTTTACACCTGCAGAAGGATTATTTGACTTCGAGTTTGCGATACAGTTAGTCATGATCATCACCGTACCTGTGGTGATGGCAATCTTTCTTTACCGTTTCCTGCATGTTAAACAGGCAGCTGATTTAATGCATAGTTTGCCTTTGAAACGGGAAAATATTTTCCATTTTTATACACTGACAGGGTTTGTATTTCTGATTATCCCAGTCGTATTGATTGCTTTGATTACGGTTATCATCCACGGTGCATTAGGGTTGGATTTATATTTTCAGCTTGGTGACATTCTCAGTTGGACCGGAATCGTCATTTTATATAATGCTGTATTTTTCCTATCCGGAGTATTGATGGCAATGGTTACTGGGATATCGGTGGTCCAGGGAGTTTTAACCTATATCATGCTGCTGTTCCCGGCAGGCTTTACTTTGCTGGCAATCTATAATCTTGGTCTGTTGTTATATGGTTTTCCTAGTGATTATTTTCAAATCAGGAATATTGAATATCTTTCACCGATTTCTCACCTAGCCTTGCTTGAGAGTAAATCGATATCTGCTCAGGCAGTACTCCTTTATATAGTCATAGTGATAGCAGCCTACATATTGTCTCTATTAATCTATAAAAAGAGAAATATAGAATCAGCGTCAGAAGCCATTGCTTTTAATGGCCTAAAAAAGGTCTTTAAGTTTGGAGTTGCGTTTTGCATGACGCTCCTGGGCGGTATGTATTTCGATGCCATGCAAAATGAATTCGCCTGGCTGATCTTCGGTTATGCTGCCGGGGGGACAATCGGTTATTTCACTGCCGAGATGGTTCTGCAGAAAACATGGAGGGTATTTGGCAGGGGAAGGGGTCTGGTGTCCTATGCCGTTGTATTGGCAATCTTGATCATGATCACGCAAGCATTTGCTCCTTATGAGAAAAAGGTGCCTGCACTTGATGACATCAAAAGTGTCATCTATGCGAACAATGTTTATTCCGATCCGAATGACCCTTATGCTCCAAAACCAATGTTTCAGCGAGAAAACATAGAGGCTGTAAGGGAGTTTCATAAAAGTATCATTCAAAATGAACAAACAAATGAACAGGGAATGAAATCACAGGAATATTCTCTTTTTATCTATGAATTAGAAAACGGAGACAAATTGGTCCGCCAGTACACAATCGATCCGAACGATTATGTACCACAATTAAAAAAGATTTATGAATCAATCGAGTATAAGCATGCTCATAATCCAGTTTTCAAAATAAAAATTGAAGACATTACTTCCATCAGGATTAACAAGAAAATTACCGACGTTCCGTTGACAATTACCGACAAAGAGAAAATTAAACAGGCCATATCAATCCTTAGGAAAGAAATTGAGCGGGAACCATATGCTCTGGACTCCTATCCAGTCGGGAATATGTCATTGATTGAAATCATGTCCGGCATCAATAACTATGAAAATTTAGAACTAAAACAGTCTTATTCAAGCTTCATCACCTGGCTGGAGGCAAACGGCATGCTTGAGGAAGCCATGGTGACTCCAAAGGATTTGGACTATATTGTCGTGACAAATGAATCCATAAAAGCAGATCAATTCAAAGAATATCCAGAAGAAGAATTATTGAATCAAATATTGAAGGATGGAAATACGCTGAAATTAACGGATGAGGACCATTTGCGTACTGCAATCGAAAAAGCAGGGTATGGCTGGTTTAATGAGGAACCTTATACCGCTGTTTTTGTCTACAAGACAGGAAACCACAAAGAAATCCGGACATTCAGCAGTAAAAATGTTCCACCGTTTATTGAGCAGTACTTTAAATAGGGCGCTTTAAAAACGGCAATGGAGATATTGCAGCGGAAAGTGATGCGCCTGAAATCAAAAAGAACAGCCTTGTTTAACAGGGCCTAAAAAATAAACAAATAGAGACAGGAAAGGTTGAAGTTGAAATGAGATTCAGCTTCTGGGCAAGGGGGGATCGATATGGCTTATATTGATTTTGACGAACTCTATAGGATACATGGCAAAAAGCTTCAGCAAATCGCTTTCAGGATTACTAAAGATCGACATTTAGCTGAAGACGTGGTCCAGGAAACTTTTATAAAAGCATATAAAAAAGCCGATACCATTGTTGACGAGTATAAGATCGGTTCATGGCTTGCGGCAATAGCTGCCAGGACAGCAATTGATTATTTACGAGCAGAAAAGCGGAGAAGATGGCTTCCTTCAGACCAAAGCATCATGGAGCAGATTTTTAGCGACCACGACGTTGAACAATCTCTAGAGAAGGAAGTGGAAATACTTCTGTTCAAGGAGCAAATTCAGCATCTTCTATATCTTTTGACACAAGAATATCAGCAGGTGCTTGTACTCAAAATTCAGTATGGCTTAAAGGAAAATGAGATTGCCAGTAAGTTGAACATTAAATCAGGAACGGTCAAAACAAGGCTGCATAGAGCCAGGAAACAATTGAAAAAAGTCATGTTAGAGAAATATCCAGCCTGATAAAGGATTTAGGCGATGAAAGTAATCGCCTATTTTTTTTCACCTTTCATACTGGTAGATAATGCTTAATATTCAAAAAAATGTATGAGGAGTATGAGTATGATTTTAATAAACCGTTTGAGTCATGAATTCGAAATTGGTAAAAAAGGGAGGAAGACAGTCATCCCTGTTTTAAAGGATGTTTCATTGCAAGTTAGGAAAGGGGAAATCGTCACCATTGTTGGCAGAAGCGGTTCGGGAAAATCAACACTGCTTAATCTAGTCAGTGGCTTCATCCGACCGAAACATGGGGAAATAGCCATTAATGGAATCAAGACATCGACATTGTCTGAGGCGAAGTTTGCAGATTTCCGGATCCAGCATCTCGGTTTCATCTTCCAAAGCTTTCAGTTGATTACAAGTATGACTGCATATCAAAATATTGAGCTGCCATTGATTTTAAAAGGTGTGAAAGAGCAAGAAAGAAAACTTCGGACAAGTGAAATTCTGGATATGGTTGGATTGGCAGACTATCAGGATCATTACCCCGGAGAACTATCAGGTGGTCAACAGCAAAGAGTGAGTATTGCCCGCGCCCTGATAGTCAATCCGCCGATTATTCTAGCGGATGAACCGACTGGCAGTCTGGATTCGGAAACCGAAGAGGATTTGCTTAGGTTTATCAAAAAGTTGAATAAGGAACTTGGCATCACTTTTTTGATAATTACTCATGATGACAAGGTTGCAAAAATTGGACACCGAACGATTGAATTAAAGGATGGAAGAGTTGTTGAGGAGGTAATGGCAAATGAGGCTTAAAGACCAATTCCGTTTTGTCAGGCAAAACATGAAAAAGAACAGGACAAGGCTGTTCATGACCATTCTTGCCACTGCGATGAGTGTTGCTTTCCTGATTGTACTTGCTTCTGTAGGGTTCGGGCTTCATAAATCGATCGTGAAAGAAACTCTGGAAAGAAGGATTGTGACAGAGATTGAAGTTCCCGGGAAAGAGGACCCTCAAAATGGGTTTAAACAGCTGGGCGAAAAAGATGTCGCTTTTTTCGAGAAAATTAAGGATGTTAAAGCTGTTACCAGACGGAAAAATCTCCAGGATTATCAATTTGAAGTTGGTGAACACCAGACCTATGCGCGGGCTGTGGTTGCCGATATGCCTTCTGAAATGAATTCAGGGCTAGAATTGTCAGAAGGGCGTCTGCCAAAATCGGATCATGAAGTGCTTGTTGGCTACCATTTTGTTGAAGATTTGCGACCTAATGGAGATGCAACAGAAGACGTATATAATGAAAAAGGACAGATTAAAGAAGAATACAAATACAAAGGCGAACTGGTCGGCAAGAAAATCAGCATGAATGTCATTAAGTTTGAAAATGGCAAAGAAATAAAGGAGAAACTGGAAGTTACCATTGCAGGAATCCGTAAAAAGCCCACGAAGGAATGGGTCTATGATAATGTTGTGTTTGTTTCCAATGGAGTATTGAAGCAGGTTGAGGAGTTTACAGGAACGCCACGTGGAATGATGAAGGACCCGAACAACCCGGACATGGAGCAGCCAGACATACCGGCTGACCAATATGACGAGGTTAAAATATACGCTAAAGATATGGAAGCAGTTAAAGATATTACCGTTAAGCTAGAAGAAAACAATTATCCATCCTATTCAGTCATTAATGAATTGAAGGATGTGAATGTAATGTTCACGATCGTGAAGGCTGGCCTTATTTTCATCGGAACGATCGCCATCATCATTGCCTCGATAGGAATTTATAATACAATGACCATGGCCGTTACTGAAAGGGCCCCGGATATTGGGATCATGAAAGCGATTGGTGCCAATCCAAAGACCATCAAAAAAATCTTTCTCCTGGAAAGCAGCTATATCGGCTTGATTGGAGCAGCGATTGGAACGCTTGTCGCCTACGCTATCAGTTTAATGGTTAATTTTGGGCTTCCAATCATTATCAGACAGGCATTTGGCGAAGAACCGCCTGAGGGCTTAATATTTAGCCATATTCCCTATACTTTGCCAATAATTAGCTTCATTATTTGCTACCTGGTCACAATCCTGTCTGGTTTGCGTCCGGCACAGAGAGCTACAAAAGTAGATGTGCTTAAGGCTTTGAGAAGGGAAGTATAACAGGGTGCTCTTAATCATTAAACCTCCTGACTAGGTATGAATAGATTTTCTTGCTTTGGAAAAATCTAAACCTATCGACCATTTTACAGGGGGATAGGATATGTCAGTCATTGTTATTCAAACATTTGAATTGAAACAAGATAAGTTCCCGGAGGGGATCAAGAATCTGCGCTTGATTCAAAATTTCCGAAACGAACAGTATGACCATAGGGTTGAGCTCTTGTCCCCTATATCAGGAGAAGACCATACCTATGTGTTGGTTTCCACCTATGAAGGGTTGGCAGAAATGGAGCTTCAAAATAAGAAAATGTTTGAAGATGAGGAGTATAAAGAGCTAGTTGGTGAATTCTTTCTGGAAAATATTGTGCAAGGCAGCATGTATACACAGTTGTATCGCACGATGACTGGATTGAGCAAGGACTCGGAAAATGATAAAAGCAAAAATTAACACAAAAAAAGTCGTTCCTTAAGGAATCGGCTTTTTTTTTGACTTAACACTTAATACATAATATCGGGTCGATTCTCGAAAGATAATACTTATCGAGAAAGGGGAGAAGGGAATGGACTTTTTTCTGCCGTCTGTTAAATCGAAAGGCGGGGATCAATCAAATGAAGGAGATCTGAAGTGGTGGCAATTGTCCCTTATCGGTGTGGGATGTACAATCGGTACAGGTTTTTTCCTGGGGTCGGCCATTGGAATAAAAATCACCGGGCCTTCCATCGTTTTCTCATTTATCCTTGCGGCAATTGGTACTTACCTGGTCTATAATTTATTGGCAAAAATGACTGCGGAAGACCCACAGGATGGTTCTTTTTGCTATTATGCCAATAAGGCTTACGGAAAATGGGCTGGTTTCAGCTGCGGCTGGAATTATTGGAGTTCCAATATCCTGATCATGGGAAGCCAGCTAACTGCTCTTTCGATTTTGTCCCAATTCTGGTTTCCTGATATCCCTCTATGGATTTTTGCAACTGGTTATGCAGTTCTCTCAATCGGCGTTGTCTTAACTGGAAATAAAGGCTTTGATAAGGTCGAGGATTTGCTGGCAATTATTAAAACGGCAGCCATCATTATGTTTATACTTATTGCCGTTGCGGCTCTATTCGGATTGTTCAATCTTCAAACGCATAAAGTGCATACACCAAACTCAGTACAAGAACTCTTTCCTGGTGGACTTAAAGGCTTTTGGTCATCACTGATTTACGCTTTTTACGCATATGGAGGAATTGAGGTAATCGGATTGATGGCGACAAGATTGAAGAAGAAAGAAGATGCCCCAAAAGCGGGTGTGATCATGCTCATTTTACTGGTCATTGTGTATGTGCTTTCATTGGGCCTTGCAGTCATTCTGGCTGCACACGGAGCTTTTAACGATAAGGAAAGTCCATTTGTAACTGCCTTCGGTCAATACAAGCTTCAATTCTTTCCGCATGTGTTCAATGCGGCAATCATTCTTGCAGGTTTTTCGACCATGACAGCTTCTTTATTTGGAGTGACAACCTTGCTCGTTACACTGGCTGATGATGGCGATGCTCCGAAGATTTTCTCCAGGAAAATCGAAAAGTGGAAACAATTGCCGCTTCCTTCCCTGGGACTCGCAGTAGTAGGACTGATTGCTTCCATTATTACCGCGTTGCTGCTTCCTGGAAAAATTTATGAGTATATTACTACTGCCGCAGGTATCCTGATTTTATTCAACTGGGCTTTCATTATTCTGTCAGGACTTAAATTAGTTGAATTAAAGGTATGGGGGAAAACACTCTCCATATTCGGCATAGTCCTTATTCTGGCTGCAGTTACAGGTACTCTGGCTGAGAAGACCATACGAATGGGTTTCTTTATCAGCATTATTGTTGTTTTCTTAATTGGTTTGATCTCCGTTGTTTTGCAGAAAAAAGTATGGAATAAAGCAAATCGAGCAAAATAAGATTAATCTTAAACACAGGAGGAGATGGATTTGGAACACCTTAGAGCTATAGGGATAAAGTTCTTCGTCAGCCTGGCGCTGCTGTATGTCATCCTTGGTATGATGTATGATATGTCATTTACTAATGTACTATTGATTTCCCTGGTCCTTAGTATAGCTTCATATGTAATAGGGGATCTATTCCTTTTGCCAAAGACAAATAATACGATTTCAACTTTAGCAGATTTTGGACTTGCCTTTATGATCATTTGGATTGTAGGAGAAAGCTTGACCTATGGAGAGAGCTTACTGCTTCCATCGCTATTTGCTGCCGCCGGAATTGCTGTAACTGAGTACTTTTTTCATAAATACGTATCAAGGAGTGTTTTTGAAGAGGGAGAACAATATAACGCTGCAAATTACCGATTCCAAACAGAGGCATCCGAAGAATTATACCCTGTCAGACCCGACGTTAGAAGTGACGAAGATTCAGATTAATAAAGAAGGCCACAAAGGGCTGTGTTTTCCAGCTCTTTTGTGGCCTTGCTGTTTTTTTACTCTTTTACGTAAACTGTTTCCGATCCTTTAGCCACTTTGAACTCCAATACATCAAAAACAATGCCGTAGATGAAAGAAGTCAAGAACATGGAGCCAAACATATCAAGGATATAGTGCTGTTTTACGAAAAGCGTCGAGATGATGATCAATGATCCCATTAAAGGTATGAAAATCCTGTGGATGATATGCTTGTTTTGAATGTGTAGACTGCCAAGAATGATCGTGAATGTAGTCAACACATGGATACTAGGGAAAGCATTGAAGGGTTGGTCATGGCTATAGATCATTCCGACGAGGTCGATAAGGATTCCATCTCCTGCCAATCCTGGTCTGGGGACGGTTGTTTGAAAGAAGAAATAGATCAGGAAACAGATTAATTCTCCCACGACAATCAAAGTCAATGTCTTTATATAAACACGTGTATCCTTAAACCAAAAATAAACCAAATAGCCTAAAATAAAACCGTACCATATGATATAGGGTATGATAAAAATCGGAAGGAAGGGAATCATTTTGTCCAAGTCAGTTGAAAGGATTACTGCCTCCCTGGGATTGTTATTTATTAATTTGTAAATCATGCCCAATACTGGCATGACCAGTAAAAGTAATAGATAAGGCAAATCTTTCTTTTTATTTTTCATGTCGTATCCCCCTTGCTGAATTGCTCATGGTGTATAAATACCACAAACAGTTCATTTTAATCCCCATTCAATCGTTAGCTTTTATCTAACCACTTATATAGACGATTTTAATAGGCTTTAGTTCCATATACTTATCAAAAACTAGTATTTCTTTGAAACAAAATTTTAGAAAGAAAGTTTAAATGATAAGCACAAAAATAAATTTTTGCAAGAAATAGATACATTCTCCTTATCTCTTTTTCATAACCTGAATTATGGAAGGTTGGGAGGGAACGTAAGATGTATAAAAAGGAATATATTGGAAGAGATTTACTTACGATTCTTTATTTGACCGTAATCTTTCTCGGGATCGGCTTTTACTTTGGAGCAGGGAGTATCACCTATTTCTTTGGGAAGATGCAGTCCCTGTTTCCAATTGAAGAAATAGTCAAAAAGATGCATGACTTGTTCCTCTTGGCTGTTTCGGAGGGATCTTTAGGCACAACAAGGACTGGTGAACAATTTGAAGCTGCAGTTGATACATATTTGTTCAAGAGTATGCCCATCATTATCACAGCGTTTGTATTAGCGGTACCCTTTGGGATTGCAAAAGGAATCTTTGATTATCGCAAAAAAAATGTACTGACTGGCCTCGGCCATGGTCTAACGTCGTTTGTAACTTCATTGCCGGATTTCTTTCTCATCTTATCCCTGCAATGGATCGTCCTGTACCATTTTAGGTTCATCGACTGGTTCGGGGGTGAGGAATGGTACAATTTTCTTCTTCCTTCAGTATTGGTCGCATTGTACCCGCTAATGTATCTTGCGAGAGTAACTTCTGCAGCATTATCAAATGAGGATGGCGCCATGTATATTCGAACGGCAAGGGCAATGGGGTTTCCGGAAAAGGCTGTGATTAAGAAACACATCTTGAAAAAATGTATGTTAACAATTACCCAGCATATTCCCTCGGTCATGACATATATCCTGTCGAACTTATTGATGGTCGAGTGGCTGCTGGATTATAAAGGAGCGGCATGGAGATTATTATATGCAATTCAGCGCAGTAACGATCCCAAACATAATGAGATGGGCCTGGCTGTCGAGTTTTCCATATGCTTTATGCTGGTTTTGTTCTTATCCCAATTGCTAAGTATCCTGCTGCAGCATAAATACATTGCTGAAAAGTTTAGTCCAATCGCTAAAATCATGATGACGGGAATCAGGTATCTTTTTATATTAATCTTTATCTGTCTTCTGTTTGTGCTCATAAATATCACACCCAAAATATAAAAATTGTTTTTATTGAGCCTTAGTTATAGAGAGAAAGCAGGGGGTTAGTGATGAAAAAGAATTGGTCTTTTTTGCTGGGATTGTTGATGCTGGGATTGCTTGTGTTTCTAGCGTTGTTTGGTGAAGAGTTTTCATTTGTGAATCCAAGTCCTGCTGACAGCCGCATGAGGTTTTACGAGGGTGGAGCGATGGCAAGGGCACCATTCCCTCCATCATTTGAAGATCCACTTGGTACTGACAGTGACGGCAGGGATATGTTAAGCCTGCTTATCATCGGGACTAAAGACACATTGCGTTACATATTTTTAATTACTTTTCTTAGGTATTTGATTGCCCTTCCGTTAGCGATCCTTTCTTCACCAAAACGTGGCTTAGCAAATATCATTTCGAATGGCTGGAATTCATTATTCAGCAGCGTGCCAGCCGTTTTTTCAGCAATCATTATTTTGGTGCTGTCAAAACCTATTTGGCAGAATGAAACAGACTCCATGCTGCCTATGTACTGGTCCATTCTTCTACTAGCACTGATAGAAGTTGGCAGAGTGAGTACCCTTCTCTCAAACGATTTGCATGATTTGTCTGAAAAGGAATATGTCAAAGCTGGAATTGTTATAGGAAACAGTCCGTTTAAATTATTTTTGAACTATTATCTGCCAAATATTTCACAAATCATGATCGTTAACTTCTGCAATGACCTAAGCAGAGTAACTTTGTTAATCGGCCAGCTTGCGCTCTTTGGATATTTCATAGCTTCAAAGACTTTGATGCTTGAGGGAGGGGTATTGGAAATTTCCTCAGCGACCTATGATTGGCAGGCACTTTTGGAAAAATCGAGGAGCGATATTATAAAAGCTCCCTGGATTCCCATTTTCCCGGCTTTAGCGATTACTTATACGATTTTAACCTTTAATATTCTGGGGGAAGGTCTTCGTCAAAAATTTGATGTGTTCTCATTATCAAAAGAACGAACTTTGATTAAAAAGATAAAAAATATATGGAAGATTAAGCATTATTTATAACAAAAAATAAATAAAATCAAAGAAAGTGAAAATAGAGTGTAAGCGACTAGGCAAACCGGAAAAGTTGAAAAATTAATATTATCTGACCAAATAAAAAAACCTTGATTCATGATCAAGGTTTTTAAGCGTCCCAGAAGAGATTCGAACTCCCGACCTACAGTTTAGGAAACTGTTGCTCTATCCTGCTGAGCTACTGGGACATGATATATTGGTTTGTGCATTTCAGCGACTTAATTATTATATGACGAATCCAGAAAAATTTCAAGATGATTTTTCCTGTAAATTTTCAGAGGGCAACCAAGAAGCGGATTTTCCGGCTTCTTGATTGGGGTTTAGTGTTGTTTTCGGTGAAAAAGGCCCATTACTTCCAGGGTTTCTGTTATATTCACAAACGCCTCTGGATCAATTTCTTCTATTAGTGTTTTGACTTCGGTAAGTTCATACCGGGAAATGACCGTAATGATGACATTGCTTTTCTCATTGGAGTATCCGCCAACAGAGTCGACAACCGTCACACCGCGATAGACATTTTTAAGCAAATGCTGCTTCACTTCCTCGCCTTTTCTGGTAATGATCATCAAAGTAAGCTTCACGTGATAGGTATGCACTTTATCTATCACTTTTCCCAGTACGAAAATGGAAACAAGAGTATTCAATGCCGCATCCCAGCTGAATAAGAAGCCTGATAGCAAAATGACGATAGAATTCATTGCAAACAAAAGTGTTCCCATCGGGAAGTCTTTACGTCTGGTAAGAAGCATGCCGATGATATCAAATCCGCCAGATGAACCTGACGAGCGAAAGATTATACCAATTCCCAAACCGACGATTGCCCCTCCGAAAATGGAAGAAAGAATCGGATCTTCCGCTAGTTTGAATACGGGTATAACATAAAGTGCAATGGAGATTGTAATGACGGAAAGGATTGTGTATAAAATAAATTTTCTTCCTAATTTCAAATAACCAATAACCAGCAGGGGAAAGTTCAACAGGAAATTGTAAATACCTGTGTTGACGGAAGTTAGCATCGATAAAATGATGGAAAGACCACTGATTCCGCTGCTCATGACTCCATGGGGAATCAGGAATAGGTTGAATGCGAATGAAACGATGATTGAGCCAAGAATGATACCAGCTGTCTTCAAGAAGGGCACCTCCAAATAACGTGTGTGAGAAATATTATATAGATGAAAATGAAGAATGGGATTTAAAAGTTTATTTTAAATTCATTCATAATTTTGATTTAGATGTTTTATTTTCTGCCAAACAATCGAATAAAATGAAAATTTATATCAATTGTGAGAGAAGGGGAAAATAAAATCATTAAATGTTGGAGGTGTGCAGCTATGGATCACGATTCAGTCAGGGATCTGGTAACCGTAAGGGATGATAGGGGAAATGAGAGACAGTTCGAAGTAGAAGCATTATTTGAAATGAATGGAAAATCTTATGCGATGTTGAGAGATGGAGATGACACTGTGGTAATGAAAGTTGAGGACCATGGTGAAGACCAATTTCTCGTTGGCCTTGAAAGTGAGGGTGAAAAGTCCAATTTACTTGATGCCTATCAAATTGCTGTTGATGCAGCACCAGCGGAAGAATGATGAGGCTGTCAAATTTATTGATGGATAAACCAAAAGCCCAGATATGCTCTGGGCTTCGCTTTTTGATGCGGTGTAAAGAATCACTAATGGATATTTCGTTTCTTGAATCTTCCCCCGCGTACTTCAGCAATGTTTCCTACAGCAAGGAATGCAGTTTCATCAAGCTCTTCGACAATTGATTTTAGTTTCGCTTCTTCCAGACGGGTAATGACACAGAAAATGACTTTCTTGTCATCCCCGGTGTATGCTCCTTCACCAGTTAAATAGGTTACACCCCGGCCAAGCCGGGCAAGGATGGCTTCACCGATTTCCTTATGCTGGTCACTGATGATCCAAGCTGCTTTTGATTCATCCAGCCCGGCAATCACGATATCAATTGTTTTAAAAGCGATGAAGTAAGCAAGAATCGAATACATCGCACGATCCCAGCCAAACACAAATCCTGCGGTTCCAAAAATGAAGATATTAAAAAACATGATGACTTCACCGACTGAAAATGGGAGTCTGCGATTCGCCAGTATTGCAAGAATCTCAGTGCCATCCAGAGATCCGCCGTAGCGGATGACTATGCCTACACCAGCACCGAGAACGATTCCTCCGAATACGGTGGCCAGTAGCAAATCTTCAGTGAAAACAGGCACTTCATGAAGAAAGCTTGTTGTTAATGACAAAATAGTGATTCCCAGAAGGGTAGAAAGTGCGAATGTTTTTCCAATTTGTTTATACCCAATGAAAAAGAAAGGAATGTTCAATACAAAGATAAAGAGGCCGAGGCGCCAGCCTGTTAAATGTGAGAGGATGATCGAAATGCCAACAATTCCGCCGTCCAAAATTCTGTTGGGGACGAGGAATTCCTCAATTCCTACTCCCATCAGGACGGCTCCCAAAATGATGAAAAAGATTCTTTTAGCTAGTTTTGTTTTAGTAATACCCTTGTGCTGCTGCCGTGCAAGAGCTGCTTCTTGACTGCTGTTCATTTCTTCCCCCTTAGTCTTTCTACCGAATAGAATATATAGTTTATTTTATCATAAAAAAAATAAATGTACTGTTTGAAAGTATGGTTACATTTAATGTGTGAATCTTCAATAGTTCTCATCGTGTCAGTGAGTAGTTCAATTTTCCAGTGTTGAAATGTAATGATTTGGGTAGAAAATAGGAAGGTAAATGCTTTTTAAAAAACGAAAAGGTGATGTTTGGTATTGAATTTGACCTTAGTCATTGGAATATTTTTATTGGTGCTTTTTCTGATCGGCATGGTTGGCATCAAGTTGATCAAAATTCCAGATATATTATTATATATTTTACTTGGACTGGTTTTATCCTTAGTTATTAAAGAATCCAAAGTAATTGAAGTGGCAGGGGAGATTGGATTAGTCCTGTTGTTTTTTATTCTAGGAATGAAATTCCCAGTTAACAGGTTGATATCCAACAGTGCCAGGGTTTGGAAGGGCGGCTTGCTGGATGTGGTGCTAGGGGTTTTTGTAACTGCTGGGATCAGCGTGCTGTTTGGACTGGACTGGGTATCATCCTTGATCGTTGGGGGTATTGTCTATGCTACCAGTTCGTCGATTACGGCAAAACTGCTGGAGGACAAGAACAGGACTGAGAATAAAGAATCCGAGTTTATGCTTTTGATTCTGGTTTTTGAGGATTTGATAGCTCCCGTCCTTGTAACAGTACTTATTGGTCTCTCTGGTAAAGGATTGACGGTTACTGATTTTTTAATGATTTTATTGAAGATAGGCATTCTCGCCGGGATTGCCGTGTTTTTTGCAAAAGTTGTCTTTAAAAAGGCAGAATCAATTCTAAAAGAAATTAACCAGGATGACATATTCATCGTTTTGATTGCCGGAATTGCCCTCACCTACGGAGGAGTTGCCATAATGCTGGGGCTATCTGAGGTAATCGGTGCCTTCCTCGCTGGTATGATGCTTTCTGAGTTAACAATAAAGGACAAGGTTGAAAAAGCAGCATTGCCAGTAAGGAATATATTCCTTCCATTCTTTTTCCTGAATTTTGGTCTTCACATTCAATTGACGAGCGATATTCCTTATTTAGGACTGCTGGTCGTTCTCGTAGTGTGGTCATTGCTCCATAAATTAATTGTTGGATTCATAGGAGGACAATGGTATGGGCTGTCCAGAAGTGATTCGTTAAAAGCAGGGTTATCCCTGACTCAGCGAGGGGAGTTTTCCGTAATCATCGCTGCGCTGGCGACAGGTGAATTAAAGGTTTTCGCAAGTATCTACATTCTGGTGATTGCTTTTATCGGAACAATCTTGTTCCAGCTCGCACCGCGATTGAATAACTTGATCGTTGATAAAGTAAGAGAAAAAAGAAGTTAAGCATTAAAGGTGCCATCCTTTAATGCTTTTTTTTATGCGGTCGGTAACGGGGAGGGAATATCCTTTATTCCAGGATTTCTTTTACACGTCCAACCTGACCGTCTTCCAGCCTAACCTTGATTCCGTGTGGATGTGTGTTCGAATTGGTCAGGATATCTTTAACGATGCCCTGAGTGAGTTTTCCTGTTTTCTGGTCTGCTTTAAGGACTATATTTACTTTTGAACCAGGTTTGATATCAATCCGATTCTTGCCTTCTCTACTCTTTGTCATCACTCTTCCACCTCACTTTCTTTTCAATGAATTTTGAGTATTCTATTCTACCATCTTTTGCATTATTATAAAGGAAAAAAGCAAAGAGGGATTGCCTTGAAGGTTGGAAGAAAGCCATGGTTGATTTTTTTTGTTCTTTTGTTAGCTGCCTTACTATTTTATTTTCAACAAATCCAAAAAGAAAAATACGAAGGGCTTGAGCTGATACCTGAACGCACAGAGGATATTCCCCTCTATAGCGGGCTGGAAGCAGATAGCCCAGTCTATAAAATAAATGGTGATCATTGGCGGCAGGTCATGGAGTTTTACGAGAAGGAGCTTCCGCAAAATGGGTGGAGTTTAATTATGCAGCAGGCCTCACCGGATTCAAATGAAGATGGAGCCGGCTTTATCTCAAACTGGGAAAAGAAAGGGACTGATTGGGTATTGTCAATCAGCGGATCATATTTCAAGAATATGGACCAAACGGAAGTCACATACGATAAAAGGGTACCAATAAAAGCCATGAAATGGGTTGAATCTGAGGTATCTGAGGTCTGTATAAATGAGCAGCCGGACCGAAGTGAGGATTGCTTCAAGATGACTGACAGGAAAATAATCAGCCAAATTGGAGAGATGATCAATGAAGCACCAGATGCAGGAAGTCAACAACATTTATATAGAGAGAAAAGCACTATTGAGTTTGGTGGATTGACTATTACTGTCTATTATGACCTTGATGAAGGGATTTATTTTGTTTCTGATAAGGGAACAAAATGGATGAAACCAGAGAAAGAGTTTTTTGAATTGACTCGAATTTCAAAAGAATATTAAATGCGGGACTAGAAAACAACGGAATTTTATTTGTTACTATTTAACTAGGCCGACCCGATTATTTTCTATTACATGTATGAATTAGCAATTTAAAAAGAGATTATTTTTCGCTTAAAGTGTATCCTATTGATAGTAAGTGATAGACTTTTATTATTATTAGAAAAGGGAAGTGACCTTTGTGAATCCAACAGCTGCGGTGGCAAATGAATTACAACAGAATGCCGAAACTATCGCAAAGGAATTGGTAGATTCAATAATTGGAATGGTTGGTGTCGAAATCCCAAAGAAGGAAATTGATCAGGCAATTATTGTTTACACTGAATACCTTGGGTTTCTTGGTGACTCTATCAGGAATGCAGATGATACCACTCCACAGGGATTGATTGAATGGAGCAAGGACAATGGAGAGCGGGAAGCTGCTAGAGGGGGACAAATTTCTGACATCCTTCTCAGATATCCGCCAACAAGAATGGTGTTTATTGATAAGATGGCAGGCATAAGTCTCAAACATGGTGTAGATACTGAAGATTTAATATGGATCAATAAAAAAGTAAACAATATGCTTGATATCAGCATTAATGAAACTGTGTTTGCCTTCGAACGGAAAGCTGCGAAACTGATGCAGGAAGTCCAGGATGAGGTGGATATCTTGTCGGCCCCTGTGGTACCGGTCCAGGAAAATATAGCAGTCTTGCCTTTAGTCGGAAAAATGGACCATGACCGTGCCAGATTGATCATGGAAAGGGCGATCCCACAGGTTGCACAGCAAAAGGTCCAATCGTTAATCATTGACTTTTCTGGAATCGTCACGATCGATGCAGCGATTGCCAAGCATATTTTTGATATTCATAATGTCTTGCGTTTGTTGGGAGTGGACTCGTTCGCCACTGGGATGCGGCCTGAACTTGCACAGGCTGCTGTGGAAGGCGGAGTTGATTTCTCCAGAATCAATACATTCGCGACCGTAAAACAGGCAATTGATAGGATCAATAACGAAAATTAATGTTTTTTAGGAGGATCGATTTGAATAGAAAAGAATCAACTATCAAATTAATTGCACTAGATATGGACGGTACTCTCCTCAATGAAAACCATGAGGTTACAGATGAAAATAGACAGGCGATCAAGGAAGCTGAACAACGAGGGTTGAATGTGGTACTCAGTACCGGACGCAGTCTCAAAACAGCGCGGGATTATGTAATCTCCCTCGAATTATCTTCCTATCTTGTGACTGTTAACGGTGGAGAAATATGGGGACCAAATGGTGAGCTTGTTGAAGTTAATCCGGTCGATACAGAATATATCCAATGGATGTATGAGCTATCCAGGAAGCATAAAACTGGTTTTTGGGCTACAAGCAGTGAAGACGTTTGGAGGAATAACATGCCAGAGGACCTGTTTTCACAAAAGTGGCTCAAGTTTGGTTTCCATATTGAAGAGGATGAAATCAGGGAAAGTGTATTAAAAGAATTAAAAGAAAAAGGTTTATTTGAAATAAGCAATTCCAGTCTGAAAAATATTGAAGTCAACGCATTAGGAATCAATAAGGCCAAGGGCTTGCAGAAGGTCTGCGAATTATTGGGGATTTCAATGGAAAACGTGATGGCAGTTGGAGACAGCCTGAATGACATTGCGATGATCACTGAGGCTGGATTGGGAATCGCGATGGGAAATGCCCAGGATGTTGTCAAGGAAGCTGCGGATGGTGTTACAGGTACGAATCGAGAAAGCGGGGTTGCTCAGGCAATTCATAAATGGGTACTCGCTTGAATGGAGGAAGCAGTTGTGCTGCTTCCTCTTTCTGTTTCACATCATCAAACTGTGATTTCATTACCGGAGTGGCCCGAGATATTTTGCCTGAAGCCTTTTGATTGAATATCCTTTATCACGGCCTCATTTTCAGCTATTTGTACAACTGTCCTGCCATTAACAGCCTCAGCAAAAACCTTCTCAACTGAAGATTTTGTTACGCCCTTCCCGATTTCTATTGCTTTTGGTGCAGAATGTGTTGTGACCACATTTCTGATTTTCACATTGTCAGCATGATTATTGCCTCCGAAAACCTTAATGTCGGCTCCAGCGGTTGAAAAACCCCGTAGTTCTATATTTTTCAACATGACATTTCGGGCTCTGTACTGGACGGCTAAGACAGGCTCGCCATTATATTCATACGATGGATCACCGATTGCAGTGAAATGGTTGACGGCCACGTTTTTGTACGCAGAAACAACCATAGCCCTGGGTGCTGAATAGGCATATAGTTCGGTGTAAACCGGATGGATGGAGATGATATTGGCTGCTGTTATGTTAATGGCAGTTTTTGATTCAGGATCATTCTCCTTGTGATGGCCGATATGCCGAAAATTATAGGAGCGATTATCGTTCACCGATAAATGGCCTATGATGACAACATTATTTGCGGCAGAAGAGGTATGGTGGGCCTTAATTTCAACTCCGCCAAAGCATCTTGTGGTTGAGTTGTTCAATAGCCATACATTTCTCGAACCATCGTCTATTTCTATTCCGTTGGAGTTCGAAAATCCTTTTTTATGTGCTTTACCGCTTGGATCACTCATATGGCAATTTGAGATGAAAATGTTATCGCTATGATGAGTCGTAATGCCATCATCGCCAAAACCGAAGCCTGTCAGATTGTCCAACCAGATAAATTCACTTCCGCCCCTTGCCCGATAGCCATCTCCATAGTAATTGTATAGAGGTGACGAAATGTCGAAGCAATGAAGCCCGGGGTTGATACCTTCGACATCTTTTACCCAGCCGTATTTTACATTTGCATACAACAGGCAGCTGGAATGATTTCCCCACGTGCTTGTTTTTTCAACATGTCCGAGCCGTTCAACATTCCAATCCAGTGTCATTCCGCTTACATAAATGTTGCGGTTTCCCGTTCGGTGATGTTTATTCGTTACAAGTCTCTTTCCTTTTGGGGCAGAGTCGTGAAGCTTGATGACTGTTTTTCCTTTTCCGGCGCCGACAAGGCTTGTATAGGATGGCAGTTTTATTTCTTTCACCATGAATATACCTTCTGGTACATATACTTTCACATGCCCATGTCCAAGGGCCATCCTGAAAGCTTCGGTATTATCTGTCATACCATCTCCGACCGCTCCGAAGTCTTCAATATGAACCTCCCGATTAATTTCTTTAACCAGATGTTTATACTCTTCATTCAATTTTTCCATCCATTCCGGAAAGACATTGCCATTTACGTCAACGATCGTGTCATAATGAACAGAACCATCGAAGGCTGATTTAGTCTGGAATACTCTCCTCACGCTATTCCGGAAATTAGTGAAAAAGGATGATAGATTTTTATTCGAATCCATTAATAGAGGTTTGTAATCCTCGCTGGCTTCCCTGAATAATTGGTTTGTTTCACTGATCAATTGATCCGTCGATAAGTTTTTCCCGGTTATGCGTGAGATCAATTCAGCATTTTTCCTGGGGTCATGATTTCGTTCTAATTTCAGCATCTTGTTCCCACCTTTTAAAAAAGCTGCTAGAATATTATTCCCGATAAAGGGAAGGATAACCTCTTTGTCTGTTAAAAACATGATATTTAAGAGAGTGTTTAGCCCCAATGAGTTTCTATCCTGCCTATCAAGGTAATGATAGAATAGATAAATTTTCTTTTAAAAGAAAGTGGGTTTTCCATGATTACTTTAGGTCCAAGAGTGCTGAAAACAGGAATCGCAGTAGCCCTGGCCTTATACATAACAAAATGGATTGGATTAGAGCCGCCGGTTTTTGCGGCCATTGCAGCGACATTTACGATCCAGCCGTCGATTTATCGCTCCTGGAAACAAGTGTTAGAGCAATTCCAGGCTAATTTAGTCGGTGCAATCATCGCAGTGGCCTCCATATACTTATTCGGAAACAACCCTGTTGTCATCGGCCTGGTAACAATGATTGTCATCATCATTAGTCTGAAGCTTAAAATGGAAAGTTCAATATCCTTAACAGTTATTACGGTCTTGATCATGATGAGTTCCCAGGAGTTTGAAGGTATCATTACAGCCGCCAATAAGTTTTTGATAGTCCTTGTAGGAATGGGATCGGCATTTCTCGTGAACCTCACCGTTTATCCGCCTAATTTCAATAAAAATTTCACCGAAAAAATGGATAGCAGCTTTAAAACATTGTCATTGCTGATCAGGACAGCAATATCCAATGAACTTACTGAAAAGACATTTAAGACACAGTGGGTTCAAGTGCGAAAAGATATTGCCAAATTGGAAGAACTATATAAAATACTCGACGAAGAGAGAGAGAAAATATCAAAGGTCAAATCTCTGGATGTGAGGGAACTGGTAGTTTTCAAGCAAATGCTTGCTTGTCTTCACCACGGATTGAGACTTCTTGATATCGTGGAGGACCATTTCTTTCAAATCCGGCCACAGTCGGAGGAGACCAGCGAGTTTGATGATCATCTTGAAGAACTGATCCAATACCATGAACTGATTCTCCTGAAATACTCTGGCAAGATCAAGGAAGTTAATGTAGATCCTATTGTCCAGGAAAGCGGATATTTCCTTGAATCGATCATGGAGGATAAGGAAATGGAGCGAAATGACAGACTGCGTCTTACGATTATCGGTTCAGCTATTTATGACTACACCTTTCAGCTCAAAAGGCTTGATGATTTGATCGATCAGTACCAAAAAAGAAAAACATGAATGGACTGATGGTAATAAGCAATTAGACCGGCAGAGCCAAACAAATAAGAATAAATAATCCATATTTGCATTAAGTATTAATATGTATGACCACAAGAATCCGCTCAATGCATTCTCATGTGTAAAAAACAGTGGATTCATTTACTTCTAGGAGGGAATGTTATGGGCAGACCAGCAGGTTTTTGGGTGAGGCTAGGAGCAGCAATCTTGGATGGTTTGATCATCGGTGTACCACTTTCACTCATTAGTTACCTGATAACAGGCAACGCGGAAGATAACGCATTTACTTCCACAATCAACCTGCTATACACTGTTCTAGTGCCAGTAATATGGTCAGGGTATACCGTTGGAAAGAAGATTGTAGGAGTAAGAATTGCGAAGGTGAATGGCGAAAAGCTTGGTTTTGGTACGATGCTGATGCGTACAGTTGTCGCGGGGCTTGTTTATCTTTTGACATTGGGGATTGGGGTCATTGTCAGTGCCTTCATGGTAGGATTGCGCCAGGATAAAAGAGCGATTCATGATTTTATTGCGGGAACATATGTAACCTATGAAAAACCGGATGAAATAAACTATGAACATTAAGACCTTTGCACTTGAGGCACCTGGGATACCAGGTGTCTGTTTTTTCGTGTGGAAAAACTTGGGTTGAGATAGTATGATAGATTGAAAAAGATTCCGAATCAAGAATGGGAAGTGAACAAATGGGTCCAATTTTGTTAGGTGTTCTAGCTGCCTTCTTTTTTGCTTTTACCTTCGTCCTTAATCAGTCAATGGAATTATCAGGTGGAAGCTGGATTTGGAGTGCTTCATTAAGATACATATTCATGGTCCCGTTCCTGCTGGCAATAGTAGCCGCAAGGAAGAACTTAAAACCATTACTCCAGCATATAAAACAAAATCCATTTCCATGGTTTTTATGGAGCTTTATTGGATTTGTCCTGTTTTATGCACCACTGACATATGCGGCTGCCTATTCACCTGGATGGCTGATTGCAGGTACTTGGCAAATCACGATTATATCTGGTGCTTTTCTCAGTCCCCTGTTTTATGAAAGAAAGCAGACTAACGATGGTTTAGTAGCTGTCAGAGGGAAAATTCCTTTTAAAGGACTTGGGATGTCCGTTGTCATCTTAATGGGCATCCTGTTGATGCAGATCGAGCATGCACGGCAGATTCCTCTCCATATGGTATTGCTTGGAGTGATTCCAGTATTGATTGCATCTTTTGCTTATCCACTTGGCAATCGAAAAATGATGGATGTTACCAATGGAAGTCTTGATGCCTATCAGCGAGTGCTTGGCATGACCCTGGCCAGCCTGCCATTCTGGCTCTGTCTTGCTGTTTTCGGTTATGTTACGGAGGGACCTCCGTCCATGAGCCAAAGCCTGCAATCCCTCCTTGTAGCCATTGCCTCAGGAGTAATCGCTACCGTGTTGTTTTTCAGGGCAACAGATTTAGTGCGGGGGAATATGTCCAAGCTTGCCGGTGTCGAAGCGACCCAGTCAATGGAGGTGCTCTTTGCGTTAGCTGGTGAATATTTAATCCTTTCGATGCCGCTGCCATCTCCTTTATCCCGGGCAGGTATAGTGCTTGTCATGCTAGGAATGGCATTACACAGTTACTCTACGCTTAGAAGAAAAGATGAAAACCTGAAAATAAGTGCGTAAATCTAATAACCTTCTCTTATTAATTAAGCACTCGATAAAAATGGTGAAGGGGGAGGCAGAATGCAGTTGAAACTTACTGAACAAATGAATAAAGTCTTGGAAATTGCGGAAAAAGAGCGAGAGGATTCTTTTAGTCCATGCATTTTGCCGGGTCATCTATTGCTTGGCTGTCTGAATGATGGTTCGTTCCCGGTATGGGAGGCAAAGCAGAAAAGTGGAATTGACCCTTCATTTGTGAGGAAATCTTTAATTCCCCATGAAGAAACCATGCCATATGAGTTCTGCCAATCATTTAATCTGCCAGTTTGTCCATCAACTAAACTAGTACTCCGGCAAGCGGTCAACTATATGAAAAACTACAACCAAATTTTTCTCAATGAGGGACATGTCCTGAAAGCACTGATCAAGACAGGGCAAATAGAAGGATTATTAACCAGGGATCAGGCAAGTTCTCTTTTGAATATAGCTACCAGTTCAAGGGACATGATATTATCTTTGGAAGGGTACGCTTCTACCGGAGGAAAATACAAATATATCAAGATGTTAAGTAATCAGGATGGGGAAAAATTGATACGATTCATCCATGAAGAATTTGGGTCCAGATGGATGGAATCTATCCAGGAAGCCATAGCACTGCAGAAATCATCCATATATGTTGCCTTTGACCAGGATGGGGAGGAGATCGTAGGGTTTGCAGCTTTTGATATTCAAAAGCCAGGATTTTTTGGACCGATGGGTGTGGGAAAAAACAAAAGAGCAGAGGGTATTGGAGAGTCCTTGTTGCATTTTTGCCTGGAAGAAATGAGCAAGATGGGGTACAAAGAAATTATCATTGATCAAGCGGGGCCTATTGAATTTTATGAAAAGACCTGCAACGCTAAAGTCATTCCCGCCAATGACTTTTGACCGCAATTGAGACCATTAGATGGTCTTTTATTTTTGCCCAGGCTATTACTTATTTACTATATTTTCCATCGGGGAAGTAATGCTTTTTAATCATTTTAATCTGAAAAGTATAAATATTCAAAATAATTAAAGGTTTTTACAATATTTTGCAGTATTCCTTCGGTAATCAAATTTTCAGGGGGTGCAAGAAACTTGGGAAGATTATCGAAGAAGAAGACTGCAAGGAAGCTTTCAGCGGTAATACTGGCCTTCATCATGGTATTTTCGACCTTTTCATCACAGCTAGCCATTGCAACCACACAGAAACCAGCTAGTTTTTCAAAAGAAGAACTCGTACTCGAAAAAGAACGGGAAAAAGAACATGAATCAAGTAAAACAACAGAGAACAAAACTGCGTCAGCCGATGATAAAGAGCTGACGAACCTGTTAGATGGACTGGGGATTGAACCGCCACCATTGAAAGGTGATAAACAAACAGCGGCTGAAAAGGAAAAGGATAAGGAAGCAGTTCTCCTTAAAGCCTTGGAGAAGAAGCAAGAAATTGATGTCATCATCAGGATGAAGGAACAACCTGATCTTAACAAGATTTATCCCCAGGTAAAAGAAAAGAAAAGTCGTGCAGAAAAAATAAAATCAATTCAAGACCATCTCAAAGAAAAAGCGGACAATTCCCAAAAGGGATTACAGCAGGCACTTTCAGCAATGGAGACAAAGGGAAAAGCCAAAAAGAAAGAGACACTCTGGATCATCAATGGAATCACTGCTTCGGTCACAAAGGAAGCTTTGGATGAATTGAAGAAACGTGAGGATATTGCGGAAATTTCCCTTGACGAAACCTTAAGCCTTCCGGAGGTGACAGTAGAAGAATCTCCTCCGCGACTGCCTGAATGGGGACTTGAAAAAATTCATGCCACAAATGTGTGGGGAAAATACGGGTTGAAAGGTGAAGGGATTGTCGTTGGGATCATGGACTCGGGAGTTGATGGAAACCATGAAGCCCTTAAGCAAAATTATCGCGGTCGGGACGGCAGCCATCAATACTCCTGGATTGACTTGTCGGGTCAGGGGTATAAAACGCCGAATGATGGATTTGGCCATGGAACCCACGTAGCGGGCACTGCAGTTGGAGGAGGGGCCGGAGAGCCGATTGGTGTAGCTCCTGAGGCTGAATGGATTGCCGCTAAAATCTTTAATGACGGCGGTTCGACAACCCTATCTGCCATCCATCAGGCATTCCAATGGTTCATGGCTCCAGGCGGGGACCCTTCAAAGGCTCCGGATGTGGTCAACAATTCATGGGGAAATGCCAATACTTATAATCTCGAATTTTATGAAGATGTTAAAGCATGGGTCTCAGCAGGGATTTTCCCAGCTTTTGCAGCTGGCAACGATGGACCTGGCTCACAAACAATTGGTTCACCGGGAAGTTTTCCGGAAACATTCGCTGTAGGTGCAACAGATATTTATGATCAAACAGCTTATTTTTCAAGTCGGGGTCCCGTTTTTTGGAAGGATGAGAATGGAAATGAGCAGAGACTTATCAAACCGGATATCTCTGCTCCTGGCCACAAGATCTATTCAGCCTGGCCATCACAGCGAAATGAAGGAAAATACAATACGATCAGCGGTACCTCGATGGCCACTCCGCATGTCACAGGGGCAATCGCGCTTTTATTGCAGGCGAATCCAGGCCTGACAGTGGACCAGATAAAAGAAACACTTAAACAGACTGCCAGAGTTGAACCTCATATGGGTACTCTGCCCAATGATTCTTATGGGAGCGGAATCATCAATATTTACCAGGCTGTCACCGAAACAGCCTTTGCCGGGGAACTTGCCGGAAAGCTTACTGACAAGGATGGAAAGCCATTACCTGGAAAACTTGAAATAGCGGAAGAAGGTTTGTCCTATGACATTGGAAAAGAGGGGAGTTTCAAGTTCAAAATCAGGGAAGGCAGCCATCATGTCAAGGTCACTTCCTTTGGCTATAAGGATTTGGAATCCACCATACAGCTGAAGAAGGGCGAAACAGAATCTGTGAACTGGGTATTGGAGAATGCTGATACTTTTAGTGTAAAAGGAAGTGTATCAAATGAAGAAGGAGAAACAATTCCTTATGCCTTTGTAAGGGTAAAAGGAACTCCTCTATCCACTTATCGAACGGATGCAGGCGGCAAGTTTGAAATCAAGAATCTGCCAGCTGGGAAATATGCTCTCCAGATTTCCGGCGAAGGAATAACTGGCCAGGCAAAGGAAATCGAAGTCAGCAAGAATCTCTCTCTTGAACTGAAGGTCAAAGCGAACGCCTCACAGACAAATAAAGAATGGAGTATGGCTAACGGCAATATGCACCGGAATGCTGTCTCCGGAAACGCCATAGACCTGGATGCCCTTGTTGAAGGATGGAACTATGATACAACAGGGAAAGGACAGATTTTATTTTCCACTCCTGCAACAGCCAAAGGCAAATTGATTCTGGTCACTGACAGCGGATCAGTTATTGCCGTGGATACTATAACCGGAAAAGAGCTATGGACAGTGAAGATTGGAAGTTCAAATAGGTCTTCACCAACGATAGAAGGGGACAAAGTCTACCTTTCAGGCGGACAGGATGGAAAGATTTATGCCCTCGATTTAAAATCAGGCAGCATTATTTGGACAGCAAACACAGGTGCAATAGGTGTCTATGAATCTCCTTTATATATTGACGGAACACTGTTTGTTGCATCGGACCTTGGAGAACAGGCAAAACTGATCGCGTTGAATGCTGAAACAGGAGAAAAGAAATGGAGCGTTGAACTTGGCGCACCTGCTTATTTCGGTCCAAGCGCAGGCGACGGGATGTTATTTATCGGCAGCTATGATAATCAAAAACTAAGAGGTCTTAGTGTAGAAGACGGAAGTGAAGTATGGAGCAAAACGCTTGTCAATGAAGGAGTTGCATCGAAGCCGGTATACGATAAAGGAACACTTTTTGTTGCAGGTACCAATTTCAATACAGAAGGCGGCACACTGTATGCCCTGGATGCGAAAACGGGCGAAGAAAAGTGGAAAGCAGGCGGAATCGGAGATACTCAGGCAGGGTCTCCAATTGTCTATGAAGATATCGTTGTGATCGGTTCAGCTGTACAGCTTGCATTGCGCGCTTTTGATGCGAAAACTGGTGAGGAACTCTGGAACAACCGTGCCGTCGGAACGACGCTGAACAATGGTTCTGTATCCGCTAATGGGCTTCTATTCTTTGCAGGCACAAGCGGAAACCTTTCTGTCCTTGATGTATATACCGGTGAAAGATTGAAGGATTTCAGCCTTCCGGTTTACAGTACTTCTGGTATTCCGATTCTTCCAGGGCAAGTATTCGTGCCTTACCAGAACGGTGTTCAAAGTTACAATTCACCAGCGTCTGTAAAAGGTGCATTGAAAGATACCAGTGGAAATGCCATTCAGGGTACTGTCACTGTTGCGGAAACAGGAAATTCAATTGAAACAGATAAAAATGGGGCTTTTCTATTAGAACAGACTCCAGGAGATTATACGATCCGGATCTCATCTTACGGCAAAAAACAAATTACTGAACAAGTTGAGTTATCTTCCGGGTATGTTTTAACAAAAGACTATGAACTTAAAGATGCTGCTAAAGGCTCATTCTCCATCCAGGTAAAAGACCAGCGGACTGGCAGGCCTGTCGAGGGAGCAGGGGTTGAATTAAAAGAATCACCAGTAAAGGGTAAAACAGACAGCAAAGGGGTGTTTTCACAAGAAGAAGTGTTTGAAGGAACCTTCATTGCTTCGATCTCTATGAATGGATTTAAGTCAGGCAGCAAGGAAATAGTGGTTAAAGCCGGTGAAAATACGGATATGACATTCGAATTGCAGCCAATTGACATTGCGGTTTTGAATGATTACAAGGGTGAAATCACGACTCTGCTGAACGTAAATGGGTATACAGCTGAAGAGCGGGAATGGGACGTGGCTGGGGAAATCGGCCGTTATAAAGTGGTTTACTTAAATGGAGGCTATGGTTCAGATGGAATCAAGCCAACAGAGGCACAGTTTAAAGAATTGGTTGAAAAAGCAGAAGCGAATCATGTCAGCATCATCTTCACTGACCAGTGGGGGGGGAATTATGGATCCATTCACCATTTAAAAGACTTCTATAATAATCCTAAAGAGCTGGGCCATGATTATGATGTTGGAGATATCAGAATCCAGGTTGAAGCAGAACATCCTATCTTCAAAGGATACAAAGCAGGAGACAGAATCAATGTGTTAGAAAAGAACGCTGATTTTGCCTGGTTCAACCAGTATTCAGGAAGGACAATCGGAAAAATCGGAAGCACCGATCTTGGTTTTGTCGGGTCGGGTGTCGCTTATAATGCTGTCTCTGAAAACAGTGCCCATTTATTGTTGTCAAGTCATGCTACAGTTCCATGGGAATCATCGAAAGCCTGGCTGCGCGGACAGCAGCAAATCCTGTTCAATAGCATTGACTACCTGTACAACACGAAATATGGAATGGTCACTGGTACAATAACCAATTCAACAGGACAACCTATTGAAGCATCTATCGAAGTAGTGGAAACTGGCGTAAAAGCGAAAACAGACGAAAACGGAAGCTTTGCCCTTTTCCATGATGAAGGAACCTTTAAGCTGGAAGTACGTTCGAAGGGGCTGGGCTCTAAGTCAGAGACGATCACAGTAGCCAATGGATCTCCAGCATCTGTTCAAATCGCACTTGGTGAATCCGAAAAAGGTGTCCTGGAAGGCATTGTCAAGGATTCAGTATCTGGCATGGAGCTTTCCGACGTCCTTGTTTCTGTGAAGAACCAGACGGGAGAAACAGTAGAACAAGTAAAGACCACAGCGAATGGACGATATACAATCTCAGGATTAGCGGAAGAGGTATTCGAAATTACTTTCAGCAAGGATGGGTACATCACCAATAAGCAAAGCATTGATGTGGCACGTCATACAGGGGATCTGGATATCAAAATCAATCCAATGCCATCTGTTGGAGTTGTAGGTGACTACTATTCAACAGAGAAAAGCTTCAAGGCATTATTTAAAGAAATCGGAGTTGAAGTCAGGGATGTACAGCCTGCAGACTTAAGTGAAAAAATGAATGAGTTTGATGTTATTTTCTTCAATGATCCTAGTTCATCAGCTATAAACGATGAAATGTTTGCTGCTGCCGACAAAGCACAGACCAGCCTGATCTTCGGTGATGCGGTTTGGGGCGGCGGAATCAAGCAGCTTGTGAGTTACAGGAATGATCCAAAAGAGCTGAAAACAATAAGGAAAACGACAGAAGCTGCTCAATATAAAGTTCTCGAAGAGCATCCTATCTTCAATGGAGCAAAAGATGGAGAATTGCTTGAAATCCTGTCTCCGGCTGCCAGCTATATCGGATATTTCAAGGACTACAGCGGTTATCCTCTGGCTGAAATCAAACATGAAGGTTCTGATGCCTCCCATGGTCTAGGAATCGCTTATAAACCACGGACGGCCAGAAGTGCAGAATTGCTGATGAGCGGCCACGGTTTTGGTTATTATCATGGAGCGAAAGACTACACAGAGGAAGGAAAACAGCTACTGATCAACTCGGTATTATGGGCTGCCAATGTCGAATATCCCGTAATCAGCGGGAAGGTTGTCGATGAACAGGGCATTCCTTTGAAGGCGGATATCAAGGTAAAGGGACAGCCGTTCCAGACTCAGTCAAGCAGCGAGGATGGAGGCTTTACGATCGCCATCCTTCCAGGAGAATACGATATTGAAATCAGTGCCTATGGGTATAGTGCTCAAACCTTGAAGGCTAAAGCAGAAGTGGATAGTGAACCGAAGGAGATTAGGCTTTCTCCGGCTGAGAATGTCGGAATGATTTCCGGAACAGTAGAAGATTCTAAGGATGGAAATGCTCTAGAGGGTGCGAAGATCACCATCCTGGGAAAACCAAGAGAAGCAGTGACAAATTTACAGGGACAATATGTGATCTCCAAGGTTGAGCCGGGAGATTACACAGCAAGGATTGAAAAAGATGGATATGTACGCCAGGATGTTAGCCTGAAGGTGACAGATCAACAAAAAGTTTCCCTGAAGGTGAAATTACGTCCTTCTCCAACAATTGGAGTGATTGTGGACCTGACTGCTTCGGGAACATCGTATAAGCAGTATCTTGAGGAAAGAGGTTACAAGGTGATGTACCTCAATTATCAGGATATAGACAAATTGGACGAGGTGGATGTTGTTTTCGCCAACTCGGATTATGCACCGAGCCTTGTCCCGTCAAAGGAGGATTTCCTCGCATTCCAAAAAGCCCTGGATGAAAAACGCAAATCGGTCATTTGGACTGGCCAGGCGGGTGGAAGAGGTTCCATTCGCTATTTGCAGGAATTTAACCAGGATCCAAAAACTATTTTTGAACATAATAACAAAGCCGGAGCACAAGGGGCTGTACTTGAAGACCACCCATTGACAAAAGAATTCAACATAGGGGATACCGTCAAGATTCCAGGAAAGTCGGGTTACTATTATGGGTTTGACGGTTATTCAGGTAAAACTGTCGTCGACTTCTCGCATACCGCAACCGGGGAAAAGGGAAGCATGGTCGCATACAAGGGCAGAACAATCGATTCAGTCGAAATCCTGCTCGCCAATATGACAATCAGCCATGTATTCAAGCCGAATGATTCCTTTGACCCCGCAAGAGAGCGTCTCTTGAATAATGCACTGAACTGGGCACTCGACGAGAAAGTCGCCCTTGTCGGTGAACTCCATGGTACTGTCCAGAATGAAACTGGACCAGTCATGGCTTCGATCAAAGTTAAGGAAACGGGCAAAACCTATCATACAGATGATAAAGGGAATTTCTTCGCTGCATTTGAGGAAGGAACCTATTCGCTGACTGTGGAAGCTTTTGGTCATGAGCCAAAAGATTTTACTGTAACGATTACCAATGGGAAAGCTGTGTCTGAAGCTTTTGTCATCAAACCTGTCAATTCCGGGATCCTGGCAGGTAAAATGGTTGATGCCTCTACAAAAGATGAGATTCCCGGAGCTAAAATAGAGGTGATTGGCACACCGGTGACAGTCAAGACAAATGAGGAAGGAAATTATCAGACGACACTGCCTGCAGATACTTACGAAGTTAGAGTGATTGCGACAGGCTATAGCCCGATTTACCAGTCAGTCGAAATTACAGAAGGGCAACAAACTGATTTTAATGCATCTCTTATTGAATCCGAGAAGATTGCGATTCTTGCCAATCCTGCTCAGAAGGATAGAATCATGCCATTCCTAGAGGAAAATGGTTATGATCTTGAACTCTATCCATATACGGAATACGAAAGGTTGATAGAGAACCTGCAAAATTATAAAGCAGTCATTGTCAATGACACTTCCTATACCATGAAGGAAGATCGATTCAAGGCCATGGTTGAAAAGGCGAACGAGAATGAAGTCAGCATGATTTTCACTGCGAATTATGGAGGGACAATTGGTGATCTTAGTGACGCATACGGTGATCCGGAATCCCTTGAAAGAAGTTATGTTGACAAAGAGCTCAATTTGAAAGTGGCAGAAAATCATCCTATCCTGAAAGGTTTCAATAAAGGAGATGAGGTCCAGCTCCTTGTCAATCCTAAAGGTGTTGTTCAGTACTCCGTGTATTCAAATTATAGCGGAACGACGCTTGCATCTCTGACGAATCCTGAGAAGGGGGAACTGGGGAGCACGATTGGCTATAAGTTCAGTTCATCCAATAGTGTCCACATCCTTCTTTCTGCACTTCAAATTAGTGCATATGGCCACCCGAACGATCGCTGGACGGAAAATGCTAAAAAGGTATACTTGAATGCGATTGATTATGCCTTGACAGCAAGCCAGGGAGAGATTACTGGGGAAGTAAAGGACAGTCAAGGGAAGCCGATTGCAGGAGCTCTTGTCTCCATTGAGGGAACCAGCCTCAAAACGACAACTAATAAAGCTGGCCAGTATAAATTTGGCATTGGTGTTGGTGAGTATAACTTAAAAGTCCAGGCAAGAGGCTTTAAAGAACAGACCAAGGAAGCGAAAGTCGAAGATGTGGGAAGCAGTGTTGATCTGCACTTTACCCTTGAAGCAATTGATGGAACAGATTTGAAGGGTGCCATCACATCAAAGAAAAGCAAGGAACCGGTAGCTGGAGCGGAATTGATTTTGATTCCAAAGGATGAGCCTGACTTTAAGACCGAAAGCTCCGCCAATGGTGATGGAACCTATCAAATTAAAGACTTATTGCCTGGTGACTATACACTGCAGGTAATTGCCGAAGGTTATCTCCAGGAAAGTTTCGAGTTCACTATAGGCTCCGATAATTTGGAATTCAACCTGGAATTGAATCCATTTGAAGCAGCTGTGCTTGGTGACGTAAACGGAGCAATTTCAAATCTGCTGAATGAACAAAAACTGTATGCAGAAGAAATAGGCTGGGACATCCTCGGAAATGTCGGGAAATATGAGGTCATCCTGGTCAATACGAACAAAGGAACAAGTGAACAGTTCCAACAATTGATAGAGGAAAGCGATGAAAATAAAACCAGCTTGGTGTTCACAGGAACATGGGGTGTCGAGGAAGGTTCCATCCCAATGTTGAATGAGTTAGTGGGCAGTCCGGAAATCGATAAGCAGGGCTATAATGAAGGCGCTGTTTATATCGATGGTGTCGATGGACACCCAATATTTGATGGCATTCGTTTTGATGAGAACGGTCTGGTCAAAATCCATACCGCTAAAAGTCCTTACTCTACTTTCAAAAATTACTCAGGTGTACCGCTTTCGAGCTTATATATCGATAGTGAGAGAAAAGGTGATTCGATTGAGTTCGAATTCAGAAGCAAGGAGCATATGCATTTGCTGATGTCTTCATTTGCGGTCACCAATATGATCGGACCTGATTATGGATGGACGAAGAATGGGCGAAATTTATTCGTAAATGCGCTGCGCTGGTCGAAGGATGCAGAGCAGGAAACCCCTGAAGAACCATTATGGGAGCAAGAAGAAATGATGGTGAAAGGAGAACCTGCCTTGGTAAAGGGGACAGCCGCCAAGGGCACCTCTGTGAATATTTACGAAAAACACGGAAATGAAATTATCCTGATTGAAACTGTTAAAACAGGACGTGACGGTACCTTCCAGGCCGAACTGAAACTGGATAATGGTACACATACTTTGATTGCAGAGAGCGAGAACTTCGCAGGTAAAACAAAGGCAATAAAAACAATGAAATTGATTGTGACCGGGAAACCTGAGAAAAAAGACAAAGCAAGCTGACACCAAACCCTATCATCTAACGACCAATTCATAAAGGCTTCCCCTTTTGGGAAGCCTTTTGTTTGTGAAAAGAACATTTACGGGTACTATGATATAGTAGTACTTAAACTAAAATTAGGGATTATTTAGTAACAAATATTTTTGGCTGTTTTTTCTCAATATGCTTATCATTTCACAAAGCAGGTGCTTTTGTGATATATTAATATTTAAAATATTCTCACAAGTTTTAGGAAGGTGACAAAATGACATCAGGAATTGAAGTAAATGACAGCAGTTTGCCATTGCGCCGGGATGTGAAAATGCTTGGAAACATCCTTGGGGACATACTTGTCTATCATGGCGGAGTGGAATTGTTTGAAAAAGTAGAGAAGATCAGGGCAATGTGCAAGACGCTCAGAAATCAAAATGACCCTGATACATACTCCGCTTTAAAAACGGAAATAGCAGGAATGTCTGTTCCGATGAGAAAAAATATCATTCGCGCGTTTTCTGTGTATTTCCATTTAATCAATGCAGCAGAACAAAACCACAGGATCCGCAGACGCCGCGACTATCTGCTTGAGTCAGAAATAAGCACACAACCAGGTTCAATTGAAGCCGCTATCCTTTCACTAAAAGACAATTATATATCCTCTGATATTATTCAAAATGTCATCAATGCCATTTCGCTGGAATTGATCATCACAGCCCACCCTACAGAAGCTACCAAGCGCTCAATCCTTGAAATACAGAAGAGGATTGCAGATATCCTTAAAAGCCTTGATAATCCGCTGTTATCCAAGAAAGAGCGTGAAAAGGTAGAGAAAAGCTTATTCAATGAGGTTTCTGTCCTGTGGCAGACAGACGAACTCAGAGACCGCAAACCGACAGTCATTGATGAAGTCAGGAATGGACTGTATTATTTTGACAAGACATTGTTCGATGTCCTGCCTGAAATCCATCAAGAGGTGGAAACTAGTTTGAAAGACCATTATCCGGATCATGAATGGAAAGTTCCTCATTTCCTGCGCTTTGGATCATGGATTGGCGGTGACAGGGATGGGAATCCAAATGTCACACCGGAGGTTACATGGGAAACATTGCAAAGACAAAGACGTCTTGTGTTGAAAAAATATAAAGCTGTATTGGTTGATTTGATGAAACGATTCAGCCATTCAACTACAAGAGCAGCTGTAAGTGAAGAATTACTGGAATCCGTCAAGCGGGATGAAGAAAAATACCTGGCTGAGGATCAAAAGTGGAATGTTGAAGGCGAGGTGTACCGCCGAAAATTCGCGGTCATTATTCAAAGGCTTAAAGAAGCAGGAAAATCGGATATTGGCTACAAAGCTTCTGAAGAATTGCTCGATGACCTTCTTATCATAAAACGAAGCATTTATCAGCACCATCCTGTCCATCATGAACTGAAAACACTACAAAAATTGATCAGGCAAGTACAACTATTCGGATTCCACCTAGCCACGCTTGATATCAGAAACCACAGCGGGGAACATGAAGCAGCGATCGCCGAGATATTAAAAAAAGTAGGGATCACCTCGGATTATCCGGCTTTATCTGAAGGTGAAAAGCAGGAACTGCTTGTGAAGCTTCTGGAAAATCCAAGGCCAGTGCTGCTTCTTCATGAGGATTACTCAAAAGAGACACAGCAAATGATTGAGGTATTCCAGATGATCAAGCGGGCGCATAAGGAATTCGGCAAACGTTCGATCTCCGTTTATCTTGTTAGTATGACGCAATCTGCAAGTGATTTGCTTGAAGTACTGTTACTGGCCAAAGAAGCAGGTATTTACAGGCTCCATGCTGATGGAACGTTGGAATCGGATCTTAATGTCGCTCCGCTTCTTGAAACAATCGATGATTTGACAGCTGGCCCAGTGATAATGGAAACATTATTCAATCTGCCTTTATACCGCAACCACTTAAAGAAAATGGGCGAACAGCAGGAAATCATGCTGGGATACTCAGATGGAAGCAAGGATGGCGGAACTTTGACAGCAAACTGGAAGCTTTACAAGGCCCAGCTTGAGATTAATGAAATGGCAAAGAGATATCAAATCGCACTCAAGTTCTTCCATGGCCGAGGAGGATCACTGGGACGGGGTGGCGGACCATTACACAGAAGCCTTCTTTCACAGCCGGTTGAGACACTCGGCCAGGGCGTGAAAATCACCGAACAAGGGGAGGTTCTCTCATCCCGATACCTGTTGAAAGACATCGCTTATAGAAGTCTTGAGCAAGCTACTTCGACGATGATGAAGGCGGCAGCCAATGTGTTGAAAGAATCGGAACAGGGGCACCTCCGCGATAAAAGATGGGTAGATGCGATTGAACAAATTTCTGCTGTTTCGTTAAAAAAATATCAATCCCTGGTATTCGAGGATCCCGATTTCCTTGTATATTTCAATCAGGCAACCCCGCTTAAAGAGCTTGCGGAGCTTAATATCGGTTCACGGCCAATGAGCCGTAAAAACAGCAGCAAATTCGAAAATTTGCGTGCTATTCCATGGGTATTCGCCTGGACACAGAGCAGACAACTATTCCCGGCTTGGTATGCAGCTGGATCTGGGCTGCAGAGCTTTGCAGAGGAAAGTCCGGAGAATCTTAAGCTTTTGCAGGAAATGTACGCTGAATGGCCATTCTTCCGCAGCACGGTTGATAATCTGCAGATGGCTTTGATGAAAGCGGATATTACTACTGCCCAGGAGTATACGTCCCTTGTAGAGGACAAATCCATTGCCGACCGTATCTTCAGTAATATCCTAGAGGAATATGAACGGACAAGGAATATTCTTCTCCAAATCTCAGAGGATGAAGAGCTGCTTGACCATACACCGAACATCAAAGATTCTGTCCATAGGCGAAATCCATATGTCGATCCACTAAACTTCATTCAAGTGGAATTGATCAAAGAACTTCGCAAGGATGAAAATCCAGATGATGAATTATTGACCCAGGTTTTATTGACAATCAGTGGAGTTGCCGCTGGTTTAAGGAATACTGGTTGACAGGAAGACCCGCCGATTGGCGGGTCTCTTCAGTTATAAAGACAAATGAATGGTTTATTGAAGTTTCAACCTGGGAGTTTCATTTGCCTTTCCAGAGTCATTTGCGTTAAAATTTCATGATTAAGAGTCTTAGCCATCTTCAGTGTAAGATTAAGGATCTTACGGATGCCTTCTTTGTGGCCGTTTTTGATTGCAAGGTGATCGCAATGAATTTCACTATCAATGCTGACCTGCTGTTCGGGGACCGGATGTTCAATATGCCCTATTTCATGCCAGATGATCGCTTCTTTTATGTCATTGTCCATACAGAAAGAGGGATAGTCGTATACAACGATGAACCAATCACACTCATCTTCATAGGATCGATAAAAGAGAGTCAGTACCCGGGGGTCAATATCCCATAAATCAAGCCACTTTCGATTTTTAAAACCAAATACCTTCAAGATGGCCTCCTTATTTTCAATGATTGCGATTCTTCCATAGGCATTGTACTTCTCATGTTCCAAAAATTCGCCAATGCACTTCAAAAAAATCCTCCCTTTTCTATAAAGCCTGTTAATATTGTTAAATATATTAGTCGATCCTAATCAACATGCGTAAAATAAAAAGGGCAGGGAAAAAGGAAACGTGAAAGGAGGAAGCTGTTTATGCTTTGTTCACATGGTTATTTGAAAGTGAGTCGAAGAATAGAGGATAATGAGCAAATTTATGAAGAAAATGAACAGTTCATCACAATGTATCATGATCGAATAACAACAGCTTCTGATATTTTTTATCTTCATGATATCCTTGATATTACTTTTAAAAATATGTCAGGAATGAAAGGATTCCTTTATCTCCATACCACAAGAGGAGTGTATTCCTTTTATACCAATGCCAAGCCGGACCGGCTGATCAAGGTTTATAAAGAAATAAAACATCAAAGTTAACTGCTTACTACATATAAAGCAGCATAAAATCACACTCTATCTACAAAGGGTGTGATTTTATGCTTTCTTCCATTATTAATGCAGCAGGAGAACCTTTGAATAGATATCTTATTGTTTTAGGCACCATCTCGCTGCAGCAATTATTGGATGCCGAAGCAAAATATCATAAGATATTAAGGGCATATTGGCACGAGAATAATTTTTTGACATATGAATGGTGGTTTCTTGTTGTTCTTTCCATTGTGCCGGCTATTATCTGGTGGATTAAGGTCGATAAAACAAGACTGATCGAAAATACTTCATTTGGTCTGTTTTATGGAGTCACAGCCATCTTCCTGGATTCAATAGGAAGCAATGCCATGGTGTGGACATATCCAGTAAGGCTGACTCCGTATTTAAATCCGCAGTTGTATCCCTATGATGTTGGAGTTGTTATCATCCCTTTCATGCTCGTATATCAACGGTTCAGCAGTTCGTTTAAGAAGTTTTTCATCGCAACAGGACTATTATCTCTTTTCCTGGCTTTTATGGCAGAACCTTTCATGGTCCATCTAGGGATTTACAAAGAATTTACGTGGAAACACATTTATTCCTTCCCGATTTACTGGTCGTTGGGATTGATGTGCTGGGCAATCATTAAAAAATTTAAATCTTATTCCATATAATTGAAACCCCTGGCTCTAGAGCCAGGGGTTTCATGATATATTGTTGTGAGAAGGATGTGGTACAATGACGCAGTTTACGAAAAATGTAATTGAAATCATTAAAAATATCCCATATGGTAAAGTAATGACATATGGCCAAATAGCAAAAGCTGCTGGAAGTCCACGAGCAGCAAGGCAGGTTGTCCGGATCCTGCATTCCATGTCAGAGAAATATGATCTGCCATGGCATAGAGTTATTAATTCCAAAGGGGAAATTGGTTTCCGGGATGAGGAGATGTTTCAAACCCAGAAAACTTTGCTAATTTCAGAAGGCGTTGAATTCAAGTCCGATCGAGTGATTTCCCTTATGGTTTATATATGGGATATAGATTGGGAGTTTGGTGAATAACATTTGTGGTGCGTTTAAAAATCTATAGATAGCCCTATCCATTGACAGAGGCGGGAAATCAAGACTATTTTGTTGAAATGATGGGACATCAGGGTAATGAAGGAGGCGCGGCGGAGAAGACTTAAAAAAGCTTTCGCCGCAAAGAAAAGCCGCTATATTAACATTTAAGCCCACCTAAAAGAAAAAACACCCAAGAGGGTGTTTTTAAAAAAATTAACTTTTAGTAAGATCCTTACGGTCGACTGATAAGGGTGGCTGCTCAAGCCATTCGTTCGCAATCATGATATTAATTCCATCTTCTGAATATTTGAGTACCTCTGCATTCAAGCGGGAATAATCCACGACAAGGTCACTCCTTTGGCTCTCCGATATGGCGATTCCATAGTTTCCGATGCCGGCATAAATCATGAGGCTGAAATGGAACATCATCAGCTTTTCTGAAAATGGAGATTCAATTGACGATGTGACCTCTTGTTCAAATCCAGGCGGGACAGGGAGCGAGTTTTTTTCTAAATAATCCTTGAATACCTTCTGGTGCTTTATAGCAATTTCTTTTCCCCTTAGGAAATAGTTCTTAACTTTTTTCGTCTTCGCAGCCTGGCTGAATCCAGTTGATATACTTGCGCCTAATTGGTTCGTTTCAATATTGAAGTGAAGGTGGGAAATTTCTGTTCCAGACAGTGACCCTCTTCGTCCGAGGCCTTCAAGAAAGAAGGATTGTTTATGGACAAATTCCACCTTCTGTGGGTAAGGAATATATGACGGCCGTGTTGCCACGCCTTTTTCAAGGGCAAGCACGGTGGCCTTTCTCTCAAGTTCCAAAGAGGAGGTCAGTGCTTTAGAATAAAAAGTTTTAACATCTTCACGATAAATGTTTGGAAGCATCCTGCTATATCCGCCAAGGCCACCGCCGGCCATATTTTTTATGTATTTTAGATAAAAGATATCAGAGAACAGTCTTTCGGCTTTTAGATTGACATCCTGTTCTGTAAACCCCTGTGGAACAGAAATGTTTTCATTGATGAACATCTCTTTGATTTTAGCTACATGCTGTTGCGAAAGTTCAAGTGCATGCTCCACAAGTACTTTGATTTCAGGATCTTCAATGTTCTGCAAAAAATAATGCAGGACACATATTGACATGCTGTCGTTTATGTAAGTGGCCCATAGGAAAGATAATTCTGCTGCTGTCATTTTAGTTGTATTATGATTGCTTTCCAAGATTCCGCCCCCTTCCATTCAAGAAATACTATTCCCATTACAAATCATAAATATTACGATGAACCATAATTAAATGACACATAATTCAAGAGATTAATCCTAAATTTAAATACGATTCATAAATGGTTTTATTGATCCTTTTAAAGGGAAAAAACAAATAGGAGTAAATTGCATTGTGAGGTAGATTATGGATTTTGCAGAATTAGAAAAAGAAATCAGTGGATATATTGGACGTTTGTTAAGAGAAAACTTTGGGCGGGGTCCTGGCAATGTTTTTTGCACGATTTCAAGCCCGTTTGTTTCAATTTATATCACAAATTTTTTATCCCCAATGGAAAACACACTTATTTCAAATCAACAGAGTGTCTATGTACAAAAAACAAGAGACTTAATGATGGAAACACTCGAAGAACAAATAAAACATACATCGAGATGAATACAAAAGACGAGATAAAAGAGTTTTATTATGACTGGAACCTTGAAGCGAAATCAGGAATGTTTCTGTTTATTTTTAAAAATGACCGCCCTTATCACTTCGGATGCTTTGATAATAAAGACTTAATCGAAAGCGAGACTGTCGAACTCAGCATGGAAATACAAAAGGCGCCAGAAGAAACACATTGCAAGTTGTTAAATGAACGGACCTTGATCATAGTCCGGCACGGTATCCTCATCAGTCTGGAAAAGGAATTCATTCAACTAGGCTTTTCGGAAACCTTGAAAATCGCTAAGCGAAATCTTGAGAAGAAGGTCATCAATGATCATCGGAATGCCTATGAAAAATATCTCAACGCAAGGATCACCGATTATTTTGTGGACTGGAATTTCGAACAGGATAAAAGCTATACTTTATTCATTTTGAAGCCTTAATTAAACCTTGTATTAAGACAGATATGATGGTACTATACTTATTAGGGTAAAGATTAAAACTCTTAATCTTACTTAAAAACATTTTGTTCTATTTTAAAAAAGAATCAAATAGAGGGTCTTCTGATTGTAATGAATGGGCATAGAACCAGAACATAAGTCAGAAAAGGATTAATGTGATTACTCCTTTTCTGGCTTTTTTTATTGTCATATATTGGATAAAATAACTGCTGAAAAGGGATGATTTTAAAACATAATGAATATCAGCAATAGAGATTTAATTTCATGTATCGAGAACTTTATTTCAGAAAAGAAGACACTCTTTCGGACACACCGAATACAATCAAGAAAAAAGAGCTGGAATCTTATTTAGAAGAATTTGCTGCCGAGCAGGGCATTGATTTTGAAAAAAAGGAAGAGCCGACGAGAACCATTTATTCCTTTACAGTCCAGGGACAAGTGGCGCTAGTGGAATTCTTCTATCGATACAGCCATTTTTACACCAGACATTCTATTACTCTTAAATAATCAAGCTGTTCCTATGGAGCAGCTTTTTATATTTTGTTATTGAATTCAACATGATGATATAGGATAATTTTGTCAATGCGGTTTTAGGGGGTTGGAAAATGGAAGAGTCATTTAATCGCTTTTTTGAAGAATATCTGAAACAATGGAAGAATTCTTCTTTAACTCAATTTAAATCGATGATTTCAGGGGAGTACCAGGCACGAGAAGTAACAGAGGGGAAAATTCATGATTTTGGATTTGATGAATCCATCCAAGGATGGGAGCATGGTTTCAATTTTGTCAAAAGCAACAGTGCAGAATGGGATTTAACAGAGATAAAGAGAATCCAGCTGAGAGAGCATGAAATCATGGCTGTAATCATTGCGAAATTGGTTATTGACGGAAAAAGGATGAAGACTTGTAATCTTTTCTTTCAAACATTCACCTATGACTTCGGCTGGAAGTTAATCAGGAGTTACATAGAGGCAGGCATCCCTGTCAGCCAGTTTCATTAGAGAAGTACCGCAAGGAGGATAAACGATGAACATCGCAGTAAAAGGTATATTGATCATCATTGGGTCGCTCTCAATCATTTTGGGAGTGATTGGGATCGTGGTTCCTCTTTTGCCTACCACTCCGCTAATCTTGTTAGGTGCAGCTTGTTATGTCAAAGCGTCAGATGAACTGTACCAAAAATTGATCCGAAATAAATGGCTGGGCGGTTATATAAGGGATTTCCGTGAGAAAAACGGAATCACGCTGAAGAATAAGATTTTAAGCATCAGTCTTATGTGGATATCAATAACTGCAACACTATTAATAGTCGATTTCCATTTTTGGCTTGCAGCTGTTCTGATTATCATAGCTGTAACGGTAAGTGCCTATATTCTTTCATTCGATACACTCTAAAGAATGCCATTCAAGAAGGGCATTAGGCTTTAACCAAATGGCTTTTTGACTTAAATTGAATTCAATTCCTGTAATCATCACTAAGTAAGGCAGATGCCCCAGAGCGGATATACCAAAAGTTTGATAACGCTAGAAAGAGCAATGTGATTCCATTGCTCTTTTAATATTTTATTGATTATGAATAGTAAGTTCAACCAATATAGTAACGTTCAAAAATAAAGAACCTGATGATTTTAAGGGACAAAAAATCACGCTTATACAAAAAGGCTCTTTTGTATAATGTATTGCTTTTACACCGAAACCTAGAAATCTGTATGAATTCGGATAAAAGAATCAACAATCAATGAAAAAGAGCCTGCATTATAACAAAAGTGGCTGATTAGTTGTAGGCTTGGGTTGTTAAGTCATCTGCACTTAGGGAAAGGAATTGTAGAGTCATGTGATAGGCATTAGTAGTGGAGGGGCATGGGACGTAAATAAATATTAATGGTGTTGGGCATCAAGCTGTCTTCCTGAGCTTGTTTAAAACTGTTGTACATAGCCTTTCCGCCTGAATAGTTAGCGGAATGGATGGTTATTCTATTCGCAAAAAGTTGTTTACTAATCATTATTTTCACAAGCATTAACCCATTCCTTACATGACTGGTTAGGTCATGGTCCAGGGAAAGATGGTCAATATCGTAATTATTGAGAAGGTACAGACATTCATCAATCGTTTCGGCCAAAATATAACCGTCAGGTGCTCGGCGATAGTCATCCATAAATACACTTATTTTCTCCATTTCTAGCACTCCTTCCTTAAAGAGGGGTGACTAAGAAAAGTCGGATGTCCCAAAATCTTTCTTAATCTAAAGCCTAACACATATCGCAACAAAGAAGGGGATTTTTAGATTGGGAAATCCTTCTATTTTTAAAAATCTGTGTTTTTATTTATTTTATTAGGTTTTTTTGAAGTCATGCTAAAAAACCGGAAGTTCTTTAAAATAATCAAAACCCCGAACAGCTTTATCGTCGGGGTTTCACTATTGTTGGCCGAAATATTCTTGCGAGCAGGCTTGGTTTGGCCAGGCTGACAGGGTGCGATTTTAGGTGCAGCACCCTGATGAACTGAGCGTAAACTTTTTCATCATGGGAACAAGCCAGTGAGACCTTTTTGACAAACCACTGTAAGAAAGGAAGACCAGCAGGTTTATAGCCCCTTGTAGTGCTAAAACGGAAATCCTCTGTTAAGGCAATTAGCCAGGGCATATCGACAATCCTGCTAACCTTTCTATGAAACTTCTTAGTTAGGTCTTTTTTTGACAGCCCTTTTGATAAAAGTGTTCTCAATGCTTTAGCTTCCATTGCAGCGAGACTCATTCCCTGTGCGAAAACAGGGTCTACACGACAAAAGGCATCCCCAATAACCAATAATCCCGAAGGTGCGTTATTTTGTCTTTCGAAATGAAACCTCCTCATAGAGGGAAATCGATAGACTTGAACAGTTTCAGATCGCAGAAGACCAGCTTTTATCGCTTCAAAAAAATCTGGCTCATCAAGCGTCTTTGAATATTGCAGAAAAGAGTCTCTGTCAGTTGGAACATTTTTCTCTCCATAGCCAATCAGCGTTACAAGCATATGGTTTTCTTCTAAAGGTGAAATTGTGCCTCCACGGTTAAGCAACGGGGGAGCTGGATAGGAGAGGAGACTATGCCAATCCCTTGTTTTAGAAGAAAGCTTTCGGTAGACCATGCTGGCATAAAATAAATCCACTTTGATTTCAGTTTTAGCCGGCATGCGAAAGCCAGAATCTTTTAGCCATTTAGTATGTAGTGCTGCTGCACCAGACGCGTCGATAATAAGATCTGCAGAAATCTCAGTTACATTTCCGTTTTGTTCTTCGATTACAACTCTATCAACCTCATTGTTTCGGTATAAAAGATTTTGAACCTTACATGAGTAGCGGAAAACGATATTTGGCAGGGTTTCGAGTCTTTTTTGTATGCTCCACTCCAGCAAAGGGCGGCTTTGCTGGCTGATGGATACTTTTGACTCAAACCTGACCTTATGACTTCCGTGATGGGACCATGTAAGATCTCCGGCAAAATCTGAAAGTGTTGCACCTTTTTGAGATAATTCCTTTAGAAGTCCAGGGAAAAGCTCTTCTAATATTTCTTCTCCACTTTTTAGCAGAACATGGCCCTGTTTCCCCTGCGGAGCGCCCTTCCTGGCAAAGGCATCCTTCTGGTTCTTATCCTTTTCTATTACAATGACTTCGTCAAAAAACTCCGATAGCACTCTGGCAGCCAGCTTGCCCGCCATACCGTTCCCAACCACCACGGCTCGATTTGCTGCTTCCTTTTTAGAATACATCCGTTGCCCCCTGGTATATATGTAGAAAATTATGTTTCTTCAAGGTCTATAAGTTAAAATGTATGTATCTGAATAACATTGTACAATACGGTCATTTTACCTAAAGAGACAGGGAAAAGAAAGAGTTGTTATATGTCAATCCAGGCTCATGGACAAACTACATTACCCTGCGCCTTGTTTAAGAAATCTGCATCCCTGATGATTGGAGAACATGCTAATGAATGAGCAGCTGTTTGATAGAATGCTGAATGTTAGAACCACAGGCCAACAGAAAGGCTTTATGCCATCCTTGCATTATCATCGCTATGAACCTACTCCATACAGCGCACTTGAGTTATTTTTTCGGGAGTATGAACTGAGTCGTCATGATAAAATAGTTGACTTTGGGTGTGGCAAAGGGCGTTTGAATTTTTATCTTAATCATCAATTCAATACAACTGTCACTGGTATTGAAATGAATGAAATTTTCTATTCGGAAGCGCTTGAAAATAAACTTAACTATTTGAAGAACCATCGTAACAGAGCCGATGCCCTCCATTTTCAATGCATTTTGGCAGAGGATTATGAAATTCGCCAGGATGAAAATAAATTTTACTTTTTTAATCCTTTTACTGTGCAGATTATGATGAAGGTTGTTAATAATATTTTGTTATCATTTGAAAGGGAACCGAGGGAAATCGACTTGATTCTTTATTTTCCTTCGGAGGATTATATTTTTTATTTGGAGTCACAAACACCATTTGAACTGGTTTTTGAATACAAATTGCCGGACCCTAACCTGAATGAAAGGTTTTTAGTATACAGATTGAAGGCTTAAAGCAAGTATTGAAGAAAAGAATGCTATTAGCAAAATCCTCACTTTTTAAAGGGATTTAACAGTATATAGAGAAATTATTACTGACTATGGATTGATAAGGGAGGAAACAAATTGGAAGACAAGGTGATGAATGCAATACAGGATGAATACCCTGAGGATTTTGCCTGGTGTTATGGGTGCGGAAGGATGAATGAACACGGCCATCATTTCCGAACAGGCTGGGACGGTGAAAAGACAATCACAATATATAAACCAAAAAAAGAACATATGGCTCTGCCGGGTTTCGTATATGGCGGATTGATCGGTTCACTGGTGGATTGCCATGGCACTGGTTCAGCTGCCCTTTACCTGCATCGCAAAAATGGAAACGAACCAGGTGATGGGGCAGAGCCTCCAAGGTTTGTAACAGCATCGCTGCATGTCGATTTCCAGAAGCCAACACCTAATGGTATCGAATTGAAAGCGATTGGCACCGTCCACGAGATTCATCCCAAGAAATATCGCGTAGAAACAGAAGTATATGCTGGAGAGACCTTATGCGCAAAAGGGGAAGTAGTGGCTGTTGTCATGCCTGATACTTTTTTGAAAAATAATGCGTGAAAAAAGACCCTGATAACCCTCAGGGTCTTAAAACTTGATTATTTTACAGGTTCAAGCAAATTCGTCGGCAGAAAGCCTTCTTCGCCGGAATCTTTCATTTTCACCTTTGTGCGCCGGAGGTCTCTTTCGATGATTTCCGCTTCACTGCCCTGCTTGGTTTCCTTGACATCTTGATCTTTTACGATCTTGTCCACTCCTTCTACGTCATTCAATTCAATCAATTTATAAAGTTCATCATAAGCTTCTGCTGAAAGTGCAAGATAGGCATCTTTTTGGACTGTGGCCGTATCTTCGGGCTGCAGGGTGTTATCTTTTACTTCCTGTTCACTTTCCTTGTACGTATCCTTCATGTTCTGGATGATTCCAGGTGTTTCTTCTTTTACTTTATCAACGACTTTTTTTGACTTTTCCTCGGTTGCTTCCGCGGCATTTTTTGTTTCTTCTTCTAATTGTTTTGCGCCCTGTTCAGCTTCGTCACTATTGCATCCTGACGAAAGTATAACTGCCAAGCCAGCAGGAATCATCCATTTTTTTAATAAAACGGCCATAAGTATAATCCTCCTGATTCCACTATTAATATATTGTAGGATACCACTGGGTCAACCAGTTAAAACCTTCATTAAAACATCGACGAATTCCGAATATTAGATATAATACCGATATACATTAATTTTCGGGGGGGATTTGCATGGAAGAGAAAAGGGTGTCATCTCCAATTGCGGCAGCTAATAAATTCATTGAAGACCGCTTTCCTGGTTGTGACGCAGCGCTTCTGGCCGGTAGTGTAACCAGGGGGGAAGCAACCGAAACCTCAGATTTAGATGTCGTGGTCTTTATAAGTGATATCCGCTCCGCATACAGAGAGTCATTGGAGTTTTGTGGGTGGCCGATTGAAGTATTTGTACATAATCTGCACACCTGCAGAGAGTTTTTTCAAAACGATATTAGCAGAGCCAGGCCCAGTTTGCCGAGAATGGTTGCTGAGGGAGTGATCATCAGGAATGGTGAATTACTGGCCGAAATAATGGATGAGGCAAAAAGTATCATTGAAGAAGGACCTGCAGAATGGACGCAAAAAGAGATCGAGTTTAAAAGATATTTCATCACCGATACCCTGGATGATTTCATTGGATCAAATAATAAGGCTGAAGAAATTTTCATTGCCAATGAATTAGCTAACCAACTTCATGAATTTGTTTTAAGGACCAACAAACGGTGGATCGGCAAGTCAAAATGGGTAGTGAGGGAATTAACGAGGTATGATCCTGAATTTACTGGTAGATTTATTGGAGCGTTTGATGCCTATTACAAAACCGGAAACAAGCAAATCGTCATAAAATTGGCGGAGGAAATATTAGAAGAATACGGTGGCAGATTGTTTGATGGTTTTTCAATTAGATGAAAAAGCAGCCAAAAAATTGGCTGCTGTTGATTGCTTATTCTCAGTCTTATAGAATATTGACAGGTTTGAAGGTGGAGAGCGAGACTTGTCAAGAACCCGATGTTATTTTGACAGGTTAGATGATAGTGAGTGAAAAGCTGTCATGAATCCGGCGTTATTTTGACAGGTTTAAAGGTGTAGAGCGAAAAGCTGTCAAGAACCCGCTGTTATTTTGACAGGTTTGAAGTAGGATAGTTAAAAGCTGTCAAGAACCCGACGTTATTTTGACAGGTTTAAAGGAGTAGAGCGAAAAGCTGTCAAGAATCCGAATGTTATTTTGACAGGTTTAAAGGAGTAGAACGAAAAGCTGTCAAGAATCCGATGTTATTTTGACAGGTTTGAAGGAATAGAGCGAAAAGCTGTCAAGAACCCGACGTTATTTTGACAGATTTGAAGGAGTAGAGCGAAAAGTTGTCAAGAACCAGTCGTCATTTTAAACAAGCTTTTAAAAACCTGGAATTTAAGCTTTGTAAATTCTAAAGGCAGCCAGGCAAAAACAGCTGATGATGACAATCTCAATCGTGAGAAGGAACATAATCCCTTCAGAAGCAGCAGCTCCTGCCATTGGTGCCATGATTCCCATGATCACACCAATTAGATATCCAGTCAATAATGTTTTGTAGTTAAATAGATTGCCGAACAGGATTCCTGATAAACCTCCAATAATCACCGAAAGCAAAGCGGCCTCCAGGAAGTGTAACGGATATAAGTTGATAAAAATTAGCCCTGTTCCCAGCGCTAATCCGGCGGCGGCCACCATTGTTATATTTCTGGCCAGGTGAAAATCAATATGCGTTCTTCGATTGTACAAATAAATATAAAGAACGTAGGCAGATAAAAAATTTATTGGGTAAAAAATCACTATCCACTCCGGCAAGATTCATCACCTCTACATTCACTTTATTCATGTAGGGAGTAGAGGTGCTAACAATTAAAATGGTGCCAAGTCGATTGTTCTTAACCCTATAAAAATTTATAATTAATGCCATGATGAGTTGACACTGAAAGGATGAACTTTATGGATGAAATAGTTAAAAAGCTGCGATTTAAAGAAGGCAATGCATTGGTATTGAATGCACCGGATGGATTCCGTTTAGGGGTGGAAGGCGAACAGCAGAGTGATAAAAATGATTTCTTACTTTTGTTTGTGAGCAATAGGGACGAAATCATGACATGGTTGCCAAAAGCATTGGAAGCATTGAAGCAAGACGCGGTTTTCTGGATTGCCTTCCCAAAGAAGAGTTCAAAGGTTCAAACGGATATCAAACGTGACTCACTTTTTGCGATCGTAAGTGAACGATCAGACTATAGAGCAGTCAGCAATGTTTCCATTGACCAAAAGTGGTCAGCTCTCCGATTCAGGCAAGAGCACCTGGTGAAAACGAAAAAATGATGGAATAAATTAAGCTTTCTTTTTATAAAATGTGTGATAAAATGAATAAGTCAAAATTACATATTCCGTCTATGCGGAAGAGGTTCTAGCTACCCTCTCAAAAAAACTAAGGGAAAACAGTACTGCTGACTTAGTGGTGCTGTTTTTTCGTTGTAAAGGAGAATTTTTCATGAAAAACGAGAAAGCCGTAGTCGTTTTCAGTGGCGGGCAGGATAGTACAACATGCCTGTTTTGGGCTCTAAAGGAATTTAAAGAAGTAGAAGCAGTCACATTTGATTACAACCAGCGTCACCGGACAGAAATCGAATGTGCAAAGGACATTGCAGCTGAGCTTGGAATCAAGCATCATATCCTCGATATGGGCCTGCTGAACCAATTAGCACCAAACGCATTGACCCGGAACGAAATTGAAGTGAAAGATGGAGAGGACGGGGAGCTGCCATCCACGTTTGTTCCAGGAAGGAACTTATTGTTTTTATCATTTGCTGGAGTTCTGGCGAGTCAGGTCAACGCAAAACACATCGTAACCGGTGTTTGTGAAACGGACTTCAGCGGCTACCCTGATTGCCGGGATGTTTTCATAAAATCCTTGAATGTTACCCTTAATCTTTCAATGGACGAAAACTTTGTCATCCATACACCTCTAATGTGGCTGAACAAAGCAGAAACCTGGAAGCTGGCCGATGACCTGGGGCAATTGGAATTTGTCAGGACAAAGACATTGACTTGCTATAACGGGATCATCGCTGATGGGTGCGGGGTATGCCCTGCCTGCAGGCTGAGGAAAAAAGGACTGGATGAGTTCCTGGAAGGAGCTGAGTCATGATGTATGATTTCCGTATTGTCGACCAGCTTCAAAAAATAGATGAAGATATAAAGAGAGAGCAGTTAAAATATCACTCAAAACGTGTCCTTGTCAGCAAGGAATTCACCTTTGATGCCGCCCATCATCTTCATGAATATGAAGGGAAATGCAAAAATCTACACGGACATACGTATAGAGTCATTTTCGGTCTGAGTGGTTTTGTTGATGCCCGCGGCCTTATGATTGATTTCGGAGACATAAAGGATATTTGGAAGTCAGAAATAGAAATATACCTTGACCACAGATATTTGAATGAAACGTTGCCACCGATGAATACGACGGCTGAAAATATGGTTGTCTGGATTTATGAACATATGGCAGAAGGCCTTGCAAACAGGAAATACTTATATGACGGAGCAAGAGTTGAATTCGTGAGACTCTATGAAACTCCTACAAGTTATGCAGAAGCGAGACGGGAGTGGATGGAGATTGAGTAAGATTCCCGTTATGGAAATTTTTGGACCGACCATCCAGGGTGAGGGAATGGTTGTTGGCCAAAAAACAATGTTTGTACGGACCGCAGGATGTGACTATTCATGTGCCTGGTGTGATTCAGCGTTTACATGGGATGGGTCCGGAAAAGATTTAATCAGGCAAATGGATGCAGCGGAAATTTGGAATGAGCTTACATCACTAGGTGGAGAAGGATTTTCATATGTAACGATATCAGGAGGTAATCCAGCGTTGCTGAAAAACATGTCAAGTCTTGTTCATTTGCTTAAGGAAAAAAATATCAAGATATGCCTGGAAACCCAGGGTAGCAAATGGCAGGATTGGTTCCTGGATATTCATGCGTTGACTCTGTCGCCAAAACCGCCTAGTTCAGGGATGGAAACTGATTTTCAAGTCCTGGATAAAATTGTCGATCGATTGGCTGAAGAAGGCGCAATTCAGAATGGAAGCCTGAAGATCGTTATTTTTGATGATATTGATTATGAATACGCCAAAATGGTTCATAAACGATATCCTGCCCTGACTTTTTTTCTACAGGTTGGGAATGACGATATTGTTACCGAAAACCGTCAGAAGCTCATGGTTTCCTTGGTTGATAAGTATGAATGGCTGGTTGAAAAAGTGATGATTGATAACGAAATGAAGAATGTAAGAGTTCTGCCACAGCTTCATGTGTATATTTGGGGAAATAAAAGAGGGGTTTAAATAAACAGGAGGTAAGACTATGAGAATCTTTTTATACTTGATTTCAATTGTAACGGCCAACGTGATTACAGCGGCACTTGCACCACTTCAGTTTGGCATGTTCATTGTTCCGATGGGGACTTTATTGATAGGAGCCACTTTCATTTTTCGTGACCTTGTCCAAAATAAGTATGGCCGGGCGAAAACGTACATGTTCATTGGTTTGGCTCTTGTATTATCCGCAATTGTTTCTTCCATTCTTGGTGACACTCTATGGATTGTGTTTGCATCGGCATTGAGCTTTGCTGTTGCTGAAACGACTGATACTGAAATTTATACAAGACTAAAACTGCCAATGAGCTGGAGAATTTTCTACAGTGGATTGGTCGGCGGACTGTTGGATTCGATCATATTTGTTGTGCTGGGATTGAGTCCGTTGGGAGCAAACTTCCTGCCATGGGAAGCCGTCCCTGCTGCGATTTTAGGCCAGGTAATCGTTAAAACCATCATCCAGGGAATAGGTGCCATGCTGCTTAACCCGATTAATCATATTTTCAACAATAAAGCGATGTCTAACTAGACAAAAAAGGTGCCCGATCTATTGATCGAGCACCTTTTTTTGAAGAGGAGTGAATCTTTCAGGACTTTTATTACTAATAGTTTCCGTTTCCTTTCGTTTCTTCGTTTTCGAAAAGAATCTGCCATATTTCTGACTTTGTCCTTCCATATTTGCGACCATCTCATTTTTAATAATAATAACCAGGATAAAGATAACCAAAAGCAGGCCAAGGGAACTGAAAGCCACCCAGGGAGAATATTTCAAAGTCCAGAAGTTTTGCCCGGTCAAACCGGCAAGTTCGTTTGTGATTGATTTCTTATAAGGTGTATTATAAATCTTTTCCTGATGAGGACCGCCCAGGAAGAGGCCGAACATCGCCAGACCCATCATCACCTGGAGTGTCTGCAATATTTGCTGTACAAATAATAAGGCGAATTGCGGCTTTAGATGTGGCAGGATCTGTTTGAGAAGTATATGAAGCCTGCTTCCTCCGAGAAGATAGGAGCTGGTCACATAAGACTTCGTATTTATTTCCTTGACCAAGTCTGTTGTAAAGAAAAAGACTGTGGGAAATCCGAGAAGGAACAAAACGATCATCTGATATTCAATCTTCACAATCACAGGGATCTCATTGTACATAAATACGACCGAATCCATTAATAAAACTCCGATCAGGAGTAATGGAATGTAATGGAAGGGCAGAAAAAATGCTTTGAAAAATGCTTTCAGGGCTGGGGCCCAGGTCTCTACGACTATACCCAAAAAGGCACCGGCTGCCACCCTTAACAGTGAAACAATCAAAACAGATGCGATTGTATATTTTAACCCATCAATGATTAGAAGCAGATTGTCACGCGCATCACGGTCTGTTCCAAGAAGATAATCTTTACTGGGCGGGTAAGGAGGGTTTTCCAATACATTGCCTTTTTCATCATAAAGCACGTCCAGCATCGACCGATAGTCTTCTGGACCAACAAAATCATATAAAATGCTGGCAGCAAGCAAAGCAAGAAGGATGCCGATGCTGATTTTTGTTTTTCTGTATTTATGTTTTTTCATATCTGTAACGCACCTCTTTTCCTGATGACCAACATTTTCACACTTAACTTAATGAGGTACTCAAGAATGATTGCCGGTGAGATAAAAATCACAATACTATAGATCAGTGTTAATACGTGTTCTCCTCTGAACATCTCGAACATAATCAGGTTAGTGAGAGTCGTCTCGTAATGATACATATGCTCTACAAGGATGAGATTCGAAAGCAGCATGTATATGATCATACGGAATTTTATCGTAAAAACAGGCAATATATTGCGAATCATGTAAATTGAATATAGATAAATCTTTGTCAGACCTTTTGCCATTCCAAAATGGATATAATGTTCTTCCTCTTCATCCTCCATATTTTTCAGTAGGTATAAGCCAAATAGGACAGCAGGAAGAAATGAAACCACGATAACAGGAAATGCGACCGGACGGGCTGAACCGAAGCCATACATCGGAAAAATTTTATAGTTAAATTCCTTTAAAAGATAAATATTTAGCATATTGATGGCGAAAATGAACAAGAGATCTGGAAGACCTTCGAAATAATCAAGAAAGCGATGGAGCATGCTCCTTAGCCTGAGCGGTGACAGGACGACCAGAAATGCTATTAAGCTTCCAAAGACAATAATGGTAACCAACGATATTCCAAGAATCTTATAGGAGTTTGAAAAAGCATTTATTACCTGTGTATTTCCTATATAATCAAGAAAGCTTTTTAGAGTAAACTCCTTTAATTGGGAAAATACCGTTTCCAGCCTTTCATAAAATGGTTTAACTGATAAGCCTAGATGTTCACCTTTCTTTTTATTGAAGTCAAAGAAGGCTGTAAAAGCAATAAAGCTTGCGATTCCGAATAGGAATGTTACTGTTAAAGCCGTGAGATAGACAGCTTTGACTATAGTTCTTTTTAAAATTTTAAATCCATTGACCATGTAAATTCTCCTTTCAGCCTAATAACAATTCTACTGAGTGGTAAAAAAAACCTTTTTTTTGCATAAAAAAACCCTTTTCCAGTGAAAAGAGTCTGCTGTGAGGATTAAATATTCAATTTTTTCATCACGAATTTCTCGATCGTTTTCCACGGAAGGAGATTTTTAATGAGCAAGGTGTTCTTAATGCCTTTACCAATTGGATATCTCAACTGCGGGGAGTTTGCAGATGCTATCCCTGCAACAAGCCTGGCAACATCGTGAGGATTCCCATAACTGGCTTCAGCGTTTTTTAGTTCGTACATGATCGCTTCCAAAGAAGATTCATACGGGGATTGGTTCCGTATTGAAACTTCTTCAATGCTTTTCCATATATCCGTTTTATAGGAACCAGGTTCGATTAAGACAACATTGATTCCGAAAGGCTTTAATTCCAGCCTTAGGCTTTCACTGTATCCTTCCAGCGCATGTTTCGATGCTGCATAGGCAGACAGGCCCGGGAATCCAAACCTTCCGCTGATGCTGCTCATATTTATGATTTTTCCATATCTTTGCTGACGCATGATAGGGAGGACCGCCTGAGTGACGGCAATCACTCCAAAAAAATTCGTCTCAAATTGCTTTCGGTACGCATCCACTTCAAGTTCTTCCGAAAAGCCACCTTGTGCATAGCCGGCATTGTTGACTAGCAGATCGACTGAATCCAGTGATTGCAAGAACTTCTTAAACTCTTCGATTGATTCATTAATTGTTACATCTAATGGAAATAAATGAATCTGATCAGTCACTTTTTCAGCCGCTGCAAGCTCCATCAAACCATCTTTCTTGTTAAGATTCCTCATTGTGGCAATCACCTGATAGCCTGATTTGGCCAGTTCAATTGCGATCAATTTTCCAAATCCGCTCGAGGAACCCGTAATAATTGCATGCTTCATATGTTCACCCGCCAAGACAGCTTTTTCTCTCATTTTACATTGATAAAGGTCAAGTTGCTATGTATCTTTACGGCCAGCATGGAAAAAATGTATTACTGTTGAATGAAAGGATGGTGGAGGAAACGGTGACGAAGGAAGAGGCATTAAAACTAATGGCTTTAATCGAATACATATATCCAGTTGTAACAGTAAAAAGCGAGTCAATTTTAATTTGGATGTCTATTTGTGTTTCTTTAAAATATAGTTTCACTTTTGAAAATTTGGTTAAACATATAAGGGGAAATCCTTATCCCCCAACGTTGACAGAACTCATTGATGGCACTGGAAAGAATCGATTAAGTTTTGACTGGTTGAAGGAATATTCGATAAAAGATCAATAGCGGGAAATATTAACTAAAAAAAATATTAGTTATTGCTAGTACCAGGTAATAACCTTCAATCCTTGAAGTATCAATCTTTTTATTGAAAAAACAGATCGACACATGACATTTATCATGTGTCATACATGACACCTGCTACTGCACAAAACCATTTCCCTTATTTATAATTTGAGTAATAAAGAAATCCGAAAGGGGAATTATTGAACAAGATGACAACTCACAACGCAAAAGAACTTAGAAAACAGGTCGCCCCTTATGAAAATTCGAACACAAAAATGAGTATCATTCAAATAGTCAACACGGTTATTCCATTTTTGGCGTTATGGTATTTTGCCTTTCAAAGTCTTTCCATTTCATATGGATTGACACTTGTGTTTGCTGCTTTAGCAGCTGGTTTCATGGTCAGAATCTTCATCATCTTCCATGACTGCACACATCATTCTTTCTTCAAAAACCGTACCGCAAACAAAGTGGTAGGAACTCTCACCGGAGTCCTGACATTGTTCCCTTATAGCCAGTGGGGTCATGACCATTCTGTCCACCACGCAACAAGCAGCAATCTGGATAAACGCGGAACTGGCGACATCTGGGTCCTGACAGTTGATGAATATATGGCTGCTCCTATGTGGCAGAAGCTTGCCTACAGACTGTACCGCAATCCGTTTGTGATGTTTGTATTGGGGCCAATTTACGTCGTTTTACTCAAGAACCGTTTTAACCGCAAAGGTGCCAGAACGAAGGAGCGCCTTAATACTTATTTAACAAATGTTTTAATTTTTGGAATCTCTGGGCTCCTGATTTGGGCCATTGGATGGAAAGCGTTCATAATGGTAGAAGGACCGATTTTCTTCATCGCAGGGATGTTTGGCATCTGGCTGTTCTATGTCCAGCATACCTTCGAAGATTCTTATTTTGAAGCGGATAAAGACTGGGAGTATGTAAAAGCTGCGGTGGAAGGAAGCTCATACTACAAGCTGCCAAAACTATTGCAGTGGATCACAGGAAATATCGGCTACCACCACGTTCACCACTTAAGCCCAAGAGTGCCGAACTATAAGCTGGAAGAGGTCCATAATAATACAAAGCCTTTGCAAAATGTACCGACCATCACTCTTTCAACCAGCCTGACTTCATTGCGCTTCCGTCTCTGGGACGAACGTAAGAAGCAATTCATAAGCTTTAGGGAAATGAAAGCATTGCAGCAAAACAAGAAATTGTCGGCTCAGACTAAACCGGAACTATAAAAGTTGCTCCCCTAATTCTGGATGTATGATGGCATCTGGAATAAGGGGAGTAATTTTTTGTAATTATATCCATTTCCATTATGATAGAATAGAATCACCAATCATAAAGCAGGGGTTTTTATATGTTTAAAAGGTTATTCAATTCACTTAGAAGTACAGGAATTTCCCCATACATATGGACTATACTCGGTATCCTTCCGTTTTACTTCATTTGGCAGATGCCAACTATGGCGGGGAAAGCCGCAGGAATCATCCTGACACTGCTGTTTTTTCTCGTTTACTGGCTCGCTTTTGTCTCAAGAGGATGGACAGTATACCTATGGACTTCTATCCTGATCGGTATTTCCATTGCATCTGCAAGTCTTTTCAGCTATGTTTACTTCGCTTTTTTCATTGTTTATTTTATTGGGAATATAAAAGACCGTATTCCTTTCCTAGTTTTATATTTCATCCACCTGGTAGGGACTTCGATTATCATCAATTTTGAAATCGTCCTCCAGGAAGAGTTTTTCATAAAACAGCTTCCTATCATCGTGATTGTGTGGATCAGTGTGATTCTGCTTCCGTTCAGCATTCATAACAAAAATGAAAGAGGAGAGCTCGAAGAAAAGCTTGAGGATGCAAATAAGCGAATTTCTGAACTTGTTAAGCTGGAAGAGCGTCAAAGGATCGCCAGGGATTTGCATGATACTCTTGGCCAAAAATTGTCACTAATCGGTTTAAAAAGTGACTTGGCCCGCAAATTGATCACTAAAGATGCCGAATTGGCAAAAGAAGAATTAAAGGATGTACAGCAGACAGCAAGGACTGCATTGAATGAAGTAAGAAAAATGGTCGCAGAAATGAGAGGAATCCGCGTCCGTGACGAGCTGGTCCACATTAAACAGATTTTAAAAGCAGCGGAAATCAAGTTTGTCGGGAATGAAGAAGAATTTAACCTCAATAACGTATCCTTGCTTTCCGAAAACATCCTCAGCATGTGCCTTAAAGAAGCGGTTACGAATGTTGTTAAACACAGTTCAGCAACAGAATGCAGCGTTTCCATCCAGCAAACAGAAAATGAACTTGCCGCTGAAGTGAGCGATAATGGTGTCGGCAATATTACGGAAGAGGATCTCTACAAAGGCAGCGGGCTTCAGGGCATGAGGGAACGACTGGAATTTGTAAATGGCACACTTGATATTTTTTCAAATAACGGCACTACTCTTAAGATTAAAATACCTAAAGTATTAAAGCAAAGCGATAGGGAGGACCAGCTATGATACGTATTGTCATTGCCGAGGACCAGCGTATGCTCTTGGGGGCATTGGGGTCCCTGCTGAGTCTTGAAGATGATATGGAAGTCGTTGGCAAAGCGAGCAACGGGGAAGAAGCAGTCGCACTGGCTAAAGAGATAAAGCCGGATGTATGTGTAATGGACATTGAAATGCCAGGAAAAACCGGACTTGAAGCGGCGGAAGAATTGAAAGGGCTGGGCTGCAAGATCATCATTTTAACGACATTTGCCCGATCCGGATATTTTCAGCGAGCGTTGAAAGCAGGTGTGAGCGGATATTTATTGAAGGATAGTCCCTCAGAGGAACTGGCGAGCACAATCCGAAGTGTGATGGGAGGAAGACGAGTGTTTGCCCCTGAACTCATGGATGATGTATACAGCGAGGAAAATCCGCTGACCGAACGTGAGATGGAGGTCCTCGAACTTGTTGCCGATGGCAAAAACACGAAAGAAATTGCCGGACAGCTCAGCATTACGACAGGCACGGTCAGAAATTATATTTCCACGATCCTGGGTAAACTCCAGGTTACAAACAGGATAGAAGCCATTACCCAGTCAAAAGAAAAAGGCTGGTTTAAGTAATAAGAAGAGCCTGCATGCAGGCTCTTCTTATTTATAAAATACTTTATCGATATTATACTTGGCTTTAAGTACGTTAATAGCATACGTTTCATAAATCTCTCTGTCGATCGGATCTACCACAGTAATGACAGCAATTTTGTTCACTTCATGACGATGGTTTTTAATTGGGGAAACATTATCCTCGAAATGTTTTTTTACACGTGGTCTAAGCTTACGTGCTTTTCCGACGAACATCAATTCATCGTCAGCGTTGAAGAACATGATGATTCCGCCTTTATCCCTTGGAATCCGGTGGTAATCAGTAAAACCATATTCACTGCTGATGACAGCTTCAACTTTTTCTCCTAATTGTTTGCTCCTTGTGATGACTACGTCTGGTGCTGGCAATTCAATTTTAATCACTTATAATCACTTCCTATTCTTCAATTAGTAAATCGTACCACAGGCAATATCTAAAATCCACATATTATTATTTTACCCAATAGTTGAAGCTTGACCACTCAGATGAATCTGAAAAATCATTTGCAACATAACCTTGATATTTTCAAACAGAAACAGCAATAATGAGAAGGGTGGTTGGGTTCATCCAGCCGAATAAAGAAAGCAGGGATTAATATTGAATCATTTTAGATCATTAGGTATATCAGAATATATTGCCGACACTTTAAACCGGAATGGAATATTTGAGCCAACTTCAATTCAGGAAAAAGCAATACCATTATTGCTCGATGGCAAGGATGTGATTGCCCAGTCACAGACAGGCACCGGTAAGACTTTTGCTTTTGTGCTGCCCATCATTGAAAAAATCGATATCCATAATCCTAATATACAGGCTTTGATTGTTACACCTACGAGGGAGCTAGCTTTACAGATTACACATGAAATCAAAAAGCTGACGGAAGATATAGAAGGGATGAATGTTCTTGCGGTATATGGCGGACAGGATGTCGAAGCGCAGCTAAAAAAACTCAAGAAAAACATCCATATTGTCATTGGTACTCCAGGGAGATTGCTTGACCATATCCGCAGGGAGACCGTCGATTTTTCCAAAGCCGCGTTTCTTGTACTTGATGAAGCAGATCAAATGCTTCATATCGGTTTTCTGAACGAGGTTGAAGAAATCATCAAGCAGACACCTAAAACAAGGCAAACATTGCTATTTTCAGCAACAATGCCTGATGAAATCAAAAGGCTGGCTAAACAACATATGTTCAAACCTGAATACATCCAGGTAGAGAAAACCCAGGCACCCCTAGAAAACATCAAACAATTGGCCATCAGTTCAACTGACCGGTCCAAGCAAGGTGATTTGATTGAATCCCTCAGATCCTATCAGCCATTTCTGGCGGTGATTTTTTGCAGGACGAAAAGAAGGGTCAGCAAGTTGAACGATGTGTTAAAAGCGAATCATTTCAATTGTGATGAGCTGCACGGCGATCTGTCCCAGGCAAAAAGGGAGCAGGTAATGAAGAAGTTCCGTGAAGCAAAGATTCAGTACCTTATTGCCACCGATGTAGCTGCAAGGGGACTTGATGTGGAAGGAGTCACCCATGTTTTCAATTATGACATCCCCCTTGATACCGAAAGTTATATCCACAGGATCGGACGAACAGGAAGAGCAGGCAATGAAGGACTCGCGCTAACCTTTTATACAGCCAAAGATCGATCATTATTAGAACAGATTGAATCGGAACTAAATATAAGGATCGAAAAGAAAAATATCGGAAACGCCAAAAGAGATGAAGTTCAATTTGAAGATAAGAGAGTTTCGAGAGCACATAAAGCTGGCGACTATAAGGGGAAGAATACAGGCTCGAGACGAAGGAGTGACAGGAAACCTGAAAGAGACCACCGCGGCGAAAAAATAGCTGATGGAAAATCGTCCTCTCGAAATGGCAGTCGTCTCTCACGCTTAGATGGACAGCGACGCACAGAAAGGGAGCAGCCATCCTCAAGGCGGGAACAAAGAAGGAATCCAGAAAGCCAGGGATCAAGAGCAAGCCGTTCCGACGAAGGAAGAAGAGGAAAGGCTGAAAATTCTTCAAGAAATGAGCGGACAAGGAGCAATATAGGAGAAAAGCCTAAAAGGGATAGCAGGAACAGAACCAGCTCCAGTTCATCGACATACCGGGTGGGACTCAGGAGCAGTTCAAGAAACCGCCGAAAAAGATAACATTAAAATAGACCGCTTTTAAGCGGTCTATTTTAAATGTAATACATGTATTTTTAATGTTGTTTGTTGGGAAGCTTGTCACTCGGGTTTTCTTTTCCCTGGCGCTTTCTATTTTGTTCATCTTTCTGCTGCTTATCATGCAGTTTCTGGACAAATTCGTGTGTGTTCTCCATTTCTGTACCTCCTCATATAACTGGCTCGTCGTTAATTTTTCCATTACAGCGCCGGTTCATTCATGTGCTACCATAAAAAAAGACGCCTATTTATGCGTCTGGTTTTCATATATATAGATTAGGGAGTTTTCAGGCCTGTTGAATTTCGGGCCTTTAAATCCTCTTTTTAGCATTTCCTTCCTCAAAAACATCATGATTCCGCCATGCCCAACAATCAAAACATCTTCCCCATGTGCGATAGCCTGGTCCAAGACCTTGTTAATCCTTGCAATGACTTCAGGTTTACTTTCCTTCTGAGATTTGTGTCCAAAAAACCACGCAATTCGTATTAAGGATACATGAAGCCAAAGAGGGAGGCGCAAATCAGTTGGAATGACTGGATATAACGAGATTTCTCTTAGTTCCTCCAAAAAAATAATATCTCCATCATATGCCTTGTATGCGGTAGTCTTTGCTCTTGGTAGATCACTGGAATAACACTTACTCCATTTTTGACCTTGATGATCAATAACTACTTCCTCGATACTTGATTCATTATATTCCTCCTGCCATGTCAGAAGCTCCTGAGAAGTCACAAACTTTGCTGGATAGCCTAATGTCACTTTAAAATGTCTTAATAACCCAATCTTCATAAATTACCACCTATAAATTTCATCATGATAATTAATTCAACAAATCACTCGGAATACCTGCTTAAATTATTTGTGTTAGTTGCAATAAGATAAGGAACATTAAGGGCAGGGGGTGTCTAAAAATGCCAGGAGGAAAAGAGCTTGAACAGCTGCCAATGGCTAATTTATTGCCGGGTATGGGTGACGATCGCAGTAATTATAATCGGGAAGTCCTTACCGGTATAAGTGAAAATGATGGAGCCAAACCTGAAAAAGTTACCGAAAAAAACGGAAATAATTGGTGAAAGAAACCTGAGGGCCAGGGCCTTCAGGTTTCTCTTTTATAATAAATGGTTGATATAAGATTTAAACCATATTATGATTATCACAAGTACGTAAACGTTTACGCAAAGGGTTTGATGGGTTTATGAGTTATACAATAAAAGATGTCGCAAAACAAGCGAGAGTCTCTACCGCTACTGTTTCAAGGGTTCTTAACGGACTGAGTGGTTTTTCAAAAGAAACCGAAGAAAAAGTACTGCAAAGACCTTGGATACCAGCCGAATGCAATCGCCCGTGGATTGGTCAGCAATAAGTCCAATACAGTAGGAATCCTTTTTCCTGAGGTTTCCAGTCAATTCTCATCAAAAATCCTCCGTGGGGTCGAAGAAGCGGTTCATGATCTGGGATCGAGTGTGATTGTCTGCAATACAGCCTCACAAGGAAAGCGAACCATGAAGTATTTACAACTCCTATCAGAGAAAAGGGTAGATGGTATCCTGTTCGTCAGTGAAAAGATGACTGAGGAATATTATAAGAAGCTAAAGTCGCTGAATATACCTGTTGTACTTGTTTCGACCGAATCCTATCAATTCCCTTTGCCCTTTGTAAAAGTAGATGATAAGCATGCAGCATTCACTGCAACTGATTATTTGATAAAAATGGGGCACAGTAAAATTGGGATGATTGGCGGAAACATTCAGGATCCGATAGCCGGCCAGCCAAGAGTGGATGGATATAAGCAGGCTATGTCTTATAATGGGCTCACCATAAAAGAAGAGAATATCATCCATTCACATGGATTTTCGTTTGAGGATGGTTATAATCACTTTCCAAAACTCATGGAACAGTCACCAGATTTAACCGCGATATTCGCTGCAAGCGATGAGCTTGCCCTAGGTGCAATATCTTCAGCGCATAAAGCTGGAATCAGCATACCAGAAGAACTTTCAATCATTGGTTACGATAATCTTCCGATTGCAGAAATGGCAATACCGCCATTGACGACTGTAGCCCAGCCATTGGAACAAATGGGGCGAGTCGCTGCAGAAATGCTTTTTACGATGATGGCCGATGGCGCAATTGTCGAAAGCAGAATCATGCCACATTCAGTTGTTGAACGGGAAAGTGTGAAAAGGATTTCGGAGAGGTGATGTAGGCTTTAATATGCACCTCGAAATAAAAGGAACGTAAACGTTTACTAAGGATTCTATTAAGGAGTGACTAGTATGAAAAAACATTGGTGGAAAGAATCTGTGATATACCAAATATATCCCCGGAGTTTCAAGGATTCCAACGGTGATGGTATTGGCGACATCCCTGGCATTATTTCTAAGCTTGATTATTTAAAAGAATTGGGGATCGATGTAGTCTGGCTATCTCCTGTCTACAAATCTCCTAATGATGATAACGGATATGATATTAGCGATTACCGCAATATCATGGATGACTTTGGGACAATGGACGACTGGGAGCTTCTCTTGAAGGAGATGCATGATAGAGGACTTAAGCTGATCATGGACCTGGTTGTAAATCATAGCTCTGATGAACATCAATGGTTCATGGAGTCGAAAAAATCGAAGGATAATCCTTATCGTGATTATTATATTTGGAGACCAGGGAAAGATGGCAAGGAACCAAATAACTGGAAATCCACTTTCAGCGGCTCTGCCTGGGAGTACGATGAAAATACTGAAGAGTATTACTTACATATTTTCAGTAAGAAACAGCCTGATTTAAATTGGGAAAACCCAAAACTTCGCCAGGAAGTGTATGACATGATGAAATTCTGGCTGGATAAAGGAATTGATGGATTCAGGATGGATGTCATCAATTTCGTTTCAAAAGTAGATGGACTTCCTGATGCTCCAAATCCTGACGGGAAAAAATATGTTTCCGGAAGCAGATATTTCATGAATGGACCGAGAATCCATGATTATCTTCAGGAAATGCATAGAGAAGTACTTGCTGAATATGATGTAATGACGGTTGGCGAGATGCCTGGTGTCAATGTGGAGCAAGCCAAGCTTTACACTGATGAATCCAGGAACGAAGTCAATATGGTTTTTCAGTTTGAGCATGTTGATCTGGATTCCGGTCCAGGTGGAAAGTGGGATCTTAAACCCCTTCAGCTTACTGATTTGAAGAAAAACTTTACTAAATGGCAAACAGGTCTTGAGGATATTGGATGGAACAGCCTGTATCTGAATAATCATGACCAGCCGCGGATGGTTTCGAGATTTGGAAATGACAAACAATACCGAGTGGAATCAGCGAAGATGCTGGCTACCTTCCTGCATATGCTGAAAGGAACGCCATATATTTATCAGGGTGAAGAAATCGGGATGACCAATGTCCGTTTCGACTCGATCGATGATTATAAAGATATTGAGACCCTGAATATGTACGATGAGAAGGTCAATCAGAATGGGGAAGATCCTGAAAAGGTCATGGAATCGATTTATGTAAAGGGGCGTGACAATGCGCGTACACCTTTCCAGTGGGATGATAGCGAGCATGGAGGTTTTACCACAGGCACGCCTTGGATTCAGGTAAATCCAAATTATTCAGAGATCAATGCCAGGCAGGCAGTCGGTGATGAAAATTCCATCTACCACTATTATCGGAAGCTAATCCAGTTGAGGAAAGAGCAGCCGATCATTGTCCATGGCGGCTATGACATTCTGGTCCCTGAAGATGAAAACATATATGTCTATACGAGAACATTGAATTCGCAAAAGCTCCTTGTTATATTGAATTTTACTGGAGAGGAGCGTAGCTTCACATTACCAGCGGACCTTCAGGATAAGAAAAGCGATGTTCTGGTCTCGAATTATGAGCCAGCACCAGAATGCTTGTCTACAATCCCATTGAAGCCATATGAAGCGATTGTATACCTTCTGGATATTTAAATATGTAATCTATTAGAGGCTGCCTTTGTGCAGCCTTTTCTGATTTTAACAGAACAACAAACAGTTAACTTTTGAAAGTTCAGACTAAAGTCGTAGTACAATTCAAGCTTCTCTACGAGGATTCCTTTTCTTGTAAATCTTATGATAAAGACAAGAAGGAAAACACAAGGAGGAATTTGACAATGGTAAAAAACAAAGTGGTGATGATTACGGGTGTCACGAAGGGACTCGGAAGAGCATTGACGTTAAGGTTTGCGAAGGAGGGTGCGAAACTGGCAGTGTGTGCCCGAAGGACAGAGGAGCTGAACAGGGTCAGGGAGGAGGCGGAACGTTATGGAGTAGAAGTGCTTGCCGTTACGGCTGACGTTTCGGTTCCCAGGGACGCAGAGAAATTCGTCGCTCTCACACTTGAAGCATTTGGACGAATCGATGTGTTAATCAATAACGCTTCCATTCTGGGACCTAGCCCCATGCCACTTTTACTAGATTTTCCCGAAGAGGATTTCACCGAGGTGCTCAAGGTTAACAGCATAAGCCCCTTTTTGGTCACACGAAGGGTCCTGCCTTCCATGCTGGTGAATAATGAAGGGTCTGTTATCAATGTGACATCAGAAGCAGGTCATGTTGGATATGCCGGCTGGGGAGCATACGGAATCTCAAAATTTGCCGTCGAAGGGATGACCGAGACATGGGCAGATGAACTAAAATCGACGAATATAAGGATCAATATGGTCGACCCGGGAGAAATGGACACCGAGATGCATGCACTTGCGGTCCCAGATTGCGATTATGAGTTAGCCCATCCAGATGATGTCGTTGACGTCTTTCTTTACCTTGCTTCAGACGCCTCAAAAGGGGTCCATGGCCAGCGATTAGAGGCTCAGGCATTTAAGAAGGAGGGATTATCATGCAGATAAAAACAACTGCCGATCCGTATGATTTTTATCTGCCAGATTATCTTAATGCTTCCCATCCTCCGGAAAGGCGGGGGCTTCGCCGCGATCAGGTCAGGATGATGGTTTTAAACAGGGAAACTGGCCATGTAAGTCATGATCATTTTATTCATCTCGAAAATTACTTAAACCCAGGGGATGTACTTGTTTTGAATAACAGCAGAACCATCCCGGCTGCCCTGAAGGCAGATTGGTTGCGTGACGGAACGGTAATTGGCACTGGCGTTGAATTACGACTAGCCAGAAAAAGGGATGGAGCCGTTTGGGAAGTCCTGTCTACACAACCGTATGTAAAGGTGGGGGATTGTTTTAAAATATCCGAAACATTAGAAGCGAAGGTAATTGGAGAAGTTTTTAACTCCCCACTGAGAATCATGCAATTCACTCTTCAAGGGGAAGCGTTTTATGATGCAATCTATTCAGTTGGCTACCCGGTGAGGTATGAGTATATCGAAGTTCCGTGGCAGCTTGATTATTACCAGACTGTTTTCGCAAGCCAGCCAGGGTCTATAGAAATGCCATCTGCAGGCAGGGCGTTCACTTGGGAAATGTTAATGAAGCTGCAGGAAAACGGGGTAAAGGTGGTCTATCTTCAACTTCATACCGGGCTTGGTTATTTGCTTGATGACCTGAATCCTCATTCGCCGGAAGATCTTTATGAAGAATATTCAATAAGTCATGAAGCAATGGATGAAATACTCAAAGCGAAAGCTGGAGGAAGGAAGATTATCGCTGGTGGAACGACAGTCGTCCGGGCGCTTGAAACTGCGGCTTCTGAATCAACTCTGAATGGCTGGACCAATCTATACGTTACATCTGGATACCAATTGCAGCTCATTGACGGGATCATTACCGGATTCCATGAACCGAAGGCCAGCCATTTGGATATGCTGACAGCATTCGTGAATGAAGAAGCTCTATTTGAGGCTTATACTGCCGCGATTGAGAAACAGTATTTCTGGCATGAATTCGGTGATATCAATCTGATTATTTAACAGTTTAAAATAACACTGTCGGATTTGGATCATGAATCACCTGAAAGGAGAGCGGGGAAAAATGATGTTTCATCATTTAGGGATTGAAGTGAGTGATTTACAGACCGCAAAAACTTTTTTATTAGAAGTTTTTCGGGTTTAAAGAAAATGGACGGTGTCAATTTGGAGAAGAGGATATTTTCTTCATGGAAAAGGATGGCTTCATAATTGAACTGTGTGGCAATATGTCCGGATCAGGAAGTGAAGGATCTAGTCATTTTTGTTTTGAGGTGGATCATCTGGATTCTGTTATGAGGGAGTTTAGTGATCGAAATATCTTACCTGTAGAGGGTCCTTATCAGGTGGGGAACTGGAGGATTGTATTTTACCCGGGCCTTGATCGAGAATTAATCGAATTCCTGGAAGTCATATAAATAAAAATAAGGAGCAGAAAAAATCTTGAAAGTTTTCCAGCTCCTTATTTTTTTATATCCCATTTCTTTACTATATTAAGAAAGCTTAATCGGTACTTTCTCATGATGGTATAAACGACATAATAGACTATAAAACCGAAGAGAATGATATTAATAATCATGCCAATGAAGAAAACGGCACCTAAATGCATTCCCGCATCCATTCCATGTGATGTCATTTCAACAGGAGAATGAAGGTTCCCACCTGGAAAGACAGTCTCTCCGACAATCACATTCAGATAAAACAAAAATGGAAACAGCCAGATTAAAGCTACGCCGCTTATAAAACCCGCCATAGCATTACCCTTGAACACCTTCGCACTTACGGTAGACAGGATGGGCCCCATCCCGAAAGATGGTATGAAGTGGATTAAAAAACCCATGGTAAATCCTATTGAAACATTGTGTGCGTTTTCCTTTATTCTTAATAATTTTATAAGAAGGAATTTTATCCTGCGCATATATTTGTTGATCATAATTCACCAACCCCAGATAAGTATACAATTAGAAGAAACATTTTTAAAGCATTTTTTACAAAGGCGATCTTAACATTTCTTTCAAAAATCTTTTAGGAATTTTTATGATTATATTCTACTCCGGATGAGAATTAATGATATAGTTAAACTATATTTTCGTCGATTAAATGAAAAATTAAACATGTTTGCTAGGCTGCCAGGGTAAAAATAGGCATATGCAGAATTAGACTATGTTCGGAGAGTGATGACAACTGATGCGGTTTACAAAGATGATTCCCAATATGTTCACACTGGGGAATCTGTATTGTGGTTTTCTTTCGATTGGATTTGCGGCTACTGGTCAATTTAACAATGCGGCCATTTTAATATTGATCGGCATGATGCTCGATAGCATGGATGGAAGACTTGCGAGGATGTTGAAGGCGGATAGCCAGCTTGGCAAGGAGCTTGATTCACTTGCGGACATCGTGACCTTCGGTGTAGCACCGTCATTCCTTGTGTATTATACATATTTCTACCAATTTGATATTTGGGGTCTGATGGTTGCAGGACTATTTCCGCTTTTCGGAGCTTATCGCCTGGCAAGGTTCAACATCAGCACGGATAAATCATCCCTTAATTACTTTATTGGTGTTCCCATCACTGCTGCAGGAGGAATAATGGCCATCCTTACATTATTCGGGCACTTGATTCCGAATATCGTTACGACGGTTGTTTTTACAGCTCTCAGCTTCCTGATGGTCAGCAGGGTAAGAATTCCAAGCTTTAAAGAAGTACCACTCCCAAAATACGGAACCATTGTAACCGTTTTTCTTGGGTCCTTGCTATTCGTCATCTGGAAAGGGACGTATGGACAATTTCCATATCTGATTTATATTGCAACACCGTTATATATAGCTTATCTTGCATACCGGTTTGTAAAAGGGAAAAATAAGAACAATGTAGAATAGCATATGAAAAAGCCTTCGCTAATTGCGAAGGCTTTTTCATGCTTATCGATATTAATCTCTTGAAGAATCATTAAACGCGCGGGATACGTCTTCTTTCAAATCCCCGGCAGTTTCTTTTAATTTGCCTTTTCCTTTATCAAGACGGCCTTCCGCTTCCATTGATTCATTGTCGGTCATTTTGCCAAATTGCTTCTTGGCTTCACCTTTCACTTGATCGAAAGCGCCTTTTGTTTGTTCGTCATTCATGGTTTTGGCCTCCTTTAATTGTGTATATTCTTATATACCCGTTTAAAGGAAGGACAAACTCATCAGACTTCTGTGAGAGTAACTGCAGTGGAAAGGAGCCTGATTTTGAGAAGTTTACTCGAATCGATAAGCATTTAATTCTTTAGATGAATTGCCTTCAAGTACATTGATGGTTAAAGAGTAAATAAATTACTTTATAAAGTAATTTTCTTGTTGCTTTTAAAAGTAAAAACCTTTACTCTTAAAAGTAAGGAGGTGGAAGCAATGGAAAAACTTAGATTGAATGTGGCTTTATTGAGGAAGCGCGTACCTAATCTTACGACCGCAGCAAAATCTGTAGGGCTAAGACCAGCTACTGTTTCAAACCTATCTACGGGTAAAATTCCCGTTGGCAGGGCAGAGGTACGGACAATTGTGGCACTGGCGGAGCTTGCTGGCTGCAGCCTGGATGAACTCATTTTAAAAGGGGAGAGTGTGGAAATGATCGAAACTGGTATTAAAACCTTGGACTTATTTGCTCCAATTGCAAAAGGCGGGATAGTTGGCCTGATCGCCCGGCCGGGTATGGGTCAATTAGTAGTATTGGCAGAAATGCTGCACCGATTGAAAAAGGAAGGATATACAACCATTCTTATCAATCCAAAAGGCAATCATCCTGAAATGAACGACATCCTTGATGATGTTGACTTAGTTGCCAATAGTATAGAAGGGACTTTTAACATGATGGTCTCTGCAGGTGTCGACAAGAAATTTGTACTTACAGCTGATCGTGCATATGTTTTATCTGGAGAGATGTACACCCTGCAAGAAATGCTTGATGATAAAGGGATTACAGAAGTAACAACATTCTTGCTCGATCTAAAAGGAGAAGCCGTTGATGATGACCTTCCATATGGCCCGCTCGACACATTGTGGCAATTCGATGCTGATTTAGCTGCAAGACATAAATACCCGGCTGTAAATCCTATCTACTCTACATCTTCCATCCTTGAGGGATCTTATCTAGACCCCATTCACCATAGCATACAGCAAAAAGCACAGAAACTACTCCGCAGATACCGGGAATTGCGTTCGATCGTCACAGTTCACGGTGTTGGTCGCCTTCCAGATTCCGAACTTCAGGTCTACGAGCAAGGAGAGAAATTGGAAGCCTATTTGACGCAGCCCTTTTATGTTGCTGAACCTTTTACAGGAAAAAAAGGTGTGTCAGTAGGATTAAAAGAAACTTTAAATGATGTAAAAAACATTCTTGAGAGCTCACCAGGTGAGTTTAAGGCAGAAGACCTCCATTTTATTGGTAAAATAGAATCTTGATCCGATAATCAACGAAAAGCCCAAAGGTTCCCTTGGGCTTTTAATCATTCGCCATCTGAATATTCATGCTTAATTTTGACGAACTTAAGATGAGTACTTCATGGCAATGACAGGGTAGGTGAGAAAGGTTTGATGAAAAGGAATAAAAACTATCTTCCATTTCTAATACTCTTAATCGTTCATACTTGGATGCTGGCATTCACCTTTTATAGAAAAAAGGACAGAAAGAAACTTTTCATCACCCTTTTATCTGGAATGGGACTTTGTTTCATCTTTGAATATGTAGTATTGAGTCTTTTCAGGGCCTATCGATATAAACCGAGGATTTTTCTCAATAAGGACCTTGACAATTTTCTTGGAGCCATTCATTCACAGGCTGTCTTCGTCCCTTTCACAGCTTTGTTCCTTACGGCTTTTAAAATAGGATGGAAGGGTAAAGTCTTTTTTTCCTTATATTTTGCTGGAATTGAACGGTTATTTTTAAAATGGTCCATCCATCAAAACCATTGGTGGAAAACGACCTATACAATGACGTTAATTCCTCTATTTTTTTATATTAATGATTTTTGGTATGGCCAGCTTAGGAAAGGATCTCCTATTTTCAAATTCGGATCATTATTTTTGGGCATCCTTGTTAGTGGGCTGAACCTGATGTATTCTATGTCGATTTTCAGGAAGTTCAAGTTTGGACGGGGCAGGCGGCACAGCTGGAAAGAGCATTTCAGGGTAGCACCACTGTACTCATTTGCCTTATCATTCGTGACGGCAGTCATCATCAAAAAGAATTCTGGCATGAAAGGTATACTTTATTCTTTTGCTTTTTCTAAGTTCATGGATTTTTCCGTAATGAAGACGGGGATTGCAATGAAGAATTTCCGCCATGTATTGATCAATAATTCCATTCATTTTTTGATGATTTATTAGGCTGCTTTATTGAAAAAATGGATTTATCGTGATCTGAATGGCCCGGACAAAGATTCACTTAATGAAATTGAAAGAGCCGGCAATTAATTCAACCGGCTCTTTTTATTTTATAGGTTATTTGACTTTTGGCCACATTAATAACGGCCTACCTGCAGCTGCTTGAACACCTCATCCCGGACCTCTTGCAAAGTGTCGGGGTGGAGCAGCTTTGTGGTACTGATTTTTAAATAAGCCTTCTCATCAATACGGCCTTCTTGCTGTAGCTTATCTAAATGGGGAAGCCGGAAATTGCCGATTGGCAAATAGGCAAGATATAGTTTTTCTCCATCATGGTCCAAAGATATTTTTATTCCCTTTAGCTCAGGATAGAAAAAGGAAGAGTAATCCTGCTCGATGATCAAGTCCTCTTTCACCGCCGCTTTTATATAAGGAAGAGTCGTGGGAAGTGAGATGAAGTAGATCATCTGGTCATAAGAATAATGCAGGTCAGCGACTCTGAAGCCATATCGAGCTGTGACACGCTTAGAGTAATTTTTCATCGAAAGTGTATACATCGGCCTGCTTATCAGGATAGATGTCAGAACAAAGACCAACGCAGCGATAATAAATGTCAGTTCAATCAATGCAAACGAACTCCTTAAATGTGACCACCGTATTTTTTCCGGATCTTTTTGCTTTATATAGGGCTTGATCGGCTGCTTCAATGAGTTCATTTTTACTATTGATGGCAGGGTGATCTGTACATGCTGTCCCAATGCTTACAGTCAAAATACCATGAGGTTGGGTTTCCTCCCCGGGAAAGCTGGCAGCTTCTACATTTTTCCGGATGGTTTCTGCCATGATTTCTGCTACGGAAAGGCGTGCACCTGGTAAAAGTACAACAAATTCCTCACCGCCAAACCTGAATGAGAAATCACCTGGTCTTAATGAGTTTTCAATGACCTGAGCTAGTTTCATCAACACCTCATTACCAAGCAGGTGTCCATTCTTATCATTAAAAACCTTGAAATAGTCAATATCGAAAATAATCAATGACAAAGGCACGGCACCCTTTGCATCAGATGGGTAGTAATCATCAAGAATTGTCTGAAATGCCCGCTGGTTGAGGAGTCCTGTCAGCCCATCCCTCAAGGCCATTTCCTCAATCTGTTGATAAAGGCTGGCATGGTCAAGCGCGATGGCAGCCTGGTTGGCAAGCGGCAGGATATTCTCGGTATCTATCAATGTAATCGGACGCTTGTTAACAATATTGTCTATCAACAGGATTCCGATGTTTTTCCCTTGATTGATCAAGGGGATGACGGCAAATTCTTCGGTTTGGAACAGCGTATTAATCAGTGCCTGGGAGGAATCGGATTCATCGATCTCCTTTACAATCACAGGCTGTTGCCGGGTTAATGAGCGGCTAAAAACATTATGGCCATCAAGCGGAATATCGAGTGACCTAAGGATTGCATTCAATTCTGGATCGGTGAAGTTGCTGTCAAAATTGTGTTCGATCAAGTCGCGCAGCTTCAATTTATCCTGGGATATCTTCTCCCAAACTTCATAGCCTTTTTTTACATCCATCGGTCCCATACCGACTACACCTTTTAAGGAATGTGTTTCATTTGATGACAAGAAAATCATCGCACGGTTGAAGCCTAGTCCATGTCCTGCAGTAACCGAAGTCAGGATTACTTTTAAGAGCATATCCTGCTGAAGAGTGCGCTGCATGGTCGTACTCACTTCCCGGAAGACTTGTAAATGCTTCGATTGATTCATAAGCATATTAGTCCACAACTGATGATTGGTTCCCTTTTTATCGATGTATAGTGAAACATAACCAGTTGCTGAACCAATTGCAAAATAAACCGGGATAATGAGTATTGGGAAAACTTCAGACTGTAAGAAAACAAGGGAGGTACTGAATACAGCAGCAGTTAATCCGCCCGACAGTTTGAAGGAAGAACCTGCTAATGCAATAAAAAAGAGAATCATCCATATCAAATGGTTTGTTCCAAGAAGCAAACCAGAAACTTCGACGAGGACCAGAGAGGCTATGACCAGGATCAGTCGATTTAGATAAGCGCTTACATGGAATCGGATGATACTTGCTAATCCAGCCAACCCGCCGGAAACAAGGATTATTATAAGAAGTTCAATCAGCGTGCTCACTCCTATACAGGACATCATAAGTCCATTTTACTATTTATTTCATAAATGGACATCAAAGATTTTTAACTATATTTAGCTAAAGCAAATAAAATTACCTGAATCAGAAATAATAATTATATCATCGAAGCTTTGGGGTGAGAAGATGGAAGATAAGACGAGAATCGACTTAACCGCTGCAGAAATGTCCAGTCTTTGGACACAGTATTTAAACGATACGGTTTCAGTCTGTGTATTAAGCTATTTTTTGAATAACATCGAAGACAACAGGGTGAAAGAAATAGTCGATTTCGCCCTTAACGCTTCACAAAAAAACATATCTCTTGGAAAGGAAATTTTTGATAAAGAAGGATTTCCCTATCCGATCGGTTTTACTGGAAAAGACGTAAATGTCCATTCCCCAAGGCTCTTTTCGGATACTTTCGTGATGATGTACATTAGGCATATGTCCATTCTTGGCATGGCTGCAAACGCAGCGGCAATTGGCCTCGGTACTCGGCCTGATGTCATCGACCATCATAAAAGCGTTTTAAAATCGGCAATCCAGCTCCAGGATATGACCAGGACGTTAATGCTTGAACAGGGTACTTACATAAGGCCTCCGTTTATATCGGTTCCAGATAAAGTGGATTTTGTAGAAAAACAAAAATTTCTTTCCGGATTTAAAAACAGAAGACGAGCCTTGACTTCAGTAGAAATAACTCATTTATTCATGAACATCCAGACGAATCAAATTGGAAAGGCATTGATTATGGGGTTCATCCAGGTTGCACAGGATAAGGAAGTAAAGGGATACTTACAACGAGGAAAGAAAATCGCGCAAAAGCATGTCGATTTATTCAGTGAAATCCTGAAGAATAATGATATACCAGCTCCGATGTTCTGGGACTCGGCAGTTACAGATACGACAACACAAATCTTCTCAGATAAGCTGATTATGTTTCATGTTTCAGCTATGATAGCTGCGGGTATCGGCAATTATGGTGCTGCAATGGCGGCCAGTCCGCGAAAAGATATCGGGTTACAGTATGCTAATTTAATCCCTGAAATTGCCTTGTATGCAGAAGACGGGGCGAATATTATGATCAAGAACTCCTGGTTGGAGGAACCTCCGATGGCAGATGATCGGGACGTGCTATCCGGCCAGAAATAAGAGTGATTTGGTACCATTAGAAAACGATACTCCAAAATTGGCAACAGCTTCTATTTTCGATACAAGACTAAATTAACGCGTTAAAGAGCAGTCCAATTCACAGTTGAATTAGACTGTTTCTTTTTGTTGATATTGCAGAGAATGTAATCAAATAGAGGAAACGATTCAGACACGGCGACAAATTTATATGCTAATTTCTATGGGAAAAGATATGTAGCTTAAAATTAAGGAGAGCTTTTTCAATCAACCACCGGTGCAGCTTAGACAAACAAGCCATTAATTTTCATTGAAAAGGAGTTTATAAATTGTCTTTGAATCACTTTCGGAAAGAAATGTATTTTTATCGAGGTTATTAATTTGTACCCTTAAATTATTGTTAGGAGTTAGTGTCCATATCGAATACTTACTGTTTATCATAAAATCGGGATAACTACTCTTGCCGAGACTGTCTTCCCATCTTGCATTACTTAAGATATTAAAGAAAGTATCTACCTTTTCTTTGTCCGTTATTTCTTTAATTTGCTGGTATTCTCCCGCATTTTCATTAGAAAGTTCCTGGACAATTAGACTTTCTTCAGTATCAAAGTTAATTCTTACATCTTTGCCCTTTGAACTAACTTCCTCTTTGCAGCCTCCTAGTAAAATAACTGTTAACAATAAAAAGAGTGTTAAAAATCTATTGTTCATTGGATTGCCCCCTGACATATTTCGCTTTTCCTAATTATACCAAGTAGAGGTAAATTACTTAAATGATATTTATTATTCTTGAGGGTGTGACTTTTGAAGGATTTACATCCATTTTGTTGAATTTTTTCTTATCACTCCTAAAAAGCAGGTTCGGTTTAAAAGATAAGATAATAATTGGAGGAGATTCATATAGAGAGGGTCAACGAGGAGACTTTTTGGTATTAAAAACCGATAATTTTAAAGTTAATCTCATTAAATACAAAATGAACAGAGGAATAGGAGAAAAGGATGAATAAACAAGTCAGTCAATTTTTTTATTTACCACTATATTTAGGCGAACTCATAAAAAATAAAATTGGAGTTGGCAAAAAAGGGATCATTGTATACGCATTGTTATATTTTAGTTTTTCTACATTCCTGTCAATACTCACTAATGGATTTGATCTATGGTTAATTAAGGTACTTATCCCTTCTCTTATTAGCAACTATTTTCTGTTGGGGATGCTGTATGTCTTCTTTTTTGTATGGAGGAGATAGAATTGTAAGGAAACTATAGTGTGATGATTCAGGGAGGAATAGCGGCCTTCTTTTTTAATTCCTTATTGAGCAAAATGGAGCATTTTGTTTAAGAAGAAGTTGGAGAACAAAGGGATTTTAATTGTCTCTTGAACTTAAAAAAGCTCAGAAGTAAAAAAGGGGACAGTATTTTGGGTTCAAGAATAATGCATTAAATTATTGCTGCACAGGCTGACATTTTCTTTATGTAATACCTCATCTGAGAAATACTCATCCTATGTGACTGTCGTTCCGTTTCAAGAATAGCTGTCCCTCCTATTTAATTGGATAATAAGAGGGATTACTGCCTGTTTTATAGAAATAAAGACTCAAAGTATAGTGTAGAAAGATGTATTCCAAGACTATTGATGTAAAGATAACTAGATAGGTAAGGAGAATTAGTAATGACCTGCTGGGAAAGGAAAATAATTAATACCGCACGCGGAAGCTTTGAGGTCTTTGTAAAAGGAGAGGGCAATCCAATTTGCGTCACTCATCATTATTCAGAATTCAATCATACTGGTGATTACTTTGCAAATTCTTTTACAGAGAATAATATGGTCTACCTCGTGAACTTAAAAGAAGCTGGAAATTCAGGTAAGGCTCATGAGGCTCATGAGTTGAGTATGTTTGATGCTGTTTATGACCTTGAAGCAATCCGAGAGACGTTGGGTTATGCCAAATGGACCTTTGCCGGGCACTCGACAGGAGGTATGATAGGAGTCATCTACGGTATTCATTTTTCCACGTCTCTTACTTCATTAATAATTGTGGGGGCAGCTGCTAGGAAATATGCTAATTCATCCGCCGAATGTATCTATCATCCAGACCACCCACACTTTGACAGAATGCAGCACCTTATTGAGGTGTTAAAACGATCAGATTTATCACCTAATGAAAGGGAGCGTTTCTCAAAAGAGAGAACTAAGCTGTCTCTATTCCATCCAGATAAGTATGATGAATACTTTTCTTTAGGCATACATAAAAAGATGTCTGCTCCAAGAATGAACTTTTTTATTAGGGAAGAAATAATATTTGATGTAACCCGTGAGTTAGAAAAAATCTCAACTAATACTTTAATTTTAAGTGGCCGATATGATGTACAATGCCCGCTTTCTTTCTCCATAGAAATGAATAAGTTAATTCCAAAATCAGAACTAGTTATTTTTAATGAAAGCAATCATTACCCTTTTCTTGAAGAAAAGATGTTGTTTAGTCAAGTCATCTCAACTTACTTAAAAGAAACGGTTTCTTATTAAGGGAGGTTTGTTAAACAACAATAACAAAAAAGAGGGGGATTATTATGGTACAAAGTAAACAACAAATTTACACACCACCAAAACATTTTGTTTCAGCTGCAACTATTGTAATCAATGATGAAAAGGAAATTTTGTTAATTAAGGGACCTATTAGAGGATGGGAAATGCCGGGTGGAATAGTTGAAGAAGGTGAGTCTTTGAAAGATGCAGCAGTAAGAGAAACTAAAGAGGAATCTGGTATTGATATTGAAGTTCTAAAATTCTGTGGAATATTTCAGAATGTTAACAAATCAATATGTAATACTTTGTTTTTGGCTAAGCCAATCGGAGGTGATTTAACAACTTCATCAGAGAGTTTAGAAGTAGGGTTCTATCCAATTGAGAAAGCATTAGAAATGGTAACCGTGGGAAACTTTAAGCAAAGAATTGAATACTGTCTTGATAATAGCAAACACCCATTTTATATAGAATTTTAGGTAAATGGAAATGAGAAATAACAGTATTGCTTATTAAGGGCACTAATGTTAGAAAAACTAATGAGAGAAAATGCTTGGAGATTCACTACCCCAAGCATTTTTATATATTTTTCTTGCCAAATTGCCTGCTAATTATCATTTGCGCTTAAGACCAGAACCAGTTACAAAATTTGCAAGGAATCCTTTTTTACGATCATTGAGTTTGGTTCAAATCCGGAAATTTGACCGGGGTATTTAATGATAGATGATCCCTGTATGAACGGTAAGCGATGACACTGTGAAAGTTTGAATGAACATCTAGCTGTAGAATCTTAGGGCCATTTGTTTCTAGATAGTACTTCATTTGTCCTTGCTCAAGCTCATAGAATGACAAAGTAACCCCCAAATAGTGTTTACTGGTCACTTTAACGTCAGGATGATTCATGACATAATCTGCAATCTGCTGTACAGAAGCTGATGGTGTAGAGGTGATTGAATAGAGGGTTTCCTTCGCATGGCTATACGCTTGGTTCAAAGTGTTTCTTGCTTTTGCAAGAAAATGGTTAACGGCATTGTTCATTTTTATACCTCCAACTCTATATTTAGATGTTAATTAATATACCCTTGTGTTTTAAATAGAATCCATATACTGGTTTAAATTTGGGGAGAAAAAGGGCGGAAGATTAGTTGCAGAGGAAAAATTAATGCCTAAGCAAAGTACGATGATTCTAAGGATGGCTTAAAAAAATTAGTTATAATTTTATTATAATGTAGTGGTATGGATTTACATAAACTGAAAACGGGAGATGAGGGAATTGGATCATACGATCAAAAGCTTTGAGGAATTAAGGGAACGATTCGGGGAGCCAAGTGAGCTGGCAAAGCGCAAGGTCATTTCTTATGTTGACGAGCATAGCCGCAACTACATAGCAAAATCACCGTTTTTAATTTTGTCCACATCTGATAAAGACGGCTTCAGTGATGCCTCACCCAGAGGAGATTCTCCAGGTTTTGTGCTGATTCTGGATGAAAATAGGATCGTGATACCAGACCGTCCTGGTAACAAAAGAATGGATTCACTGAAAAATATTCTATCGAATCCTCAAGTTGGCCTACTATTTCTTATCCCTGGTATGTCAGAAACTTTAAGAATTAATGGTAGGGCAAGCCTTACTCTTGATCCTGAATTGTTAGGAAGGATGGCAGCAGGAGGGAAAAATCCTCTATTAGGAATAGTAATAGAGGTGGAGGAATGTTTCATACAGTGCGGAAAAGCATTAAGACGATCTGAATTATGGATTCCTGAAAGCTGGGCAGATCCATCTACATTGCCCTCTGGCGCTGAAATACTGGCTGCCCACTCCAAGTTGCCTGGCACGACAGTTGCCGAAATAAAAGATAGATTGGAAGATGGGTATAAAAATAGATTATATTAGGGATTGAAAAAGCTGCCCTTTGGCAGCTTTTTCTACACTTCATGAATGGATCATCCTTTTTTCGATTCTTCCCCGGATGACTTCGTCCAGCCGGTCAGGATAATTAGTGAACATGCCATTCACACCCCAATCGAGAAGCATTTCCATATCTTCCTTTTCATTGACTGTATAAGGAAAAATCAGTAATCCAGAGTCTGAAATCCTTTTTATATACGCAGGATTGGCCGCTGTGAAATGCAACCCAACACCTACAGCATATTCTTTCAGTTTCTTGATTTCACTATCTGTAATAGTAGCTGGAGCATAATAGGATAGTAATTGGATTAAAGGAATCGATTCATTCATGGCATGGATTTTCCTCAGGCTTTCGGCACTGAATGACTGGATGATCACGTTATCAGCTTCACTTCCAGCACCAATCAGTTGATACTCATTCAGAACATCGAGAAGCTTATCTTCCATACCAGGATAGACATCCGGAGATTTTGTTTCGATAAAAAGCTTTGAATCAGAGCCGAACTGGTCAAGGACTTCTCGTAGCGTTGGGATCTGAAGCCCCTTAAATTCAGTTTTCGCTTTATCGGGAAAAGCTTCATTGAACCAGCTGCCTGCGTCAAGACGCTTGATTTCTTCTAATGTTAAGTCTTTAACCAGTCCCTTCTTGCCAGTAGTCCGGTCAATCGTTTCATCATGAAGGGCGATCAATTCACCGTCCCTGGTCATTTGCAGATCGATTTCAATGTAATCACCATTCAATGCCATTCCTAATTCGTAGGAAGGGAAAGTATGCTCAGGGGCATGGCCAGAAGCTCCACGGTGTGAGATATTAATATCCTTCATTTCCGTAATTGAGGGACTGGCTGCCTGTGGAGACTGACCCCACGGTAAGTATATGACCAAAGCTATCATTCCCAGCCATCGATTTATACGGCCCACTAGTTACCCCTCCAGATTCATATCCTTTAGATGTGTGATTTTCTTTTGCTTGAATCCTGTTCTAGTGTAACTATTATTTACAAATTGCCTGGTTATATGCTGAAGCTACTTCCAGACCTTCCACCAATTTCGTTTTGCCTGTTTTGAAGCGGCTGTTTCCCTGAAACTGTCAACCATATCTTTGAACATTTCATCTCGGTTTCTGATTTCCCGCCTTAATTCCTCTCGTTCGTTTTGAAGGGTACGGACAAGATATTCACGTTCTTGATTGATGACTTGATTCAGGTTTGCCAACTCCTGATTTGTAGTTTCCCGGCTGTTAGAAACATAATCGGCAAGAATTTTGAACTCCTCGGAGACCGTTTCGGTTGTCTCATTCAGACGTTTTGCCAGAATGGATAGGTCCCTGTTAGTGCCAGAGGATAGCTGATCAACTGTACTCGCCAATTTTATGATTTTCTCATTCGTTCCTTTATACGTTTTAGTCATATTGGATGTCAGTGACGCGATTCGTTCGGAGGTGCCTTTTGAAACATTCGAAATGCTTCCGGTAAGTGCGTTTATTTTTTCAGAAGTACCCTTTGAAACCTTCGCAACACTCTCAGTCAGTTTGGTGATTTTATCACTTGTACCTTTTGAACTCTTCTGGATACTGTCAGATAACTGGGTTATTTTTTCGGAAGTACCTTGTGAAGCTTTCGAAACCCTTTCTGATAATTTGCTGAACATTTCGTTCGTACCCTTTGAAACCTTCACAAGATTGGTATTGATCTCGGAAGTGCCTTTCGAAACATTCGTAAGCTCGGAAGAAATGGTTCCGAGTACTTCGGAACTTTCTTCTGAAGTCCTGTTCACTGTTTCTGAAAGCACCATTATATGCTCATTTGTTCGTTCACCGGTTTTATAAATGGAATCAGACAGGGATTTTACTGTAGTGAGAGTCCCTTTGGAGATTTCCTTTTTCACCTCTTCAAGTACTTCCTTTCTAATGCCATTCCTGATCTCTGCTTTGAGTTCTTCAATCAAGGATTCTTTATATTGTTCCATTGCTTTCATGAACGCTTCGTATTCACTTTGGCTGTCAGAGAGGGAAGTGCCAGGCGATTCAGGCTGATGAACTGTAAGGCTATTGGGATTGTATTGCTGATCGGGAACCTGGCTTGTCTCCATATGATGCTGCAGAAGGTCCCTAATCATGTCTTTGCTGAGATTTTTATCCCTCATCTGTTTTACTTTCATCAGTTGATCTATTTCAACATCCGTATAGAATCTTGCTCCCTGCTTCGTTCTTGGAACAACGAGCAGGCCGGACAGGTCCTTTTCCCATTGTCTGATGGTACCGGACGGAACATTAATTTTCTTGGACACCTCTTTAATTGTATATGCCTTCATGAATTGAGTGTCAGTCATCATGCACATTCCTTTCTGTATTGTTTTATGGAAAAATCGATGTCCTATTACAATTCAGCAAATGTATTCCTGTTTTCCTGCATGATGACAAAAGCTATCAAAACTAGTGGGATTTCTGCATAACTTCCAGAAAAGGTACAGAGTTCGCATTGGATATCCAAGAAAAAGTTTGTTTTGTGGTGATGAATTCCTGATTTTGATTTACAATAGTCATGTAAGCGCAATGTTTAGACTGAGGGGGATAAATGTATTAAAAAATTGTCGGAAATTGTTGCCCTATATACTTAATCTAAATCTGAAGCTTTTTGGAGGGGTAGGAAATGACTGAAGTAAAAGTCAGGATAGAAAAAGATTTCCTTGGAACAAAGGAAGTATTGGCAGATGCATATTATGGCATCCAGACATTAAGAGCAGTGGAAAATTTCCCGATTACCGGATACAGAATACATAGTGAATTAATTAAGGCAATGGCCATGGTAAAAAAAGCAGCGGCATTAGCCAATATGGAAACGGGCAGGCTGTACGGCGGACTGGGTGAGGTAATCGTAAAAGCTGCTGATGAAATCATCCAGGGTCAGTGGCATGACCAATTCATCGTTGATCCGATTCAGGGTGGTGCCGGGACTTCTATCAATATGAATACGAATGAGGTCATTGCGAACCGTGCTTTGGAATTGCTGGGGGAGAATAAAGGGGACTATTTTACTCTGAGTCCGAACTCTCATGTAAATATGGCGCAATCAACAAATGATGCTTTCCCTACTGCAATCCACTTATCCGTTTTGTCCCTGTTGGACAAGCTTTTAGACACCATGAACATCATGCGCGATGTTTTTTCACAGAAATCAAGAGAATTTGATAGTGTGATCAAGATGGGCAGGACTCATCTGCAGGACGCTGTGCCGATTCGCCTCGGCCAGGAATTCGAAGCCTATACCCGAGTAGTGGAACGCGATATTGAAAGAATCAAGCATACACGCGGCCACTTATTCGAGGTGAACATGGGCGCCACAGCTGTTGGTACAGGCCTTAATGCCAATCCAAAGTACATCAAGAATGTTGTCCGCCACCTTTCTGAAATCAGCGGATATCCATTGATGAATGCTGATCATCTAGTCGATGCCACTCAGAACACAGACGCATATACAACGGTTTCAGCGGCATTGAAGGTTTGTATGATGAATATGTCAAAAATCGCCAATGATTTACGATTGATGGCTTCTGGACCCAGGGTCGGCTTTAATGAAATTTTCTTGCCATCCAGGCAGCCGGGTTCTTCGATCATGCCGGGGAAAGTGAATCCGGTCATGCCTGAAGTCATCAACCAGGTCGCATTCCAGGTCATTGGGAATGATCATACAATCTGTCTTGCTTCCGAAGCAGGCCAGCTTGAGCTTAATGTCATGGAACCTGTTCTCGTTTTCAATCTGATCCAATCGATCAGCATCATGAATAATGGTTTTAAGGTATTTACAGATCATTGTCTTGTTGGAATCGAAGCAAATAAGGAAAAGCTGGAAAAGGATGTAGAAAGAAGCGTTGGCATTATCACAGCTGTTAATCCCCATCTCGGGTATGAAGCGGTATCACGAATCGCAAGGGAAGCCATCCTCACCGGAAAATCGGTAAGAGAGCTATGTCTGGCATATGATGTTCTGACAGAGGAAGAACTGGATCTGATCCTGAACCCATATGAAATGACGAATCCCGGGATAGCAGGGGAAGAGTTGCTGAATAAAGATTGAATTTTAACGAGCCGTTGTCATGCTGACAACGGCTCGTTTTGTCTATGCTCCAATACTCTTTGCTTCAACGTTTTTTCTCAAATTGATTGCTAAAGCAATTGTGCCAAGGAAAAAGGTTGCTATACCAGCACCTGCCAGCACCCCTGATACACCAATCCATTTAGCCAACATCGCTCCTGCAGCCGGAGCGACGAGCATCGAGAATGTTTGCAAGGAAGCTGCAGCAGAAGAAACCCTGCCCATGATATTCTTAGGCGTTTCTGATTGCAGTACATATCCATATGGAACACCTTCAGCAGCAGCAAGGATCCCAAGCAGGAATGCACCAGCCATCCATAAAATCTTCGGAAGTTCGAAAACACCGTACACACCTACTCCAATAAGAAGGATGAGAATGCCGCTCATGACAGAAGCCAAAGCCATCTGCTGGATGGGCTTATTTTTCCAGCTTGTAAATCGACCGAGGAGAAGGGCTCCGACAACGCTGCCGAAACCAACAGAACTGACAAGCAAACCGAATTCTTCTCCAGCAAAACCAAGATTTTGTGCGACAAAGACAAACAAACCATCATAGAGAAAAATAATGAAGAAGGCAATGGAGGAAAGGATGATTGCTGCCTTTAATATCCTGGCAGAGAAGATGTGCCTGACGCCTTCTTTGAGATCGTCCAGATAAGAACTTTCTTGTTTTTTGGCAGAAGATTCCGACTCGATTTTTGGCAAGGCCATCAATATTACAACTGCGATCAGAAAGCCTGCTGCTTCAAAGATAAAGGGACTCCTGACCCCGTATAGGGCAATCAAACCACCGCCAAGGGCAGGACCGACGATTTTCATCGTATTGACTGATAGCTGACTTAGAGTCACAGCTTCGGGCAAATCTTCCTCAGAGACGGTATGCCTGATTGCGCTCTGTCTTGCAGGATCATAGAGAGCTGCGACAGTGGACTTCAGAAATACAAACAACAACATTACATAAAGATTCGGCGCGAAAAACATACCAGCAACAAACAGGACTCTAAGTAATAAACAAGTGATCATCAATATCTTCTGGGGAAGTCTGTCAACAAAAACACTGGCTAGCGGGCCGATGATAACCCAGGGAATTCCCATGATGATGATTACCGAAGCAATTGCAGCTTCGCCAAGACCCCAATGGTAGGCAACGATCACCTGTATCGCGATAAAATCCAGCCAATTTCCCAAATCTGAAAACACCTGTGCCCCAAAAAGTGAACGATATGCTTTGTTCTTCAGCGGTTTAAAGATACCAGCCTCCATATATTCGGTCCTCCTAATGGCCTTTTTTCAGCGCAGTGTTTCTTCGTTCCATTTGTTTTTCTCCAAGCTTCTTTGGATCTTGGCCTTCAGGCAGCTCATCATTTTCAAGGAAGGAGAGCGATTCTTTTATCCAGGTAAGCTCAGCCTCAAGTTTTAACTCGGCAAATCTCATAGCAAGCATTCCGACACTGTTAATATACGAGGTATTGTTTTGCTTCCATTCTTTGACGAAATTAAGGATTTCCTGTGAATCCTTTGCTCTTTCTTTAAGATGTTCAGCCAGGATTTTCAGATCCATTTCGTTATGCCAGGCTGCCATCTTCATGAATAATTCATCCTTTATGGCTGGTGGTTCAGGCTTTCTGGCAAGCCAGCTTTCCAATTCAGTCCAGCCTTTGCCAGTCAGCTCATAGAGTTTTTTCTTCCGGCCTCCTGTCTCTAATTCAATGGTGGTGATGAATCCCTCTTCTTCAAGTTTTTTAAGTTTTGGATAAAGACTGCCATAACTCATGCCCCAGAATAGACCCGCTGCTTTATGCTCAAATTCGGACTTGATATCATAACCGGTACTTGGACGGAAACTGATGACTGCAAGGATGGAATGTTCAATTGACATGTTCAACGCTCCTTAATGATTATATATTATATATATCGTTTTGATATATCAATATGATATGTTTATTTATAAAAAATGTCAAAAAATATTCAAACACTGTTTTTTTGTTGGACAAAGGGGAATTAATCCATTAAAGAAATGTTCAATTGTCAAGAGGAAATAATGCATCTAATGGACAGGAGGAATGAAATTGGCATTTCGTAAACCCCAGGAAATCGCACAAGTGACTATTGACTCTGGCACATACAAGGCTGCTATGCCCGTGAAGAATATGCTTGCATTAGGATTTCTCGGAGGAGCTTTTATCGCTATTGGCTATCTTTTGGACATCAGGGTGATCGCGAACCTGCCGCATGAATGGGGGACATTCGGAACATTCCTGGGTGCCTCGGTTTTTCCTTTAGGGCTGATCTTGATCCTTCTTGCCGGAGGAGAACTGCTTACGGGGAATATGACAGCCATTTCGATGGCCAGTCTCGCGAAGAAAGTGAAGATGAGTATGCTATTGAAAAACTGGTTCTGGATTACTTTAAGCAATTTTGTAGGTGCTCTTTTTGTAGCCTATTTTTTTGGCCATATTGTCGGTTTGACCGAGACAGGTGTTTATCTTGACAAGACGGTCGCTGTAGCAGGAGCAAAACTGGATGCTGGCTTTTGGGCAGCTTTTATTTCTGGCATTGGCTGTAACTGGCTTGTTGGTCTTGCAGTATGGCTATCATATGGTGCATCCGACATGACCGGGAAGATTTTGGCGATCTGGTTCCCGATTATGGGCTTCGTCGCCATTGGATTCCAACACGTTGTTGCAAACATGTTTGTCATTCCGGCAGCAATTTTTGCGGGATATTATAGCTGGAGTGAATACTTCACAAACTTTGTACCAGTATACTTGGGCAACGCAGTAGGCGGAGGTGTGTTTGTGGCTTTGATTTATTGGATGAGCTATAAAGATGCCATTAAAAAGCAAGCTGAGCAGCCCGAAGATCAATTTTCAAAAGCAAGCGCTAAGAAAAGGGCCGCAAGGTAAACACAAAATGGAACCTCTTAAGTTGAGGTTCCATTTTTATGTTGCTGGTTTGGTTTTGGGGCTAGTATTCAATCAACCCAAGTGACTTCAAACCTTTATAGATTCCCGAATCAGTGACAGAGGTCGTTTTATGTTTTGCATGCTGAAACAGATCCCGATGTGCATTTCCCATCGCAAATCCTTCTCCTGCATAGGCCAGCATTTCCTTATCATTCATTCCGTCTCCAAAAGCAATCGATTCCTCACGTTTTATACCCAGCTTTTTCAGAAGAAATTCCACGCCAATCCCCTTGTTCACATGATCTCGAATGACATCGAAACAATGCTGCATCCCCTCGATGTTCACTTGTGATAAATGGATTCCATTATTGAACTGGTAAAGTGAGTCACTTTTGTTTCCGGTAGTGATGATTGTCATTCCTAGAACATTTCCAATGGCATCCTCGGTAAAAATATCATTTTGGCGCAAATGAAATTGTTTTTGAAAGGCTTGTACCGCCTCCGTTTCCAGGCTGGTAAAGTAATTTTTTGAATTCGTATAAAATACAACCTCGTGGCCATTAGCTATGGCAACGTCCAGTATGTACTTTACATCCTCAGGGTTCATTGGTTCTGAAAAAGTGGTCTCACCTTCATATATCCCCAACGCACCGTTATATCCGATAAAAGAAGTGATTTGGAGTTCTTCTGCAAGGTCCGATATTTCGTGGAGCGGGCGTCCTGTAGCCAATACAACCTCTATATTTTGTTTCTTCATTTCCTTAATGGCTCTCCTGGTAGAATCCTCAATTGTGTCATCAGGTGTTAAGATCGTTCCGTCTATATCCAAAAATAAAATCTTGTATGGTCCCATGTGAATTTCTCCTGTCTTGAATGAATAGTTTAAGTTTTACACAACGACACCTATGTTATCAAATATTTGTCATGTCTCAAGTTAGAGAGCAGCTTGTTTAAGTAAATTATCAGGAGGGTAAACTTTAACCAAGACAACAGCAGGGAAGGAGTTGTTTGCCAATGTTATGGACAATAGCGGGAATATTGCTAGTGCTCTGGGTACTGGGGCTGATTTTCAAGGTAGCCGGCGGAATCATACACATCCTCCTCGTTATTGGTATCATATTGATTGCATACAAAGCAATCAAAGGACGATCAACAGGTTGATCATCGACTTAAAGACAGCGGCAAATTGTCGCTGTCTTTTAATTTGCATGGGTATATGAGTGAGTTGGATTATTGGTGCCCGTTTTTTCTAGTATGGGGGAATTTAGGCAGCCAATGAGGGGTTTTGGAGTCTCGTTTTTCCAAGTAAGAGGAGATTCATAACACCAATAGAGCTTATTGATTACCTCTTTTTTGAGAATATGGAGATTTCGGTACCCAATGAAGCTTATTGGAGCCTCATTTATCCATTATATGGGGATTTAGGTCACCAATGGAGCTTATTGGTGACTTGTTTTTCCAGTATGTGGAGATATGGGTACCCAATGAAGCTTATTGGAGCCTCATTTATCCATTATATGGGGATTCAGGTCACCAATGGAGCATAGCGGTGTCTTGTTTTTCCAGTATGTGGAGATATGGGTACCCCATGAAGCTTATTGGAGCCTCATTTATCCATTATATGGGGATTTAGGTCACCAATGGAGCTTATTGGTGACTTGTTTTTCCAGTATGTGGAGATATGGGTACCCAATGAAGCTTATTGGAGCCTCATTTATCCATTATATGGGGATTCAGGTCACCAATGGAGCTTATTGCTGTCTTGTTTTTCCATTATATAGAGATTCGTGTCTCCAATTGTGTTTATTAGTGACCTGTTTTTCCGACATATGAAGGTTCAGATCACCAATGGAGGTTTTCAAACCCACAGATCTCATATACATAATTTAAAGAGGCTTCTTCTCTGTTAAATAACAAGAGCCGTTTCCTTTATTTTCAATGGTTTTTCATAATACAATGAAGACACATACTTATTCGGGGGAGAGTGGATGTCCAATAATGAAAATTCAACAAATATCAGAAGCTTTATTGGGGCGTACACCCTCAATATTGGGACATGAACAATTTATGAAATTCGCCGTGCTGCTGCCGTTAGTGGAGGTCAATAATGAGGTTCATATCCTCTTTGAAGTACGGGCACTTACACTTAGAAGGCAGCCTGGTGAGATTTGCTTTCCCGGCGGCAGGATCGAAAAGGGTGAGGACCCTAAAAAGGCTGCTGCAAGGGAAACTTCAGAGGAACTGGGCATTAAAGAGAGCGAAATCACCAATATGATTCCATTGGATTTTATGGTGTCGGCTTTTGGTACCATCATCTACCCGTTTGTTGGAACGATAAAAAACCCGGGAGCAATCAAGCCGAATGAAGCGGAGGTAGGAGAGGTCTTCACTGTTCCACTGGCTTTTTTCAAAAAGAATCAGCCAGCTACTTATAAGATCAATTTCCAGGTGGAACCTGAGGATGGCTTTCCGTTTGACTTAATTATCGGGGGAGAGAATTACAATTGGCAGACCAGGTCAATGGATGAATATTTTTATCGAGCAAATGGCAAGGTGATCTGGGGCTTGACAGCACGGGTGCTGACTCATTTCCTTGAACTGATGGAACAAGAAAATATGAGAGGGTAGGAGTGCCAATTTCTGGCGCTCCTTTTTCTTACTTCTTCATACCATTATTTTGAAAAAACTGTTTCGGAACCCAAAGCTTTATAAAATACTAATTCATTATTCAGTTTTTATCCCTATTCACTAACCGGAAGCCCCGAAATTATTATTATTAAGATAGTTTTTTACGCATATTTACTCTAAGTGACAAAACTACTATTTCTTTGTAAATACAGAAATTTATAGGAGAAAAGGTTGCGGTTGGTAGATTTATTATTTATAATTTTAAGATAATTATTTATTTATAGAAAGTTGGTTGAAAATGAAATTGTACCTATCAGTGGACATGGAAGGGATCACCGGATTGGTTGACCATACCCATGTGGATTCATCAAAACACAATTACGAACGCAGCCGAAAAATCATGACTCAGGAAGCGAATCATGTGATCACAAAGGCTTTTGAAAGCGGTTGCGAGGAAGTCATCGTCAATGATAGTCATTCCAAAATGAATAACCTTTTGATTGAAGACCTTCATCCTGAAACCCAGTTGATCACTGGTGATGTAAAACCGTTTTCAATGGTTCAGGGATTGGATGAAAGTTTTAAAGGGGCCGTGTTTGTCGGTTATCACGCTAGAGCTTCAATGAGCGGCGTAATGTCACATTCCATGATATTCGGTGTCCGCCATATGTGGATTAACGATGTTCAAATCGGGGAACTCGGATTCAATGCATACGTAGCAGGTTATTTTGGGGTTCCAGTGATCATGGTGGCTGGCGATGATGGAGCAGCAAGGGAAGCAGAAGCATTGATTCCCAATATCACCACTGCCGTTGTAAAGGAATCGATTTCGAGATCTGCGGCAAAAACATTGACACCTGTCAAAGCTGGGGAACTTCTTGCTGAGAAGACAGCCCAGGCTATTCAAAACATCGAAAAAGTGAAACCGCTTACTCCTCCGGAAAATCCGGTTTTGCGAATCGAATTCGCTAACTTTGGGCAGGCAGAGTGGGCAAATCTGATGCCGGGAACAGAATTAGAAGAGGGAACGACCATTGTCCGTTTCCAGGCTAAGGATATTCTAGAAGCCTATCAAGCGATGCTTGTGATGACAGAATTAGCCATGAGAACAAGTTTTTCGTAAGCAGTATTTTCTCTATGCCTGATGGTCGAGCTTTTATTAAAACCGTCAAAGATATTTGCTGACATGAAGACATGATAAGGAAGTGAGTTAATGCTGCAATACATAATCAAACGGCTGGGCTCTATGGCGTTGACTTTATTAGTCATCATTACATTGACCTTTTTCTTAATGCACTCCATACCTGGTTCGCCTTTTAACGAGGAGCGGGCGACAAGCGAGGCAGTACAAAAAAACCTCGAGAGTTTTTATCATTTGGATGAACCGCTTTATGTCCAATATTTCTTGTATTTAAAATCGGTTGTTACTTTCAATTTTGGACCATCTATTAAAAAATCTTCTCAAACCGTAAATGAAATGCTGGGCAGAGGGTTCCCGGTTTCGTTTGAACTGGGAATGGTCACGCTCATTGTGGCTATCTTCTCAGGTATTCTGTTGGGAATCATCGCCGCCCTGCGGCATAACGGCATTATCGATTATCTTGCAATGACCATTGCAGTGGTCGGGATTTCCGTTCCTAACTTTGTCATGGCGACGCTTTTGATCCAGCAGCTTGCCGTGACCTGGCAGATCTTGCCCGTCGCCACCTGGACCAGCCCGAAGCATATGATTCTGCCTACATTGGCACTTGCGACCGGACCCATGGCGATCATCGCCCGTTTGACGAGAGCGAGCATGCTGGAGGTTTTGACCCAGGATTATATCAGGACAGCGAAAGCAAAAGGGCTTTCACCTGTAAAAATTGTCTTCAAGCATGCGTTAAAAAATGCTTTGCTTCCGGTAGTGACGATTCTTGGATCACTGGCGGCGAGCATTTTGACAGGAACCTTCGTTATCGAAAAAATCTTTGCGATTCCGGGAATGGGCAAGTACTTTGTCGAGAGCATCAACCAGCGTGACTATCCTGTCATTATGGGAACAACGATTTTTTACAGCACAGTGCTGATCGTGATGCTGTTCCTGGTTGACCTGGCGTACGGAGTCCTGGATCCAAGAATCAAACTTCATAAAAAGGAGGGGAAATGATGGCTCTGCGAAAACATCAGGAACATCAGTCAAATTCGTCGATTCCCGATGACTGGTTTGTTCCTATAGAAAAAAGTGACTCAGAAGCAGAAGCCGTTGTCAGGCCCAGCCTGTCGTATTGGCAGGATGCCTGGAGACGCCTCCTGAAAAACAAACTGGCAATGATGGGATTGTTTTTTTTATCAGGTTTGACCTTCATGGCTATTTTCGGGCCGCTCATTTCACCACATACAGTCGACCATCAGGATTTAATCAACCAGAACCTCCCGCCATCGAGTGAACATTGGTTTGGGACCGATGAACTGGGGCGCGATGTATTCACGCGTACGTGGTACGGAGCACGGATATCCTTGTTCGTTGGGATTGCAGCGGCCTTGATCGATTTTCTCATTGGTGTCATCTATGGCGGTATCGCTGGCTATAAGGGCGGCAGGACAGATCATTACATGATGAGGGTCATTGAGGTCCTTTATGGACTGCCGTATTTGCTTGTTGTCATTCTAATCAGCGTCGTAATGGGACCAAGCCTTGCAACGATTATCTTTGCGTTGACGATAACAGGATGGATAGGAATGGCAAGGATTGTCCGCGGACAGGTATTGCAAATCAAGAATTATGAATATGTTTTGGCTTCTAAGACATTCGGTACAAAAGCAGCGCGGATCATCCGCAAAAATCTTCTTCCCAATACGATGGGACCGATCATCGTCCAAATCACTCTTTCCGTTCCATCAGCAATCTTTGCTGAAGCATTCCTTAGCTTCCTTGGTCTCGGAATCCAAGCACCGCTTGCGAGCTGGGGTTCAATGGCCAGTGATGCATTGCCGGTCATATTATCGGGTGATTGGTGGAGGCTGTTTTTTCCGGCATTCTTCATCTCTTTGACGATGTTCTCATTTAATGTGTTAGGCGATGGGCTTCAGGATGCACTTGATCCGAAGCTAAGGAGGTAAGCACCATGGAAAAAGTACTTGAAGTAAATGACCTTCATGTTTCATTCAAGACATATGGCGGCGAGGTAAAAGCTGTCCGCGGTGTCACTTTTGATTTACATAAGGGGGAAACCCTGGCGATCGTTGGAGAATCTGGATGCGGTAAAAGTGTAACTTCACAAAGCATCATGAGACTGATCCCAGAACCGCCAGGGAAGTTTGACGGTGGGTCGATTCTTTATAAAGGGAAAGACTTGACAAAATTGAAAGATCCAGAAATGCGAAAAATACGCGGTTCGGATATTTCAATGATTTTTCAGGATCCGATGACGGCACTGAATCCAACTTTGACGATCGGTGACCAGCTTACTGAAGGAATCCTGCAGCATATGAAGCTGACTAAAGAGCAGTCGAAAACAGTAGCGGTTGATATGCTGTCGCTTGTCGGGATCCCCAGTCCGCATGTCCGGATGAAACAATATCCTCACCAGTTCAGTGGAGGCATGAGGCAAAGGATCGTTATTGCGATGGCGCTAGTATGCCAGCCGGAGGTTTTAATTGCAGATGAGCCGACAACAGCACTTGATGTGACCATCCAGGCACAAATTCTGGAATTGTTCAGGGATATTCAGAAGAAGACAGGTGTATCGATCATTCTGATTACGCATGATCTTGGCGTAGTTGCCCAAGTGGCTGACCGGATTGCCGTCATGTATGCCGGCAAGATCGTCGAAACAGGTACCAGAAGAGAAATCTTCTATAATCCACAGCACCCGTATACAAAAGGATTATTGAACTCTGTGCCGCGTTTGGATGTAGAAGGAGAGGAATTGATTCCTATTGGTGGTACGCCGCCAGATTTGTTTTCTCCGCCAGTGGGATGTCCGTTCACAGCAAGATGCCCATATGCGATGGCGGTATGTGATAGGGTATATCCGGATCAGACCAGCCTTTCGGATAGCCACGGAGTAGATTGCTGGCTTCAGGATGAGCGGGCACAAAAGCTGCTCGCAAACAAATAATGGTCAAACAGGCTATTGCCTTTTGATATAAAAAACTGATCTACTTAAGGGGGAAACAGAGTGAAGAAGATTTTAACGATGTTAATGGCAGCATTGCTAGTGTTCACGATGGCGGCATGTACCGCCAGTGATGAAGCAGGCAAAGAGACAGATGAAAAAGACAGTGGGGAAAAAGGCATCGAAAAGGTACTTTATCTTAATAACGGCCAGGAGCCAACATCTTTTGATCCGCCAATCGGTTTTGACTCTGCATCATGGAATTCTTTGAACAACCTGATGGAAGGCCTGACAAGACTTGGCAAAGACCATCAGCCTGAAGCTGCGACTGCAGAAAAGTGGGATGTATCTGAAGATGGTAAAACGTACACATTCCATATCCGTAAAGATGCAAAATGGTCTAATGGTGATGATGTAACAGCAAATGATTTCGTGTTTGCCTGGAAACGTCTGCTTGACCCTGCCACTGGATCATCTGCAGCATTCCTGGGCTATTTTATCGAAGGCGGAGAGGATTTTAACAGTGGCAAGGGTTCTGCTGAAAATGTCAAAGTAAAGGCTGTTGACGATAAGACGTTCGAAGTTACTTTGACAAGCCCACAGGCATACTTTCTTAGTGTAATTGCTAATCCGGCTTTCTTCCCGGTCAATGAAAAAGTTGCGAAGGAAAATCCAAAATGGTTCGCCGAAGCGGAATCATTTGTAGGCAATGGTCCTTTCAATCTGGCAAGCTGGGAACATGATACAAAATTCGTCATGGAAAAGAACGACCAGTACTGGGATGCGGAAAACGTTAAACTTGACCGCGTTGAATGGGCGATTGTTGATGACACAAATACAGAATATCAAATGTATCAGGCAGGGGACCTTGACGTTTCAGACGTACCTGCTGAACTGAGCGAAAAGCTTTTTAAAGAAGGAAAGGTCCAGGTTGAAGACCAGGCAGGAGATTACTTCTACCGCTTCAACGTTACGAAGGAACCATTCCAAAACGTTAACATCCGTAAAGCGTTTGCTCTTGCTGTTGACCAGCAAAAGATCGTTGACTTTGTAACAAAGAACAAAGAAAAAGCTGCTTATGGATTTGTATCTCCGGGATTCCAGGATCCATCAGGCAAGGATTTCCGTGAAGTAAACGGAGATTTCAACAAAACAAACGTTGAAGAAGCTAAAGCATTGCTAGAAAAGGGAATGGAAGAAGAAGGTTATTCTGAACTTCCAGACGTTACCCTGACTTATAGCACAGACGATACTCATAAAAAGATTGCTGAGGCATTGCAGCAAATGTTCAAGGAAAATCTGGGAGTGGAAGTCAAGCTAGCGAACATGGAATGGAATGTTTTCGCAGAAGAACAAAAAGCACTGAAGCACCAGCTTTCACGCAGTTCTTTCCTAGCAGATTATGCAGATCCAATCAACTTCCTGGAAAACTTCCAGACTGGACACTCCATGAACCGTACGGGCTGGGGAAATCCGAAGTATGATGAATTGATTCAAAAAGCGAAGAACGAATCTGACGAAACGAAACGTTTTGAATTAATGTACGAAGCTGAAAAGATTCTTTTTGAAGAAGCACCATTCTTCACCGTTCACTTCTACAATCAGGTATATCTTCAAAACGAAGCTGTAACAGGTGTTGTGCGCCACCCAGTAGGATATTTGGAATTGAAGTGGGCCGATAAGAAGTAACGATTCTAAGAAAGGGGTGTTCGTCTTGGAACACCTCTTTTTTTACTAGTACATACTTATTAAATAATATTCTATAACATTCTATAACATATGAATCTTTGTTCTCCCAGAACCATACTGCTTTACATATATCATATGAACAAATCCAAAATAATCCGATGATAAAAGGGAGTTGATTGACATGGCAATTAAGCATGATCGCTTAAATAAAGGTGATACTGTTGCAGTCATTGCGCCAGCAAGCCCGCCTAATAAGGAAAACTTGAAGCGTGGCCTGGACTTTCTTGAAGAACTTGGTCTGAACTATAAATTAGGTAAATCATTGTATGAAGAATATGGTTATCTTGCTGGGGATGATCAAGCGAGGTTGAAAGATTTGCATGAAATGTTCCTTGATGACGAGGTTAAAGCGATTATCTGTGCAGGAGGCGGATATGGCACGGCTCGAATCGCATCATCTATAGACTATAAACTAATTGAAAAAAATCCAAAGATATTCTGGGGGTACAGTGATATCACTTTTTTACACACAGCCATACGGCAGCAGACCGGCATCGTCACATTCCATGGTCCGATGCTTGCCTCCGATATCGGAAAAGAAGGCGCCCATCCACTTTCCAAAGAGACATTCCGACAACTATTCCAGCCGACAGACTTGCAATATGATCAGGATCTTTCGAAAATAGAAGAATTAGTAAAAGGTTCTGCTGAAGGCCCATTGGTCGGCGGTAATCTGTCACTCCTTTCAAGTTCGATGGGAACGCCATTTGAAATTGATACAAAGGGCAAGATTCTGTTGATTGAAGACATTAATGAAGAACCACGGGCTGTAGATCGCATGCTTAATCAGTTGTATATGGCAGGGAAACTGCAGGAGGCCTCCGGAATCGTTTTAGGTGACTTCAATAATTGTGTTCCGGAAAGGGAGCTGTCGTTATCCCTGGAGGAAGTCATCGAACACTATGTTAAGCTCGCGGGCAGGCCTTCACTAAAGGGGTTTAAAATGGGGCATTGTTCTCCGCATATTGGAGTTCCATTCGGAACGATTGCGAGAATGGATACTGTAGAAAAAAGGTTATTCGTCGAGAGTGGCATTAACTAGTACCGAAGGAGACAAGGAAATGATTATTGAAAAGATTGAGACATTCCGGACAGCGGTCCCTCTGAACAAGCCTTTCAAAACGGCTCTCCGCACAGTTACGGTAGCTGAAGCGATTTTTGTTAAAATCACCTGTGATAATGGGATTGTTGGCTGGGGTGAGGCACCTCCGACTCTGGTTATTACTGGAGACAGTCTTGCTGGCATTGAAGCAGGAATCAATGATGTAATCCGCCCTTTCTTATTAAATCAAAATCTTCTTGGCTATGAAGCTATCTTCCAGGGATTAAAAACGATTCTTGTCAATAACACGAGCGCGAAGGCAGCTGTAGATATGGCATTGTACGATTGTATATCTCAACATAGCGGTCTTCCACTCTATCAATTTCTTGGCGGCTTCAGGAATGAAATTGAAACGGATTTTACTGTCAGCGTGAATAGTCCCGCAGAGATGGGTGAGGATGCAGTAGAATACGTGAGGAATGGATTCAATGTCCTTAAGGTTAAGGTAGGTATTGGCGAGATATCTACAGACATGGCGAGGATCAAGGAAATCCGCAACAGGGTCGGCAAAGAGATCAAAATCCGTCTGGATGCGAACCAGGGGTGGAAACCAAAGGATGCAGTCAGGGCGATTCGAAGCATGGAGGATGCAGGTCTGGACATCGAACTTGTAGAACAACCCGTAAAAGCGGAGGACCTCGACGGCCTGAAACAGGTCACCGATTCGGTTGATACATTGATCATGGCCGACGAAAGTGTATTTTCTCCAAAACAGGCATTTGAAGTGATCAGAAGGAGAAGTGCAGACCTGATTAACATAAAGTTAATGAAATCAGGCGGAATTTATCAGGCTCAAATCATCAACCAGATGGCTGAAACGGCCGGCATCGAATGCATGGTAGGCAGTATGATTGAAACCAAGCTTGGTATCACGGCTGCTGCCCATTTTGCCGCCAGCAAGAAAAACATCACCCGTTTTGATTTTGATGCACCGTTAATGCTTGCAAAAGAATCGATTTCTGGCGGCATAAAGTATAATGGCAGAAAGATAGCACTTCCGGAACGAACAGGTCTCGGGATTGAACAAGTCCTTTTAGAAGGAGGAATGATGAATGGAAAGCAATAATTTTTGGCTCGTCAATGTCCCGGTAGCAACTCTATGGACTTCATATGATTCTTCAAGGGAAATCGATGAAGAGGCAGTATCAGGAACTGTTAAAATTGAAGAGTGGCTGGAAAAGCTAACCTATGAACCGAGACTGCAATTATGTGATGACAACCTCGTTCAATCACAGGTTTTATTCGGCCAGGAGGTTCTGATCATTGATGAAAAGGATGATTGGGCTCATGTCTTAATCCCGGACCAGCCGTCAGGTAAAGACAAAAGAGGTTATCCGGGCTGGATCCCAAAAGCTCAGCTGATTCAACAGTCTGATTGGTATACAAAGAAGGGGCAAGTCGCTGTGGTAACATCCAAGAAAGCATTGCTTTACTCAGAGCAAAATGAAAAGTTGATGGAATTAAGCTATCAGACAATGCTGCATGTCGTTGAGGATGTCGTCGACCGCATCCGAGTCAAGACGCCAACTGGAATTGGAATTTTACGTACAGAGGATGTAGAAATCCATCCATCTGAAAAAGAAATTCCTCAAAGGAATGGTGATGCGATCGTTGCAGCTGGCGAACAATTCCTTGGGCTGCCTTATCTGTGGGGAGGCATGAGCAGCTATGGGTATGATTGTTCTGGATTCACCTACAGTATATGCCGGGCCAATGGCTACATTATTCCGAGGGATGCGCATGAACAGGCAGCAGCCGGGTTGAACATCGAAATTCAGGATATCCTGCCAGGTGATTTGCTTTTCTTCGCATATGAAGAAGGGAAAGGACAAATTCATCATGTAGGCATTTATTACGGTGATGGAAAGCTTCTGCATTCTCCTAATACCGGCAAAAAAATCGAAATTATTGCGCTCAAAGGAACAATCTATGAAAAAGAACTCTGTGCAGCTAGACGCTACTGGATGAATACGGAGGCATAATGATGAAAAATGAAGTTCTATTAAGTGTCAGAGATTTGAAAAAGCATTTCAGTATGAGTAAAAATGAAGTATTGAAAGCTGTAGACGGTATATCCTTTGATATTTATAAAGGTGAGACATTCGGGCTTGTTGGAGAATCCGGTTGTGGCAAATCCACTGCCGGAAGGACCATGATTGGCCTTTATGACCGTACAGATGGAGAAGTCATTTTCAATGGCAAGAATGTCCATACATTATCTGAAAAAGAGAAATTCCAATTTCACAAGCAGATGCAAATGATTTTTCAGGATCCGTACGCATCTTTAAACCCGAGATCCACAGTCAAAGAAATCATAGCTGAACCAATGGAAGTCCATGGATTATTTCCAAATAAGAAGGAACGTCTTGAACGCATCTTTCAACTGCTCGAGGATGTTGGCCTGAATCGGGATCATGCCAATCGTTATCCCCATGAGTTCAGCGGTGGTCAGCGTCAAAGGATAGGAATAGCAAGAGCACTTGCGCTTGACCCGGATTTCATCATTGCGGATGAGCCGATTTCAGCCCTGGATGTATCTGTACAGGCGCAAGTAGTGAACCTTCTGAAACGGCTCCAAGAGGAAAAAGGGTTGACATATTTATTCATCGCCCATGACCTTTCTATGGTTAAGCAAATAAGCAACAGGATTGGTGTCATGTATCTTGGCCACATCGTCGAGCTGACCGCGAGCAGCCAGCTGTATAATAAACCGCTTCACCCATATACCCAGGCATTATTATCGGCCATCCCAATTCCCGACCCTGATGTAGAAGACCAAAGAGAACGCATCATTCTTGAGGGAGAACTGCCTAGTCCAATGGATCCGCCAAGCGGATGTGTTTTCAGGACAAGATGCAAACACGCAATGGAAGTCTGCGCCGAGAAAAAACCGGTATGGCAGGAAATCGATAAGGACCATTTTGTAGCTTGTCATCTATATAATGAGGATGTAACTAACGATGGGAATAAGGAAATGCTAGTAAATATCAGATAAGGGTTTTGGTATGATGCACATTGAAAAATTAGAGGATCAATTAGCAAAAGAACTCGCCAGGTGGAAAGGCCGGGCGAGTTTGTTTTTAGAAATTGAAGACAGAATCATAGAGTTTAACAGCAACGAAGTTTTCCAGTCAGCGAGCTTGATTAAACTGCCTATCTTGTTTGAGGCTTTGAGGCAGCTGGAGGTTGGAATCCTGCAGCCAGACAGGCTGATAAGTGTCAGGGAAGAAGACAAAGTGGGTGACACAGGGGTCCTGCAAGCAATGAATACGAAGCAAATATCCGTTCATGACCTGTTGACCCTTATGATCATCGTTTCTGATAATTCGGCAACTAATTTGGTTATCGACCTGCTTGGGATGGAACGAATCAATTCGACAATCTCAACAATCGGGATGAAAAAAACCGTTTTGAAGCGGAGAATGCTGGATTTCAAATCTATTCGAGACGGTAACGATAATCTCACCACTTCTGCTGATATCGTTCTTTGCCTAAAAGAAGCTGCTGAAGGCCAATGGTTAACAAAACCATCCAGTCATCGATTCAATGCTTTGCTCCTTCAGCAGCAGTTTAAGGAAAAACTGCCTGCTTATATGAATCAATCATTATTAAGCATTGGAAACAAGACTGGAGAATTGTATGGTATTGAGCACGATTGTGCTGTTATCACTTATGGAGACAGAAGAGCATACGCCGCTGTCTTGATCGATGGCCTGGAGGATAATGAGACAGGAAAATCGATGATCCGACAAGTTGGGAAGCTGATTAATAGCTATATATCAGGCATTCCGACAGTAAAAACCACAGATTGATAGCTTTCGATATTATAATGATATAAGTTGCTAGCAGTTTGATATGGGATAGTTATTGTTTTTGACTGCCCGTGAATTATCAAGTGCAAGCGGATTTGTAAGGATAATATAACACGCTTGGTTTTAACCCTAAGATTCTCTACAGTTAAAAAAGAACGAGGATTCGCTCTCGTTCTTTTTTCATGTCTGCAGTTCTTCATCAAGTAACCTTTTGAAGCAATTTTGCTTTCTCCTCATGCAAGCTGTACTTAAGAGCCCAAAAAATGAAGATCGCTCCGGCTAATATATACAGCATTCCGCCAAATAACCCAACCCATCGAGGGCTGTACCATTCTAACGCTGTTCCAGTAAGAAGCATTGAGATCCCTATGAATGTGTTCGACATCATTGACGTTAAACCAAAATACATTCCGTGCCACTTTGGAGGTATGGTTTCCATTGCTACCGTATCAACGAGTGTGTTACCAATTCCGCTGAATATAGCTGTGATTCCAAAAAGGATAGCTGCCATCCAGAAAAGTTTGCTCTGGCTTATAGCAGAAAGAAATAATCCTTCACCAATGATACACAGGAAAGAAACAAGCAGATAACGGTTTTTTATTAATCTGGTTAACATTGGACTGATAATCAGTCCTAATCCAAGAATACTATACAAAATGCCGACTCCTAAATCTTGCATGCCGAATGTTTCTACGGCATATACGCTTAACAATACGTTTTTTATGCCGTTAATCAGCGGTATGATCATTTCAAACAGCATAAGCATGATCAGGAAAGAAGAAGTGGCAATAACCGGTAACAGGTCATGGTAACTTTCCTGTTTTTCTGTCTTAATAAACCGGGGCCTTGTCTGGTGCCCTGTTTTAGGCAATGTCGATATAATCCAGCCGGCGCCTAGAAAGGATGCAATGTTGATAAGAAAAGCAGCTTTTGCCCCGAGGAAATATGAAACAATCCCGCCACTAAAGGCCCCGATTACCAATACTAAGCCTATTAACACCTGTTCCCATGCATTCACTTCCTTTAAGTTTTTAGCAGATACGAGGACAGGAATACTAGATTTCCTGATTGGTGAATAGATGGCCTCACCGGAAGCGAGGAAGAAGGATGCGGCATACACAATCCACATATCATCCGCACTGTTGATTGCCAGAAAAGATAAAGCAATAAATGCTCTTGCGATATCTGTTATGACCATCACGTTTTTTCGGCCCATTTTTCTTGAGAGGCTGCTGCTGATTGGACTGAAAAGCAAAAAAGGAATCATTCTGAGGGCCATCGTTATCCCGACAGCGAGACCTGACCCTGTCATCTGGAGAATTAATGTCAGCAGGGCCACCTGACTGAAGCGGTCTCCAATACCATTTATAATCCCGGCAAGGAATAGCTTTCGATACCAATTTTCTGTTTTTAGAGTATAAAACATATTATCCCTCTTTATAATTAGAAGTATATCTAATTAGATTATATTCTAATTTGTAAAAAGATGGAACCATTATTTAGTGTTCGATTTTCATATTGTAAAAAGGTTTAAATCTGGTTGATTTTTTAATCAAAAAATATATCCAAAGAAAATAAAATGTACTATAATGATTTTCGTATTTCCGAAGTTTTGAATTCAAGAAGCTATTTCTTTATGATACAGGGGGAATGATGGGTGAAAATGAGAGTTTCTGCAGTCCAATACCATCTTCACACGATCAGGTCGTTTGAAGAGTTCGCTCAGCAATGTGAGCATTATGTTAAAACAGCACAGGAATATGGTTCTGAGTTTGTATTGTTTCCTGAGTTCTTCACTACTCAATTGTTATCAATCGGCAGTGAGCAGGGTACAAGGCTGACCATCAATGAACTCCCTGGTTTTACTGAACAATATTTAGACCTGTTCCAGAATTTTGCTTTAGAAACAGGCATGCATATCATCGGCGGGACACATGTCATCGCAAGAGAAGGAAAATTGTATAATGTCGCACATATGTTTTATCCCGATGGCAGGATCGTTGAACAGGCTAAGCTCCATATTACGCCAACTGAAGTAAATGAATGGAATATGAGTGCGGGAGAGGATTTCAGGGTATTTGATACAGAAAAGGGACGAATCGCTCTTTTGACTTGCTATGATATTGAGTTCCCGGAAATTGTGAGAATGGCTAAAGCAAAAGGCGCTGATGTTATATTTGTTCCATCCTGCACGGATGACCGCCATGGTTTCCATCGTGTTCGTTATACTAGCCATGCACGGGCAATCGAAAATCAGGTTTATGTAGTTTTAACCGGCACAGTCGGTGCATTGCCAACAGTTGATTTTATGCGTGCGAACTTTGGTCAGGCGGCAGTCATCACACCAAATGATATCCCGTTCCCTCCTAAAGGCCTTCAGGCAGAAGGGGAACTGAACGATGATATGATTATTACTGCTGACCTGGACCTCGAACTTTTGTACGAAGTCCGGGAGCGAGGTTCTGTGACAACTTGGCGTGACCGTCGAACAGATTTATATCCAGACTGGGAAAAAGCAGAAAAAATCTAACTCGAGAAGGAGCAGATTAGATGGAGTATATCCGTGTTAGCAGCATTGAAGATCCCCTTTTTGCCAAACTCCATAGCTTAATGAAAGAGGTATTCCCTCCTGAGGAAGTTTTGGAATTTGAACTATGGAAAGAACCGCTTGAAGATCCGGGAATCCGTGTTTTTGTTGCCGTCGATGAAGATGAAGTCGTTGGTGTGACTGAATACCGTTATTACCCAGACTGGAACATCGCAATGACAGACTTCACGATTGTCGGCAAACCGGGCCTTAGCATTGGGCGCTTCCTTGCCAATAAAAGAATGAGTGATCTGCAAAGCCTTGCAGCTGAGCAGGGTGTAGAATTATTCGGGATGTTTGCTGAAATTTATGATCCTTATCGTAAAACAGACCACGAGTTTGGCGGCGTAAAAACAATGGATCCATTTGTTAGGCGCGAAGTTCTTTCACACCTGGGATATAAGCGATTGGATATAGATTATGTCCATCCTTCATGGGAAAACGACGGAGAAGCTGTAGAAGGGCTGGATTTATGCTTCATGCCTGGTGACGAGGAAACCAATGAATTACCGGCAGCGTTAATCACAGACTTCTTGACGACTTATTATTCTGTACTGGAAAAGAAGCCAGAAAAATGGATTAAGATGGTGGAGCAGCTCAAGGGTAAAGAAACAGTGGCCTTACTGCCTTTATAATTCATGGACCAGCAGTGATTGGAACTGCTGGTCTTTTTAATGTGCAAGCGGGATGAATTGATGTATGGCAGAAGCAATATCTGCTTTGTGCAGCCGTTAAAGGATGGAACCATTTGGTTTTATCTTTTTTTTTGCCCAAATGCGTTAAATGGAAGATACAGTGAGTGTCCGCGTGAGGCATACACTAATGAACACTACTAGTACCTGGTGATAATTTTATCTTTATTTATTGTTGCAGAACGCTTAAAAACCACAAAAATTTGAAATTGTTATATTAGAAAACGCTATTGTTATTTCAGTATAACGTTTCTAAGTCAATAAAAAAACGGCCTAAACCGTTTTAAAATGCGTATTGGAAAATTCCATAATATAATGGTGCAACTGTAATTAAGCCACTTAATTTCGCTGCCAGCGGCATTGGTTCCTCATCCTCATCTAAGCCGAAATCACCGGCAAAACGTTCAGCAAAGAAAATCGTAAATACTGCATCCCAGAGCAGTCCGAAGATAAAAACCATTTTCCACACCAAAGGTACCAGCATTTCCGTTTCTGTCACATATCCGAATAGACCAAGCCAGGTTATGATCGAAACAACAAAATCAAATCTAGTGATATTGTTCTTGTATTTGCCTTTAATTAAAAACCAGATTGCTGTTGTCCCGAGGAACCCCAGATAAATTACCCATAAAAAATCAGCCATTTTATAACCTCTATATCTCTTATTATTTTTTGTGGTTTTATATTATTACCTATGCCACTTAGCTATTATAAAGGGATTTCGTTATGAAAGGAACAGTGTTTGTCGAAAAATGATGAATGGAAATCACTGATTAAATATTGAATTATTTTATAAATTGTGTAAAATTACACTAAATGATAATAATAGGATTATACAGGAACAGGGGGATGAAAATGGAACTTACTCCTAAAGAGGAAAGGCGGAGAATCTTCCGTGATGAGCTCTACCATTTAAAAGAGCTAGGTTATGTTTCTGCACAGGAATATGACACTATCGCTGAAGCCCATAATGAATATTTTCTTGATTTGCTTGCCAGGGAACAACAAGAGAAAGAGAAGGTAACAGGTAGAAACCCGGATCATCATAGTATCAAAACGGTAAAATCAAAACAGCAGATCAAACACCCAAGTGATGTTCATCTTTCAACTGAAATTGAAATGGAAACGAAGCCGAAATCCGTTCCGGTGAAAATCAAGCCGAAGAAAACAGCAGAAGAAATTCGGGAACGGAATATTTCCTGGTCATTGAATATAGGGGTAATTATGCTGTTAATCGGCGGCCTGTTCGTGGCGACAAGCAATTGGGACACAATGACCCCCTGGATGAAAGCTGGATCGATCGCCCTTGTCTCCGGGTTATTTTATGGTCTTGCCTATATAAGCTACACTGTGCTAAAAATTGAAAAAACCGCATTCGCGTTTGTGGTACTTGGAAGTCTGTTTTTGCCAATTTTCACTTTGTCGCTGGGATGGTTTGAATTGCTAGGCCCTTATTTATCATTTTATGGTGATGGACGATTCATTTTAGGGACGATCAGCAGTTCAATTTTGATTCCGATTTATTTTATGCTTGCAAGGAGACTATCATCAAGATTATTTGTCTGGTTTACACTTATTTCATCTTCGATTGCCGCTGCTTACGTGCTGAGGGCAACAGGCCTTGAATCAGATGGATTTTATCTTGGTCTGGTGATTTTCAATGCATTGTTGATCACGGGGTATCATCAGCTCAAAAAGAAAGGCAGGCTGCCGCTTTTCACAAAGGAACTTGCCATTTATTCACAGGCAAACTTAGTTTTATCGACATTGTTGATGCTCTTTTTCTATGAGAATCATTTTTTCAATGGATTCAGTTTGATTTTAACTTCCATTGTTTATCTATCGATGATTTTTGTGATTGGCCAAAAGCAATACCATTTTGTGTTCAGTACTATGTTAGTTTATGGTGTCTATCAAATCTTAGAAAATTGGCATATTACAGAAGTAAGTGCGATCGGCTATGCGCTTCTTGGATTTGTTTTTCTGTTCGTGCCGAGATTGTTCGGGGACCAATTCGCTTTGAAAAAGGCTTTCCAAATAACAAGTGCAGTTGTGTCAGGACTTGCGTTCGTCTTCATTACAGCTGAAGGACTGATGCTGCACTCGGAAAATCCGTCCCTGGTTTTATTTACAGCTTACCTGCTGATTGCAGCGAATTTCATTTATCTTGCAAATACAAATAGAAATATAATCTTTGAATATTTAAGTCCGTTATTTCTAGCTTCCGCATTGTTTGAAATGGTGTTGCAGTTGCAAAACTGGCTAGGGTTCGAGAATCTGACCCTGCCGTTATACTTTATCGGACTGGTCCTTTTTATGACCTCTGGCTGGCTGCTTCAACTTAAGCAGCTTCAGGTGATTAAAACAAGCTCGCGGGATGTTGGGTTGTTGATCATGCTTTTTATGGTCCTTATTACTTTTTCGATGTTTGTATGGTGGGAACTAGGCCTTATGTTCATGCTCACGAGCTTTGTATTCTATATCATGCGGAAAATTGATTCTAGAGCGCTTATCCCTATCTTGGCGCAGTGGGCTGTCCCTGTCTCCCTTGGCTTGGCTGTTGCCTCATTTGGAGAGGAAATCAGGACACAAACAAGCATGTATGACGATTTTTTTGGCATGGCAGGAAACTTTGCGATAGCAGGAATCTTGCTTTTAGCTGCCCACATGGCATTTAAGAAAATAAAAGATTCCGTTCTTGCCAAAAGTTCCTTCTTCACTGCTCATGGTTTTTATGCTGTCAGCCTGTTCCTTACGTTCGTCTCACCTATTGACAGCATATATGGAGAGTCACTCATCTGGTTTGGCGGCATCTTCATGTCACTGCTGCTTTACTTTGCAGTCAGGGAAAGAATATTAGCGTTTTTGCCGGGAGTTATTATCCTTGTCTGGTATCTGATCACTGTAAATTCAATTAGTGAAGAGATCATATTCTTCACTGACATAGCAAAGTCACTTTTAATGCCATCAGGAGGCTGTCTGCTGCTGGGCATGGCAGCGCTACTGCGGGTTAAGGAAAAGCTGTTGGCAGAGGGTTTTGCCTGGGTTGGGAATATTTATTTAATTCCTCTCATGGCATTTAACTTTATATTCTTTTCTGAGAATGCAGTCTGGAGCTATCTGGTCGCAACAGCTGTATATGCCGCCAGCGTAATGTTCGCAAAAAAAGAATGGATGATCAAATCCTTCCTGTATGGCGCGTTCACTACATTATTTTTGGCAACCTGGACTGGCATAAGTAATTTTGCGACAGCAGAATCGAGTCAATATGCTTTTCTGGCCGTCAGTATGTTGATCACAGTCTTCTGGTTCTTTTCATCCAGGGATTATAAAAAAAGAGCACAGTTTTATCTGATTCCGTTTTCGCTTTTGGGAATCTCAAGCTTTCTCGTCGCTTATCCATATACATGGCTTTTATATAGTATAACGGTTGGTTATGCGGTGATGGTACTATTCCTGCTCCACCGATTTAAGTGGGATTTGGTTGCCATTGCACCGTTGCTGATGATTTTTTACGGAACAATCCAGATAATGTTCCTGTCAAATCTTCATGTCTTTTTCGAGATTGCCATTCTGGCTGCATACGGCGTCTCGACTGTTTTACTGGGAACATGGCTGTATAAAGATTTTTGGGAGAGTGGCGGTGCTTACGGGCTAAAAAGTCTTGATGCCTTTTCAATCGTTGGTTTCCTGTTCATCTGCTCCATCGCACCACTTCACACTGAAACGTACTGGGCACTGATTGTCCATGGGCTGCTTGTTTCAGGAGGTTTATGGCTTCAGAGAAACAGGATCAACGGTGTGGATTCTGTGTGGATCCGTTTTTTGGCAGGAGCTTATTTGCTGGTTCCTTATTATACAGCCATTGAGCAAATGGAAATTCCAGCTTTATTAGAAAGGGAAGCGTACGTACTGCCATTCATAGTGCTGGCCATCTTCATGCGCTTGATGTTCAGACAGCGGCATGCAAAGATTACGAGCTATATTCAATGGGCAATTCTCGTGCTTGTCTCTCTGCTGCTCATTCAGGATGGGCTGGCTAGCAACACGGTCTATGATGCGTTGATCATTGGTTCTTTATCGCTTGTTTCCATGCTTGCGGGTATGTGGCTGAGGGTCAAAGCCTATTTCTTTGTAGGAGCAGGGGTTTTGCTCTTAAACGTGTTCCTGCAAACAAGGCCTTTCTGGGGAAACCTTCCGTGGTGGGGTTACCTCCTGATTGCTGGTTCGATCCTTATCATTGTCGCGAGTTTTAATGAATGGAACAAACAAAAGGGCGCTAAAGGAGAGAAAACCTTTTTAGTAAGGGTGAAAGAGAGTATAAGAAAGAGGTTGAAGGACTGGAATTAACGACAGCTGCCGGCAAAGGGACCCCTTTGCCGGCCTTTTTTGACGTTAGTAAGATAGGGAAGGTTTTAAATGTGCATTTTTCCTTCACTTCTGTTAACATTCATAAAAATAAGCAAATCACTATAGAAGGAGGTCAGCCTATGAGAGATGTCACTCTTTTGGATATATATGAACACCATATTGCCCAAAAGTATTTGAAGCGTTCTGGAATGGCGCATGCAATTGCAGTTGCCTATCATGCGTTCCAGCTTGCCAAAGAGCATAAAGTGGATGTAGATATGGCTGCCAAAGCTGGGTTCCTCCACGATATCGGCCATTTCACCTGGTACAGGAACGGAAAGTGGGACTACGAGTTATACCGGAAGAACGATATCCATCCGATAAAGGGAGCAGAAAGAGCACACAAGCTCCTGATCAGACTGGGAGAAAACCCCGTACAGGCGAAAGCCACTTCACTTGCCATCCTTTTCCATACAGATTCTTTTTTGCCTTCGAATGACATTGTCCGGACGCCGCTTCAAAAAGTCGTGAAATGGGCAGATGAAAAAGACGAAGAAGAAGGCGGTAAACATCATTACCGAAAAATAGATCAAGACCGGGCAAAACAAAGTATTATCCGGCTTGATAAAATGATTGATGAAGAATTATCGAAAGGGGCGGACGGCGGGGAAACCAGTCTGCCTGTTTAAGAGTTGTTAAGGGCACCGGATATACCCCGATGCCCTTTCATTCCATCTTAATTTAACGATTGGCAGGAAAAGTTCTTTCTATCGTCCCATTAAAATCTTCAGCAAGCCCCGGGATGGGTCTTCCGCTCTGCAGCTGCTCCCGATAGTCTGTCATTTCCACAACAAAATCTGCATTTGATGATACATACACTTCCGAAATACTTCCATCGGCGGCTTTAATTTGGCTGGTGATCTCATCGTACACGTCGTCTGGAACAGAATCTGTATTGCCATCCTCCAGCACAACGGCAACATAGGCTTGTCTCTGGACAGAAATAACGGCAGCACTCTGCACATCTGGGAGCTTTACTACTTGATCCTCTAAGTCATCCTCGACCTTCATCCTGTATGTCTGATTATAAGAAGCAGAGCGATATTCCTCATTAACATTTTGAATTCGCGGACCATTTCCGCCGTAAGCCTGAGGATTTCCTGCTCCTTCATCAGTATAAGTATCGCATCCAGCAAACAAAATGGCCGGCACAAAAAGTGTTAACATTGACAAGTTGATGCGTTTCATTGGCAAATCCTCCCTTATATCAAATTGGGAATAGACTGCCCAAATAAATCCCTTTTTATACGGTTTCAAATTTAATCTTGGTGAATTCATATTTTTTATTATGGAATTTTACGAAATCAATGCCATAAGATTTATAGATTATATAATTTGGAGGATTGATATTAATAATGATCAGGGGATTTATAAGTTTATCTGTTTCGATTGTCCTTCTTTTTGTTCTTGTTTCACCCGCCGGTGCAGCCAAGAGAGTTCCGGTGGCTTCTGACAAAGACCCTGTTGTATTTGTCCATGGCTTCACTGGTTCATCTTCGAGTTATGATGACATGAGACAATGGCTGGTCAGCCAGGGATGGCCAGCAAATTATCTGTTTGCTATCCAATATTCGGATACAACGGGAAGCAATGTAAAGAACGCGTATGAATTGCAATCGTTTATTAAAAATGTCCTTCGGCAGACAAAAGCATCGAAAGTAGACATAGTCGCCCATAGTATGGGTGGATTAAGCACTCGCTATTATGTGAAGTACCTTGATGGTGCCCAGAAAGTTGATGATGTCATAACTTTAGGTTCACCTCATCATGGAACCAATTCTTCTTATTTTGGCTTATGGACAGAGGGAGCAAGGGAAATGGTGCCAGGTAGTGCTTTCCTGAATGATTTAAACAGTGTTGATGAAACACCAAATGGAAATGATTCTACCTCAGTTATCCAATATACATCGATATTCAGCAGTGCCGATACGGTCATTAACCCGTATACGAGTTCGATTATTGATGGAGCAAATAATGTGGAAATCAGCGGTGTTAGCCACAGTGGACTGCTTACAGCATCTTCCGTTCGACCGCTGATTCTTAATGGACTCCAGGATGGCGGGCAGAATTCAAATTAAGGATAATTAAGAAAACATTTTAGCTTCAAGGCACACGAAACAGATAAAGATTACAATTTCAATAACAGAAAAGACAGCCAAAGGAATCTGGCTGTCTTTTTCAAATTAAATCTTTTTATCTCGAAGCTTATAAAACTTCCAAACATCCTTGATTACGATTTTAACCACAGAATAAAGTGGTATGGCGATCAGGATTCCAATGAAGCCATACAATGAGCCGGCTGCAATCAAAATCAGGATGACGGTAATTGGATGGATGCTTAGCTTTTTCCCCATCACCTGCGGAGTGACAAGATTACCTTCCAGCTGCTGCACGACCACCAGTACAATGAGTACCTTCAGTGCCATAAATGGACTGTTCGTCAATGCAATGAACAGTGCCGGAATGATTCCTAGAAGAGGGCCTAAAAATGGAACGATAGTTAAAAACATTGCCAAAATCGCAAGCAAGAGAGCGTAGTCCAAGCCGATAAATAAATATCCTAAATACATTAAAATTCCGTCAACCAGTGCTATGATAAATTGTCCTGTTACATAGGTGAACAAGGTTTTATCAATATCCGTTAAAATTTTGTTTCCTTCCTGTACATGTTCACTGGGTATATGCTTTAGAATATATGGTCTTAATTTTTCATCATCCTTCAGGAAGAAGAAAGCCAGAAAAGGAACTACGACCAGAACAGTTGCAATACTTGTAATCACGGAGAACAATGTCATGATATTTTCCCCAAGATTTTGTGAAAGCTTGCTTAAATAATTCAAAGCCTTCTGCTTGATTTCATCTGCCTTTATTCCCATTTGATTGTCATTGATGACTTTTTGGGATTCTTCTGTAACTTCATCGATTTTTTCAGGAAAATTTTCTGTCAGGCTGCTAATCTCTTCTCCCAAAAGGGAGCCTGCAAAATAAGACAAGCCTGTAAATAATCCTGCTACAAGGGCGAACACGATTAAAATACTGACGATTTTAGGGAGATAGCGGCTGATCCATTGGACAGGCTTGCGCAGTATATAATATAGCAGGCCTGAAATCAGGACCGGAAAGAAAATAGCGATTATAAAATTTTGCATAGGCGAAACGAAGTAATCAATTTTACCAAAAAGAAAGATGATAAGCAGAATCAGGATGATACCTGTCGCATACTTAAAAAAAGGACGTTGAACCCACATTTCATTACCCCCTGGATTGTATATCTCCTATTTACTTCCCTTAAAGGTCTATTGGTTAAACAATGGTTGTCATATTGTGGACAGCTGCTGCATATATTTTTAAAAATTGGTAGTTTGATCGTTTATTTTACGGGTAAATATTTGGGTCTAAGGAAAATGGAATTACAGCATTTGCCAATGGTCATCTTGTGTGTAAAGGGGTCTCTGTATGGTTGCAGTAGAAGAACATCTTTTGTTTATCAAGGAATTAGGCCGGTTGTTCGATGAATATGCAATTTGTGAAGACAGTGAACTGAAAAACGAGATCTATAAAGACATTCAGTTAATAGGAGAAGCGATTAACATTAGCAACTAACATAGATTCTGGCAGGCCATTGATAATGGGCCTGCCGTTTTTATTTTATTCGTCTGGGAGTCATGGGTAGGTAATGAAAAAGTCGAAGTTATCAAGGATTTTTGGAAAATCGGCTGCACTTTCGTCATATATATGAAACAAGCATATGAAAGGGGAGGGTTTAATGGGAATTGACCTTTCAAAAGATCAATTTTTGACGCTTGTCAAGCTGCTGCAGCTTGGGAATTGGCCGCTTGGACTGACTGAAGCAAACCATGAACTGGCAGAAAAAGCAGAGGATCTTGAACAGTATATTTTTTCCCTGGCCAGGGATTTTGAAGCGGGTGAAGAAATTTACTTTGATAACGAAGAGGAGTATTACTATCTTTCTGATAGCCTTAAAGAAACAGTCGAAGCGATTATCGATGAATATGAGGAAGATGTTTTTTGGGACCAGCTTACGCATAAACTGGCAACCATCGATTTGAAACGCGAAGTCAATTTCAATGCAACAATTGAAGAAAAAATCAATCGACTGTTCCAGCTGAAGGCGCGTTATGAAAAATACTTCCTTGAAAATGGACTGGACAAGATGGATCTTCTATAAGGTGATTCTAGATCTGAAAGAATAAACCCGGCCTGTAAGAGGCCGGGTTTATTTGATGAAGAATCTTGCTTTTTCCGAAATATAATCTGCAGCGAAGACAAGAACAAGATAGAAGAACAGTAATAGTGTGATATCAGTATAATGGAAGAAGCTCATGCTTAGCTTGAATTGCTGGCCAAGTCCGCCTGCTCCAACGAAGCCAACAACGATAGTGGTCCGCATGATAACTTCCCAGCGATATAGTATATACGTCAGGAAGCGGGGGAGCGCAGCCGGCAGGACACCATATAATAAAATTTGAACCCTGCTTGCCCCGCAGGCCGCCAGATTCCTTACTGGGCGGGAATCTAAATCCTCTACGACCTCAGCCAAAAGCTTGCCTAGAATTCCGTAATTATGAAGGGCAAGTGCTATCGCGCCAGGCAAAATTCCAGGCTTGAAAATAAAAATGATAATCATGGCCCAAACAAGTTCCGGCACAGCCCTTGTGAAAATATAGCCAGCCCGCACAATACCGAATGACAGCCATCCATGCCATTTTTTTGACAGTGTAAGCGACCCGTCTGCCACATTCCTGGCTGCAGGAATCATTGTTAATATGGCGGCAATGGTGGCAAATCCGGTGGCCAATATACTCATCACCAATGTCTCCCATGTAAGGGAAAAAGCAGTGGCCCAGCTATCGATGCTCAGAAAAGCAGGGTGATCTTCACCAATCCCAATTAGCCCTTTAAAGAACTGACTGGAGTAATGGAGATTTTCTTTTGTGAATAACATCGTCAGGCTTGCATTTTCTATCGTGAAAATGGATAGCCAGGATCCAAAGGTGAGAAGTATCATTGAAAAGAAAGAGATCTTCAGCTGATTTTTCACTCTGTTTGCTGAATTCAGGTTTTTCCTTAAGAGATTGCTCCAGACATCGATGAGGATGACAAGAAGGATCAGGAAAAACACAAAGGTCCAGACTTCATTATACTGTAAATCATCGAGGCTTAGTTGTATTTGGTAGCCGAGCCCGCCGATGCCAACAAAACTCATGATGGCTGATGAGCGAACCGCGCATTCAAAGCGGTACATGGCATAGCTGACAATACTTGATCTGACCATTGGAAGGTAGCCGTACATTATTGTCTGCAATTTTCCTGCGCCAGCAGCTTCCAATGCCTTGATTGGTCCAGTTGGTACGTCTTCAAGCATGTCTGCAAAGATCCTGCCAAGAATTCCCCCGTAGGGAATGGCCAGTGCGAAAATGGCGGCGAAGGGGGACAGTCCGATTGAGGCAACGAATAGCCATGCCCACACAAGCTCGTGGATTGCTCTCATGAAACCAAGCTGACCTCTAAAGAATGCTTTTACATGGCGCTTGTTTTTTAAATTAGAGACCAGGACTCCAGAAGCAAGGATTCCCCAGAAAAAAGCGATAATCAGGGCGAGACTCATCCCCGCCACTGCATAGCTTAGCGTGGTCCAGTTGGACTCCAGGGCTAGCTGCAGGATATCCTTTGATAAATCTGGACTGAAAAATGCTGTTGCAATTTGTTTGGCGGTTTTCAGTCCTCCGCCATGAAATAAGTCCTGGCTCCAATGTATGGATGTCAGACTCCAAAGAAAGGCCAGCAAGAGGAGAAGGCTTAGAATCTTTCTTTTATGAAGTTCGAAATTCCACCAGCTTCTCTCCATGTTACTCATGCTCCTTCAGTTTGTACAAGCTGGCCATTTGGGCGTCTGTGACTGATGAGGCAGGCAGGTCGAAGAAAATCTGCCCATCTTGTAAAGCGATCAATCGATCGAAGTACTTTTTTGCGTAATCAACGGAATGCAGACTGGCAATCAATGTCTGATTTTCCTCAGATGCAATTTTGACAAGGAGTGCCAGGATGTCTTCAGCACGAGCAGGGTCAAGTGATGCAACAGGTTCATCCGCCAGTACGATTTCAGGACTCTGGACAAGCAGCCGGGCAAGGGCAACACGCTGCTGCTCCCCACCTGAAAGCGCGGAAGTTCGTTCATATAGTTTTTCTCTCAGACCTACTCGTGTAAGAGCCCGTATTGCATCATCCTTATCCTGAGGAATCAACATGGATAGGAGAGATTTCATAATGCCCCATTCTGACAATTTTCCTGCAAGCACATTATGAATCACTGGCAATTCCCCTATAAGATCAAACTGCTGGCGAATGATTCCGATCTTTTTGGCCCGTTTCTTCTGGTCGTTCATTTCTGCCAACGATTGGCCATCAATCAGAATTTCCCCTTGATCGGGTGTTAAAGTAGCGGCAAGCAGATTCAGCAAAGTCGTCTTTCCTGCACCACTTGGCCCGATCAAAGCGATTAATTCACCCTTTTTTACCGACAAAGAAAGGGAAGATAAGGCTATCTTCCGCTCGTAAACTTTTTCTATATTTTTTACATCAATGAATTCGCTCATGAAGTCCACCTACTTGATGATCTTTAGTTGCTTGGCGACCTCTTCGATTGCTTTATAATTTTCATTATTTGTTTCAATGAATCGATCGGTTTGCAGTAATTCCATAATTTCATTGTCTTCTTTAGTCATTGATAGAATTGCATCTTTAACTTTCTTTTTTGATTCTTCATCGGCGATGTTGATAGTCCAGTTGTAGTCAAAGTACTCAGGTGTTGTGTAGAAAACTTTCACCTTTGATTCATCGACCTTGCCTTCTTTAACAGCAGCTTCCCATACAGAAATATTCAATGCTCCTGTCTCATAGGCTCCTGATTCAACTAGCTTATAAGTTTTATCGTGGGATCCTGAGTAATTAGGTTTCCCATCAAGGTCTTGATCAGCGTCAATGCCTGCTTCCATCATGAAGTAACGCGGCATCAGGTGTCCCGAAGTTGAACTTTCGCTGCCAAATGTAAAAGATTTACCTTTTAAATCTTCAAGACTATCAATCGCACTATCTTTTTGGGCAATAAAAACTGATTTGAATTTTTCATCAATCGGCCTTTGTGCAAATGCTTCAGCCTCTGGAACTAAATTTCTCGCCTGGACACCCGTCAATCCGCCAAACCATGCAAGCTGAATTTCTCCGCGTTGAAAAGCAGTTACCAAAGCTGAATAATCCACCGAAGGGACGTACTCAACATTCATTCCGGTTTTTTTGCCCAAATCTTTTGCGAAGTCTTCCATGCTCCTGTTCAAATCCGCGGCGTTTTGATCGGGAATCGCGCCGATTTTGATTGTTTCCTTCTTCGCTTCGTCGCTGTTATCTCCTGAACAGCCAGAAAGAGCAGTTATCAGCAGCAGGGCTGCCACGATCATTAGTTTTTTCATTTTCTCATCACCTATATAAATATTTTTTATAACCTTTATAAAATTTATCAATAACCAGTCAATAACTCAATACATTTCGTCAACTTTTTTCCTGGAAGGTGGGATATACTTGGCCAGAGCTGAGTCGGTAATTTGTTCCTATTTGGTTTTTATCTGTGGAGTGTGAGGGTATGGACAATCCTGCTTCTATTTAGATAGTTTTTGTCAGAAGGCTGCTATGGTTCGGACATTTGATTGGGTTTTAAATGGCATTTTGTCTGAAGTAGGTTCAAGTTCGGACATTTCAGTCCCTTTCCGAGGAGATTTTGTCCGAAGTAGGGGGAGGTTCAGACATTTCAAGGGTTATTTGTTGAGGTTTTGTCTGAAGTAGGTGCAAGTTCGGTCATTTCAGTCCCTTTCTTATGGGATTTTGTCCGAAGTAGGTGGAGGTTCAGACATTTCAAGGGTTATTTGTTGAGGTTTTGTCTGAAGTAGGTGCAAGTTCGGACATTTCAGTGGCTTTCCGATGGGATTTTGTCCGAAGTAGGTGGAGGTTCAGACATTTCAAGGATTATCTGTTGAGGTTTTGTCTGAAGTAGGTGCAAGTTCAGACATTTCAGCTGCTATCTGATGAGCTTTTGTCTGAAGATGGTACAAGTTCGGACATATCGGTAGCTTTCAAAAAGTTTTTTGTCCGAAGTAGGGAATAGTTTAGACAATTCTACCTCTTTCCGTTGAGATTTTGTCTGAATTCCTTCTAGGTTTGAATTTTTCAGCCGAAGTAGAAGGATGGATCAAATACAGAGTTGATAATACACAATAAACCTGCTGGTTCATGTACCAGCAGGTTTATTCTTTGATTAGTTATTAGCATTTGCTGCCCATTCTTCCACGTTCCAAACTTTTGTAACCCAATCTTCGTAGAAATCAGGTTCGTGGCTGACCAGGACGATTGTTCCTTTATATGCTTTTAGTGCGCGTTTTAATTCTTCTTTTGCTGTGATATCCAGGTGGTTTGTCGGCTCGTCGAATAACAGCCAGTTACTTTCGTTCATAAGCAGCTTGGTCAGGCGTACCTTTGCCTGCTCGCCGCCGCTCAGCTGATTGAGGGGGCGTGAAATATGTTCGTTCTTTAGACCGCTCCTGGCCAGTGCAGCCCTTACCTGATGCTGGTCCATACCAGGGAATTCACTCCACAAATCTTCAATTGGAGTAATGCTACCTGCTTTAACTTCCTGTTCAAAGTATGAAGGGAAGAGGAAATCGCCTCGCTCGATTTTGCCGCTCAATGGAGGAATCTTTCCAAGCATGGTTTTCAGTAAAGTTGATTTCCCGACTCCATTCATACCAACAAGGGCAATCTTTTCACCGCGCTCGATTGTAACGGACAGTTTCGGAAGCAGCGGATGCGTGTAGCCGATTTCGAAATCTGTGCCTTCGAATACATAGCGGCTGCTAGCGCGTGATTCTTTGAACTCAAAAGTCGGTTTTAAAGCAGTCTCTGGTCTGTCGATCCTTTCCATGCGATCAAGTTGTTTTTGGCGGCTCTTCGCACGGCCGGTTGTCGAATAACGAGCTTTGTTTTTTGCGATGAAATCTTCTTGTTTCTTGATGAATTCCTGTTGTTTTTCATATGCGTTTAGATGCTGGTTCTTGTTAATCTCAGCTAATTCCAGGAATTTTTCATACGTCGCAGTGTATCGTGTCAGTTTTGAAAACTCCAGCTGGAAAATGACGTTGGATACCTGGTTCATGAACTCTGTATCATGCGAAATCAAAATGAAAGCGTAAGGATACTCTTTCAGGTACCTGGTCAACCACTGAATATGCTCAACGTCAAGATAGTTCGTCGGCTCATCCAGCAGAAGCACCTTGGGCTTTTCAAGCAATAGTTTGGCAAGTAAGACCTTCGTGCGCTGTCCGCCGCTCAATGCAGATACATCCCGGTCGATGCCTATTGCGTCAAGGCCAAGACCTCTCGCCGCTTCTTCCACTTCGATATCAAGTGAGTAAAAACCTCCAGCATCTAGAGCATCCTGGATTTCCGCCATTTCCTCGAGCAGCTGTTCCAGTTCCTCTGGAGTGGCATCTGCCATTTTGCCGGTAACTTCGTTCAGCTCTTCTTCCTTTTTAAAAAGAGGAAGGAAGGCATCACGTAACACATCGCGGATTGTTTTTCCTGGAGATAAAACTGTATGCTGGTCCAAATAACCGTACTCAACACCCGGTGTCCATTCTACTTTTCCCGAATCGTGGATCAGTTGTCCGGTGATGATGTTCATGAGGGTGGACTTCCCGACACCGTTTGCGCCAACCAGGCCGACATGGTCCTCAGCTAGCAGACGGAATGACACATCTTTAAAAAGCGTGCGATCCCCAAATGTATGGCTCAAATTTTCTACATTCAATAAACTCATTGTTTAAATCCTCGCTTTATCTATTTTCAGTTCATTCATTCATAATCACATTCATTAATCATACTAAAATCTTTGCTTTTGTTCTAGAGTTTTGTGGGCAGGAAGTAATGGAAACGAAGAATTTAATAGTTGTGGAAATTTACCTACTTCGATATTCGTAACAATTACCATCGTCTTAGGAATTTTTTGTAAAATTAGGAACTATTAACTGAATTTACAAAATATACAGTTTTTCGTTTGCTGGTGAGTTTCTACCTTTGCTATATTGTTATTCAATACATAAGAGGAGGTTTTTAATAGTGAAAAAACGATTGTTCCCTAGCCTGATTCTTGCTGGAGTTTTAACTGTTTCTTCTGTTCCATTCAATGTCCTTGCCCATGACGAACTTGGTGATGTAAATATTGAAAAAGGAGAAAGGACAGGCTATAGCGAAGTATCGGTCCCTGTCATGGAGGGAAATAAAAACCTCAAATTCTTGCATGAAGCCGCTGCTCCTGAAATGAATACGGTCAGGGCAGATGGAAAGCAGAATAGTTTTGCAGATGTATTTGCTCACAAAGGATATGCTTATCTCGGCACCCATACCAAAAATGGCGGAAATGGCGGCGTACGTGTATTTGATCTCAAAGATCCCGCCAACCCAAAAGAAGTGTCCGTATTCGCGAATAATGACATCCCTGGTACATGGCAGGAAAAGGTAATCGTCAAGAGTGTGAACACCCCATCTTTTAAAGGGGATCTTGCAGTTGTAAGTGTCCAGCAACTTAATAGAAATAATCCTGACTCAAAGGGTGGATTTTTACTATATGATGTGACAAATCCAGAAAGCCCTCAGAAGCTAGGATTCTATGAAGTGACCAAAAAAACAAACGGAACGCATGAGCTGTATCTGACAATGCAGGGCAACCGTGCGATTGTACTTGCGGCTAATCCGTATGCTGACTATTACAGCCATGGGGAGGAGAAGGATTTCCAGATTGTCGATGTAAGCGACCCGTCGAATCCTGAGAAGCTATGGGAATTCGACCCTAGGACAATGGAAGAAATTCATGAGGATTTTAATGGCTACCACTGGAATTCTCCTGATGGGAAAACCCGTCCTGTTTTCAACCACAGCACAATGATAGATGAAACCGGTAAGTATGCATATGTATCAATGTGGGATTTGGGAACGGTGATTTTTGACATCAGCAATCCTGAACATCCGGAATATCTGGGAAGGACAGATTTCGCTTCGAACCAGCAAGGATCGGCCCATTCAGCTACACTGGCAAAAGGCGGCAATGTATTGATTGAGACAAGGGAAGTTTATAGTCCAGTTAAAGAAGGCTATGAACAATCTTATGGTTATACAAGGATTTTTGATATCAAAGATAAAACCAACCCTAAATTGCTTAGTGAGTTTAAGACTGATTTAGTAGATAATATCGAAAATGGCGTTACTTTTGCCAACACAGTCCATGACCCTAAAGTACAGGGGAACACTTTGTACCTGTCACACTACGCCGGGGGAGTATATGCGGTCGACATCACGGATCCGGCAAATCCTAAACAAGCAGGGCATTATGTCCCTGAGAGGTCAGATGTATGGGGTGTATTTGTAGACAGGAATTTTGTTCTAGCATCTGATATCGGATCTGGTTTAAAAGTATTATTGAAAAACAATGGTTCATCCCATGAATTGCAGGGGATAGAATAGACACTTGGAAAGCACGCGTGATGCGTGCTTTTTTGTTTTATATATTGAAAAATAATTTAACCAGACCGACATTTTTTAAATGTAAATAAATGCCTCGTTTTGCTATAATTGTATTGGGCTAGAATCGTTTCACAGTACAGACATCCAAATCCCACATAGTTTGGAAGGGGAGGATGCAATATGAAGGCTACTGGAATCGTGAGGAAGACGGATCAGCTAGGCAGGGTGGTCATTCCGATGGAGTTAAGGAAGAAGCTGAGTATTGGTGAAAATGATCCGTTGGAGATATTCGTTGATGAGGATATGATCATCCTGAAAAAATACCAGCCGGACCAGACTTGCCTTATAACCGGCATTATCAGCAATGACAACATGTCGCTTGCAGACGGAAAAATTGTGTTAAGTAAAAAAGGTGCTGAACAATTGGTTAAAGAATTGCAAAGCTACCTTGCTGCCTACTAGAATATACAAGTTAAAGCAGTCCTGAATTGAATCCGGGACTGCTTTTTTGTTTTTATTTACAAATCTTCCCGATAGATCGGCATGCTCATGCATCGAGGGCCTCCGCGCCCACGTGAAAGTTCAGAACTTGGGATTTCAATTACCTCAACGCCGTTTTGCCTTAACAAATCATTGGACACATAATTTCGATCATAGGTGACCACGACTCCAGGTGCAATGGCCAGTGTATTAGAGCCATCGTTCCACTGCTCACGGGCAGCAGCGATTTCATGACCGCCTCCGCAAGGTATTAAGATTAAATCCTGAAGGCGCAGGACTTCCTTCAATGTTTCAGTTAAGTTGGACCGTTCAGAGATAGTGAGTCTGTCTGGATCTGTCCCTTTTTCGAGAATATATATTTTCATAACACCGTTAGGCCCCTCGATTCCATGATGGATGGTGAATTTTTCATGGTCCACCATTGTAAAAACTGTATCAAGGTGCATATACGCCCTTAATTTAGGGATTTCAACAGCAACGACCTTTTTTATTCGATCATTTTTGGAGAAAATTTGTTTTGCCAATTTTTCAATTGCCTGGGCAGAAGTCCGCGCACTTACCCCGATGGCAATAACTTCGGGACTGAGCACGAGTTCATCACCGCCTTCAAGAGGATAGTCCTGCACCCGGTCGTACCAAAAAGGGATATCATGGGAGGCGAACCTCGGATGATGCTTCATAATGAAATCCATGAATAGTGACTCCCTTTTCCTTGCTCCTTCACACATTTTGTTTATGGAAATTCCATTCCCAATCACGGCTGCTGGATCCCTTGTAAAATAGAGGTTTGGCATTGGATCAAGGAAGAAAGGATAATAGTCGTCAAGGAGTTCATGCAAATGCACCTTCTTCTCCGGTTCGATTTCTGATTTCAACACGCCAGACATCACTTTTTGAATCATTTCATCAGTGGAAGAGGAATGAAGATAATCTTCCACTGTGCTTCTTGAACCGTTCAAGTTGCTTTTACTCTCATTGAGTACCTGATCAATGAATTCTTGTCTTAATTCTTCTGTATGTAATGCCTCTTCCATTAATTTTTCCAGATAAAGAACCTCTACGCCTCGGTTTCTTAATACATCAGCGAAATAATCATGTTCTTTTTGGACTGCAGGAAGATACGGGATGTCGTCAAAAAGGAGCCGTTCCAAATATTTTGGTGTCAGGTTTTCGACTTCCTTGCCTGGCCTATGCAGGACGACTGACTTCAATTCTCCAATCTCTGAAGTTATATTAAGTGGATATTTCATTAAAATTAACCTCCGGAGCTCAGTTTCTATTTCTATATGAACTATGAGGGAGTGATGATGTAGATGTAAGGTTACTCACTGCCCTCGTTATGCCTGCCTGGTTACAGACTGGCCCTCTTCTATTTACCCTTTAAAAATTATTCAAACCTCGTTTCAATAAAATCATGTTTTTTAAAGAACAATAGGGAAAAATAATAAAAAGTAAGCGTTTTCTGTCCTTCATAGATGTACATATAAAAGAAATGTGATAAAGTATATTTTATAAATACAGATTATATGTGGTTGGCGGACTAACATATTGTCCTCTCCAAAAAGACAGTTGTTTCCGTAATAATGACATGCCGGTCTTCGGCAGAAAGGGGATTTCGATGTCTAGCAAAACATTGGATCAATTTTTAAATGAGAACCTGGAGGAATTGAAGGGGAAGGGGCTTTACAATGTAATTGACCCGCTTGAAAGCCCTAATGGACCAGTGATCACGATCAATGGCAAAGATATGATCAATTTATCTTCTAATAACTATCTGGGACTTGCTACAGATGAAAGATTGAAAAAAGCTGCCGATGAAGCGATCTCCCGGTTTGGGGTTGGAGCAGGTGCTGTAAGGACGATTAATGGCACACTCAAACTTCATATTGAACTTGAAGAAAAGCTTGCCAAGTTCAAGAAGACAGAAGCAGCCATTGCTTATCAATCCGGCTTCATGTGCAATATGGCCGCGATTTCCGCTGTAATGGATAAAAATGATGCGATCCTTTCTGATGAATTGAACCATGCATCGATTATTGACGGCTGCCGTCTGTCACGCGCGAAAATCATCCGTTTCAACCATTCTGACATGGAAGATCTGCGTGCAAAAGCAAAAGAAGCCAAGGAATCCGGGCAATACAATAAAATCATGGTCATCACAGATGGCGTATTCTCCATGGATGGAGACATTGCAAAATTGCCAGAAATCGTTGAGATAGCCGAAGAATTCGATTTATTTACATATGTCGATGATGCACACGGTTCAGGAGTTCTGGGGGAAGGCGCAGGGACGGTCAAGCATTTCGGACTTTCAGATAAAGTCGATTTCCAAATTGGGACTTTGTCAAAAGCGATTGGTGTAGTCGGGGGATATGTCGCTGGAAAGCAAAACCTGATCGACTGGCTGAAAGTGAGAAGCCGTCCATTCCTGTTCTCGACTTCACTCACTCCTGCTGATGTTGCTGCCAGCATGAAAGCAATTGAAATCCTGATGGAAAGCACAGAATTGAACCAGCGTTTATGGGAAAATGCAAACTATTTGAAGGCTGGACTGCAAAAGCTCGGTTTTGACATCGGACATTCCGAAACGCCAATTACTCCATGCATCATTGGAGACGAAGTAAAAACACAGGAATTCAGCAAGCGTTTATATGAAGAAGGGGTATACGCGAAATCAATCGTATTCCCGACAGTCCCTAGGGGAACAGGACGGGTGAGGAATATGCCTTCTGCTGCGCATACGAAAGAAATGCTGGATCAGGCATTATCTATTTATGAAAAAGTCGGAAAAGAACTGAGCATTATTTAATTTGCATATGCCGGTTTGCCTGACAAACCGGCATATTTTTAAGGAAAAGCAGGAGGAGTACATAGAATGAAAAAGATTTTGATTACTGGTGCACTTGGCCAGATAGGTTCAGAATTAACAGTTAAACTTCGTGACATATACGGCCAGGACAATGTCATAGCGACAGACATCAGACAGACTAATTCAGAAGCTGCAGTCAACGGCCCATTCGAGATTCTCGATGTCATGGATGCCAACAGGATGGTCGAATTGGCCAAAGAATACAATGTTGATACGATCATGCACATGGCCGCACTGCTTTCTGCTACAGCGGAGACGAAGCCTGTTTTTGCATGGAACCTGAATATGGGCGGTTTGATGAACGCGCTTGAAACAGCAAGGGAACTGAACCTGCAATTTTTCACGCCAAGCTCGATCGGCGCTTTTGGACCGAACACGCCTAAAGACAATACACCTCAGGATACAATTCAACGTCCTACTACGATGTATGGAGTGAACAAGGTTGCAGGAGAACTGCTTGCGGATTATTATTTCCACCGTTTTGGAGTTGACACCAGGGGAGTGAGATTCCCGGGATTGATTTCCTACGTTACACCTCCAGGAGGCGGAACAACTGATTATGCGGTTGAGATTTATTATGAGGCAATCAAAAAGGGCCAATACAGCTCCTATATCAACAAAGGGACTTACATGGACATGATGTATATGCCTGACGCGCTTGGGGCGATCATTGATTTAATGGAAGCAGACCCTTCTAAGCTCATCCACCGTAATGCTTTTAATGTAACCGCGATGAGTTTTGATCCAGAGCAACTGGCTGCTGAAATCAGGAAGCACATCCCTGGATTTGAACTGTCTTACGAAGTCGATCCTGTCAGACAGGCAATTGCTGATAGCTGGCCGAATTCGATTGATGCATCTGCAGCTGCTGAAGAATGGGGATTCAAGGCAAAGTATGACATTGGGAGTATGACTGCCGATATGCTGGAAAAATTGAAAGTCAAATTATAATGCTCTTTTCTAATACTTTGTTGCTATTTGCTGCAAGGTTGCATTAAATGACCTATGTAATTTCAGTATGGAAGATTTAGGCAATAAAAGAGCTTGCAAACTAGATACCGACCAGCAAAATACCTTATCATACGTAAAAATCGGCCTTAGGATTTTAACAACAATCATAACGAAAACAGCTAACTATAATGAAGAAAAAAGGTGAAATCGAATTTGATTTCACCTTTTTACATAAATCAGTTTATCCTGCTTTTCTGTGACTTTTCCTATGATGGCGGCATGATTCAAACCTTTGTCTTTGAGTGCTTTTACATATTGATTGGCCTCATTCTCAGGCAGTGATACGAGAAGGCCGCCTGACGTGATGGCATCACACAGGACCAGTTGTTCTTCAGGAGAAATGTCTCCATATTCAACATCGTTCTCCAGCCACTTATGATTTGATTTTGAACCGCCAGGCACAACGCCTTTAGCTGCCAATTCATATGTACCTTCCAGGACGGGAACACTTGATAATTCAATCTCAAAGCTGACATTGCTGCCACGTGCAATTTCACTTCCATGACCCAGGAGGCCGAATCCTGTTACATCCGTTACTGCATGAGGATTGAAGCTTTTGAGTGCTTCCGCAGCGGTTTTATTCAATAAGGCCATTGTTTCGGTCACGGCCTGTTCTTGTTCGGATGTGACTGCATTTCGCTTGATTCCGGTCGTTAAGATTCCAACCCCGATTGGTTTCGAAATGACCAGCGCATCACCTGGTTTAGCGCCGACATTTTTCCAAATGGATTCAGGGTGTGCAAGACCTGTTACGGATAAGCCGAATTTAGGTTCCTGGTCATCGACTGAATGTCCGCCAACTGTAACGGCGCCAGCTTCCTTCACTTTGTCGCTTGAACCTCTTAATATTTCGGCCAATATATCCGGGCCTAGCTTTTTGACTGGATATCCTACTATATTCAGGACGGTTTTTGGCTCCCCACCCATTGCATACACATCGCTAAGTGCATTGGCTGCAGCGATTTGGCCAAACATATATGGGTCATCCACAATAGGGGTGAAGTAGTCAATGGTCTGAATCAGGGCAATATCATCTGTCAGTTTATATACACCTGCATCATCGGATGTTTCATGTCCGACGAGCAGTTCAGGAACAGGTTCCTGTTCAGGTAATAGACGCAGAACCTGCGTCAAGTCCTCGGGACTGATTTTACAGCCTCAGCCAGCTTTTGTTGACAATGAAGTCAATCGGATTTTTTCATGTTCACTCAACCTTATCACCTCAACAGCAAGTATACTCCTTCTTGTTTTTAAAATCATCCTTAAGCTACTATTATTTGCACAGAGTCAGACTTTACACTAAAATGACAGTAAATATATATATAAGGTTAATCAAGGGGGATTTTTAATGGAAAAGTATCAAGTCGCCGTCGAATTTTGCATGATGTGAAACTACGCACCAAAAGCTGCGAGTCTCGCGGAAGATTTATTCACTCATTTTAGAAGCCAAATTGAAAAAATGGAATTGATACCAGGGTCCAAAGGAGCTTTTGAAGTTACGGTAAACGGGAAACTTCTATACTCCAAACTTGATACAGGCGTATTTCCGGATGCCGACGAAATCATCAAGCAAATAGAAGCGTAATCAATGCCTGGCAGTTGCCAGGCATTTTTTTATCTTCAAGATGGATGGCTGCTGGAACGTCTCTGTAATTAATTCACCTGATTGAAATAACTTCGGTTGGATATTAATGATATAATGAAACAATGTAGATTTGTTTGTGGGGGCATGCGAGCATGAAGGAATTATTGAGAGCCTTGCCTGCAGTTCATGAATTGCAGAAAGATAAAAGGTTTACGGGTTTAATTGAGCAGTATGATCTAGATGAAGTCTATCTGACTGATGTGTTGAAATCAGAAATAGATAGGATCAGGACAGAACTGCTCAAAGGGAACTGGAAAGGGGCCGAACCAGGGACGGAGGCATTTATTGATCAATTATTTGAAGCTGTTGGCCATTCTGCAGCGAAACGATCGGATTATACGCTTAAAACTGTCATCAATGCTACCGGTACCATTTTGCATACAAATTTGGGCAGGGCGCGGTTGAGCGAAAATGCCATAAAGCATGTAGTCGAAACAGCTATGAATTATTCCAATCTCGAATATAAGCTTGACGAAGGCAAACGCGGCTCTCGGCACAGTCATGTGGAAGCGTTGGTCAAGGAAATTACAGGAGCAGAAGCGGCTATGGTCGTCAACAATAACGCTGCGGCTGTTTTTATCATTCTTAGTGCACTTGCCAGGGGGAAAGAGGTAATCGTTTCTCGCGGGCAACTGGTGGAAATAGGCGGTTCCTTCCGAATTTCCTCGATTATGGAAGAAAGCGGAGCAAGATTAGTTGAAGTGGGTACAACGAATAAAACCCACTTATACGATTATGAGAATGCCATTTCAGAAGATACCTCCATGATCCTCAAGGTTCATACAAGCAATTTTAAGATATATGGTTTTTCAAAAACTGTAGAAACTGAAGAGTTAGCACAACTGTCAAATAAGCATGATCATGTTATTTTTTATGAGGATCTCGGCAGTGGTGTTTTGTATGATTTTCAAAAGCATGGTATTGGAGAAGAACCTGTTGTGAGTGAAGTGCTCAGAATGGGAGCGGATATTGTATCTTTCAGTGGAGATAAATTGCTGGGCGGTCCGCAGGCTGGAATTATCGCTGGTAAAAAAGAGCTGATCGATCAGTTGAAGAAGCATCAGCTGGCCAGGGTCGTAAGAGTTGATAAGATGACTCTTGCAGCACTAGAAGCAACATTGATGGATTATCTAAAGGGAGAAAAGGGATTGGGCCATATTCCGACTCTTCGGGATTTACTTGTGCCTTTACCTGAACTGAAGGCAAGGACTGAAAAATTCGTCCAGTCTATTCAATCTTTTGGCGGAAAATTAAGTGTAAAGATCACTGAAGGGACTAGCCAGGTGGGCGGGGGAACAATGCCGGATGTTGAGCTGCCTGCTTACCTAGCCACCATCAGCCACCCTGAAGTCAGTGCTGAACATATTGCCAGAAAGCTTAGGACCGAATATTCACTAGCCATCATAGTGAGAATTCATAAAGAAGAGGTGCACGTCGATCTCCGTACCGTTACAGCGGGAGAAGAATCGCAGCTTTTGGAGGCACTGAAATTAATATAGCATAATGGCTGCCAGACTAATTGGCAGCCATTAGTTTTTTACATATCGTGGCCAGAATTGTGCTTTTGGCGAGTATGGTTGCGGTTTTTAACCTTTTTGGATCCGCTTAGTGGAGCAGGCTGGCTGTCTTGGTCACCCTTGGGAGCATTTTTGCGCATATCCTTGGAATCGTTTTTGTTCATTGCTCATCCCTCCTGATTTTAGGATTAGATTTTCACGTGAATTTATACTGAATAAATAACTTTTAAATGTGCAATTTAACGGTATAGATTTTACTACATCAGGAGGAAATCACACATGCCTTACAATAAAGATAAACAACAAGCTTTCCAGGCAGCTCAGCAAGGGTTTGAAGACGCACAGGGTCTTTATTCGGAAATTGTGCGGGATTCAGCAAGCTATGGTCACCAGTTAAAGCATCTTAAAAACGAAGTGAATGAAGCATTTCAGCAAATTGAAAATGCGCTTGAAAACGCTTCTGAACATCAAAGGGGACAATTAGAAAGGTTCCAGCAGGATCTGCGGAGCATTGTGAACGAAGTAAATATGGAATAAAAAGTGAAAGCGGAAGGCAATCCTTCCGCTTTTTCATATACCAGGCATGTTTTTAACAAGCGTTAATATTTATTGATTCTTTTTGCGCTTCTTATTATTTTGTTTTTCTAGTTCAGTCATTGGTTCATTGGCCATTTCTTCGTTAAAGCCAGCACCATTTCCCTGGGCTTTCGCCGCATTTGCACCGGGGATGACATGATTTGCTTTTCTTTTTACCACATGATTCACCTCCATCTGTCATATTTTTTCCCATTATACACTTCACAATCCCGTTTTTTCACTTTTGTAAAATAGTTTCAGATTAACTTTGATTAAAGAAGGAATTGATTTCCTCTTTGATAAAATCCCATTCAGCTTGTTTTTATCATGAATACAGTTTTTATAATAAGAAAAACTTATCAATCGCAATAACTTTCTTGTTATTTACTTATATACAAGGTTATATTAATATGAAATTGTGAGAAAAGTTAGGATGGAATACAAGATTCAAACTTTTCGACAATTACTTTTATTTAGTTTATGATGTTTACGTAGAAGAAGGGGGTAAACATATGTCAAACCAAGATGTTTTTAACGCCCGCAGTTCATTTGAAGTTGACGGGAAACGCTATCATTACTATAGCCTGGCAGCATTAGAAAAGGCTGGAATCGGCAATGTATCAAAACTGCCTTACTCTGTTAAGGTATTGCTTGAATCCGTGCTTCGCCAGCATGATGGCTTTGTAATCACAAAAGAGCATGTTGAAAATCTAGCAAAATGGGGAACCAGCGAAGTGAAAGAAGTGGATGTGCCGTTCAAGCCTTCACGTGTCATTCTTCAGGACTTTACTGGTGTACCAGCAGTCGTTGACCTTGCTTCTCTAAGGAAAGCAATGGCTGACATGGGTGGAGACCCAGACAAAATCAATCCTGAAAAGCCGGTTGATCTAGTTATTGACCACTCTGTACAGGTTGATAAATACGGAACTCCAGACTCACTTAATGTGAACATGGAACTTGAATTCGAACGTAATGCTGAACGTTACCAGTTCTTGAGCTGGGCACAGAAATCATTCGACAACTACCGCGCTGTTCCGCCGGCAACAGGTATCGTTCACCAGGTGAACCTTGAGTACCTTGCAAGCGTTGTCCACGCTGTAGAAAATGCAGATGGTGAATTCGAAACATTCCCAGATTCATTAGTAGGTACTGACTCTCATACTACAATGATCAACGGTATTGGCGTTCTTGGATGGGGCGTAGGCGGTATCGAAGCAGAAGCTGGAATGCTTGGCCAGCCATCATACTTCCCAGTACCAGAAGTAGTAGGTGTTAAATTAGTAGGCGATATGCCTAACGGCTCTACTGCAACTGACCTTGCACTTAAAGTGACTCAGGTTCTTCGCAGCAAAGGCGTTGTTGGTAAATTCGTTGAGTTCTTCGGACCTGGCGTAGTGACACTTCCGCTTGCTGACCGTGCGACTGTTGCCAATATGGCACCAGAATATGGCGCTACTTGCGGATTCTTCCCAGTTGATGGAGAAGCATTGGATTACATGCGTTTAACTGGCCGCTCTGAAGACCACATTAAAGTGGTTGAGGCATACTGCAAGGAAAACGGATTATTCTTCGATCCTTCATTAGAGCCAGTTTATACTGATGTAGTAGAAATCAATCTTTCTGAAATCGAAGCAAACCTTTCTGGTCCTAAGCGTCCGCAGGATTTGATTCCGCTTTCTGCAATGCAGAAATCATTCCAGGAAGCATTGACTGCTCCTGCAGGAAACCAGGGATTCGGCCTTGGTAAGAAGGAAATCAATAAAGAAGCAGTTGTTGAGTTCGCTAATGGCGATAAAACTACTATGAAAACTGGTGCTATCGCGATCGCGGCGATCACTAGCTGTACAAATACATCTAACCCATACGTACTAGTAGGTGCAGGCCTTGTTGCCAAGAAAGCTGTTGAGCTGGGAATGGAAGTTCCTAAGTTCGTTAAGACTTCATTAGCACCTGGTTCAAAGGTTGTAACTGGATACCTTCGCGATTCAGAATTGCTTCCTTACCTTGAAACTCTTGGTTTCAACCTGGTTGGTTATGGTTGTACAACATGTATCGGTAACTCCGGTCCATTGAAGCCTGAAATTGAAAAGTCTGTTGCTGAAAGCGATCTTCTAGTTACTTCTGTTCTTTCCGGTAACCGTAACTTCGAAGGACGTATCCACCCGCTTGTAAAAGCAAACTACCTGGCTTCACCGCCGCTAGTTGTTGCATATGCACTTGCTGGTACAGTGGACATCGATCTTCAGAATGACCCAATCGGAAAAGACAAAGATGGCAATGATGTATTCTTCAAGGATATCTGGCCATCAACAGCAGAAGTGAACGAAGTCGTTCACCGCGTAGTAACTCCAGAGCTATTCCGCAGAGAGTACGAAACTGTATTCACTGACAACGAAAAGTGGAACGAGATCCAAACAAACAGCGATCCGCTTTACACTTTCGATGAGGATTCAACATATATCGCAAACCCACCATTCTTTGAAGGTTTGACTCCAGAGGCTGGGGAAGTTGCTCCATTGAACAACTTGCGTATTGTTGGTAAGTTCGGTGATTCTGTCACAACTGACCATATTTCTCCTGCAGGTGCGATCGGAAAAGACACACCAGCTGGAAAATACCTGCGTGAAAAGGGTGTAGAGCCACGTGACTTCAACTCTTACGGTTCACGCCGCGGTAACCACGAAGTCATGATGCGCGGAACATTCGCGAACATCCGTATCCGCAACCAGATCGCTCCTGGCACAGAAGGCGGCTTCACGACTTACTGGCCAACGAACGAAGTCATGTCCATCTTTGATGCTTGCATGAAGTACAAAGAGCAGGGCACAGGCCTAATGGTTATCGCAGGTAAAGATTACGGAATGGGATCATCCCGTGACTGGGCTGCAAAAGGTACTAACCTATTAGGTATCAAGACTGTTATCGCTGAAAGCTTCGAGCGTATCCACCGTTCAAACCTTGTATTGATGGGCGTACTGCCACTTCAATTCAAAGCTGGTGAAAACGCTGAGACTCTTGGCCTGACAGGCAGAGAATCATTCGATGTCCAGATCGATGAAAATGTCCGCCCACGCGACATCATCACTGTGACAGCTACTGACGAAGAAGGCAACAAGAAAACTTTCGAAGCTCTTGTACGTTTCGACTCAGAAGTAGAAATCGACTACTACCGTCACGGAGGAATCCTGCAAATGGTTCTTCGCGATAAATTAAAAGCTTAATTAAATACACAGACCCCCCCTGGTTATTTTTCCGACCAGGGGGGTTCTTTTTTTGGGTGTAAAATCTGTGAGTATCCCAGTTTGATTTAACAGTACTTCGGTTTTTTTGTTAGGAAGCGCCTGAACAGGGCATTTTTTTGCCTGAAAGGTACCCTTATGAAAGAGGAAGCGTCTGTATAAGGGCATCTCTCTGTCTGAAAGGTACCCTTATGAAAGAGGAAGAGAGGAAGCGCCTGTATAAGGTCATCTTTCTGCCTGAAAGATACCCTTATGAGAGAGAAAGCGCCTGCATAAGGGCATCTCTTTGCCTGAAAGGTACCCTTATGAAGGAGGAAGCGTCTGTATAAGGGCATCTTTCTGCCCGAAAGGTACCCTTATGAGGAAGGAAGCGTCTGTATAAGGGCATCTTTTTGCCTGAAAGGTACCCTTATGAGGAAGGAAGCGTCTGTATAAGGTCATCTTTCTGCCCGAAAGGTACCCTTATGAGGAAGGAAGCGCCTGCATAAGAGCATCTCTCTGCCTGAAAGGTACCCTTATGAAAGAGGAAGCGTCTGTATAAGGGCATCTCTCTGCCTGAAAGATACCCTTATGAGAGAGAAAGCGCCTGCATAAGGGCATCTTTCTGCCCGAAAGGTACCCTTATGAAAGAGGAAGCGTCTGTATAAGGGCATCTTTCTGCCTGAAAGGTACCCTTATGAGGAAGGAAGCGCCTGTATAAGGTCATCTCTCTGCCTGAAAGGTACCCTTATGAAAGAGGAAGCGTCTGTATAAGGGCATCTCTCTGCCTGAAAGGTACCCTTATGAAGGAGGAAGCGTCTGTATAAGGGCATCTTTCTGCCCGAAAGGTACCCTTATGAGAGAGAAAGGACCTGCATAAGGGTATCTTTCTGAGTGAAAGATTCCCACATAAGTGAGGAAATGCCAGCATAATACGTCTCAATTCTCATAGTCTTTCATTTTTTACCCTTGTTCACTTTCATTATTAAAATATCCTACATAATTCACGAAAACTTCTGATAAATCGACAAACTCTCCTATTGAAATTTGCTGATAAAGAGGTATGTTTAAGGTAGGTGGAACATAAGGAGTGATTACTATGGGCCTTGTATCGATTGTAGCAAGAGAAGATTTTATTTCGTTGGTTACTGATTTGCGGATACAGCAGATGACCGATGACATCCATTTCAAAGAATTGATCCCGGATACAGCGTTCATTGCTTTTTCAGGAGATTTGGAATATGCAGTGATGGCGGCAGATGCCGCTGAAACCCTGATTAAACAAGGATTCAGTCTCAAAGAACTGGCTGAATCGATCCAGTCATCAATCAATAATCCGATGCTTTCAAGAGATGGCCGTCCTTTTGAGGCGGTTGTGGCTGGGTATTCTCAAAAAGGTGAAGCTCAGTATCATGTCATTTCCAACATAAAGACACTTGAATCATATTATCCGGGCAGCGGTGAGAGTCTTTACTATGTAAATGGCCACGAACCGATGCTTGTCCTTGAGCGATCATTAAAGATGTATGGAATGGGTACAGTTGACCAGGCCCAGGCAGCTCAAATTCATCTGCTGCAAGAGGCTTCAAAGTTTATCCCGAATGTTCAAACAAACCCATCTTCTTATATTCTAAAAAGAGCAAACTAAAACAGCCCTGGGACCCAGGGCTGTTTTTTATCTGGTTATAGAGCATATTGCAGGACAAAGTTACCCAGGAACAGCAAGGCAATCATATAGAGTGCAGGCTGAATCTCCCTACCTTTACCCATTAACAGCTTCATTAAGGGATAAAGTATGAAACCAATCGCCATTCCGTCTGCAATACTGTACGTCAAAGGAATCAGCACAATGATCAGCAAAGCAGGGAAGCTTTCCAGTAAATCATCTAGTTTGATATTCGTGATATTCTGCAGCATTAGGACGCCGATTAAAATTAAGACAGGAGAGACTGCGCTTTCCGGTATCATTTTAATAACAGGGATTAATACAATGGACGCAAGGAATAGCAAACCAGTTACGATGCTCGTTAAACCTGTCCGTCCTCCAGCAGCAATTCCCGCTGCACTTTCGACAGATGCAACGGTCGGGCTAGTGCCGAATATTCCGGCTGTTGCTACTGAAATTGCGTTTGCCTGTAAAGCTTTCTTGGATTTATGAGTCTGGTTTAACATCTTTGTATGTCCATGGATTAAGCCGATATTTTCAAAGATAACAACCATTGCCAATGAAAAAGCAGTAAGCCAGAAGACAAAATCCCCCGCTTTGGCAAATGACATTTGGCTGAACACTTCCATATACCCTCCAAATGATGGCATACTCCATGATGCTCCATCACTCTTAAAATCACCAAAAATCAAGGCAAGTGCCGCAGTAAATGCGATACTAAGCAAAAGGTTGCCGGGCACATTTTTAATGAATAATACGACAGTGACAACCAGGCCAATCAAAGTGATAAGTGCTGTTGAACTGCTTAGGTCTCCAATTGCAAGTAAAGTGTGATCGGAGCTTGTAATGATTCCGCTATTATCGAAACCGATCAGGATTAAAAGGATGCCAATACCAACAGTGATGGCTTCCTTCAGGGAATCAGGAATGGATGAAACAATCGTTTTTGCTAGTGGAGTGAAAGCTAATAGCATGAAAATGACTCCAGAAACAAACACCATGGCAAGTGCTTCCTGCCATGCGAAACCGCCTGACTGTACGATTGTGTATGTAAACATCGCATTCAATCCCATACCCGGAATTACCAGAATAGGTGTATTGCTCCAGAAACCCATGAGTAGGCAGCCTGCGAATACGGTCAAAATGGTTGCTATAATCCCAGCTTCCAACGGGATTCCAGCTGCTGACAGAATGGTAGCATTAACAATGATGATATACACAACAGTTATATAAGAGATCAGGCCAGCTGAAAACTCTCTTCCGATTGTTGTTTCATGTGCTTTTAATTGAAATAATTTATCCATTTTTTCTCCTCTCTCTTTATATAGATAAATTTTTCGCTTTGAAGCGAATGAAAATATCGTAACATAGACAATTGGTATATTGAAAATATATAATTTATATATTAATCATATCTTTTTTAAATAGAGGGATTTTATGGATATTAGACAAATGCGTTATTTCATTGCAATTGCGGAGGAAAAAAACATCACAGCGGCTGCAAATCGTCTTCATATGTCACAACCGCCGTTAAGCCTTCAATTAAAACAAATGGAGGAAGAATTAGGAGTAATGCTCGTTGAACGGCATGGAAAGAAACTGGAGCTAACTGATAAAGGAAAATTGCTTTACAGGCATGCACTGAATATTGTCCATTCATTTGAGGAAGTAAAAAATGAACTTCAAGAAATGGATGAAGGAAGGAAAGGGAATTTATCAGTGGGAATCAATACACTCTCCGTTCCGCAGTTTCCGGAATGGCTTGACGAATTCCATTCTTTATATCCTCTTGTATATTTGCGTATTGTTCAAAACGATTCTACCTACCTGGCTGAACTTGTTAAAAATCGATCTATTGAATTGGGGCTTGTCAGGTTGCCCTTATCCAATCAGGATTTAAGTTATCTACATTTATATAATGAGCCATTTGTATTTGTTTGCAGGGAGAAGATCGGTGACAGTATATCATTAGAAACAATCAGCCGTTTCCCGCTCATTCTTCCTTCGACAGAGGGACTTGGAAGCTATAATATCATCAACGAGGCAATAACCAAGGCACAGCTGCCCGTACAGATCATCTGTGAATGTTCTGATATGAATGTCCTGATGAAGCTGGTTTCTTCGGGGATTGGCGCGACCATTGTTCCTGAATCGGTATTCCGGTCATATGGGCAAAGCAATTTGTATGCCAGAGAAATAACAGGTTCGAACCTTACTTCATCGATGGGGTTAATCTGGTTGAAACAGCATCATCTATCCAGGCCAGCACGCAATTTCATTGAACTGGTGAAGCAACGGCTTGGTATTAATGAATCAAGCATTCAATGAATGCACCTTTTATAAAAGAAAACAGCTTCTAACTCATAAATTTCACTTGCTCAAAACCTGTAAATTGGTAAAATGATATTTAGTTTCAGAATTGTCGTAAAAGGCAGAAGGAGGAGCAGCATGGAAGAGATATTTTTACAGTCGGTAAAATTTGACGGTGAAAAGCTTTATATATTGGACCAAACAAAACTTCCACAGGTGACAGAATTCCTGGAAATAACAGATATAGAGGATGTATGGGACGCAATTAAACAGTTAAAAGTCAGAGGGGCTCCAGCCATTGGCATTGCAGCTGCCTATGGATTGGCCCTCGGGATCAAAGACGCGCCGGAGTCAGACTTCGAGACATTTTATAAGTATTTCAAGGAAAAGGCAGATTATCTAGCTACCTCCAGGCCGACTGCAGTCAATTTGTTCTGGGCTTTAAATCGAATGGATGCACGCGCGAAGGCTGAAAACGGGCAACCAGTTTCAAGTATTAAGAAAATGCTGATTGAAGAATCTCACACAATTCGCCAGGAGGATGAAAATGTCTGCAGCTCCATCGGTGAAAATGCGTTAAGTTTATTTCAAGATGGGATGACGGTCCTGACTCACTGTAATGCAGGCGGGATTGCGACAGCAAAGTATGGAACGGCTCTGGCTCCGATTTATTTGGCGAAGGAAAGAGGCATGGACATCAAGGTATTTGCCGACGAAACGCGTCCATTGCTGCAGGGAGCCCGACTGACTGCCTGGGAGTTGATGCAGGCAGGAATCGATGTGACTCTTATTACGGATAGCATGGCCGCCATGGTGATGCAACAAGGCAAGGTACAGGCAGTCATTGTTGGCTGCGACCGTGTTGCAGCTAACGGCGATGTAGCAAATAAAATTGGCACTTATGGTGTTGCCTTACTGGCAAAAGCCCACAATATTCCGTTTTACGTGGCGGCACCATTATCAACAATCGATCTTGAAACCAAAACAGGCGATGACATTCCAATTGAAGAGCGTGCTGCAGAAGAAATCACGGCCGGATTCGGAAAATCAACTGCTCCTGAGGGAGTCAAAGTTTTCAATCCAGCCTTCGATGTCACACCTCATCATTTAATTACAGCGATCATCACCGAAAAAGGAATTATGCGCGGGAATTACAGCGAGGAATTGCCGCGACTATTTGAAAAATAATGAGGAAGACCGCCGGAGATATGAGCTCCGGTTTTTTATTTGCATACAAGATTATAAAAGTATTTTTCTTTGGCTAACTACATATGGGTGTCTTAATCCAGCTTCAGCGCCTAGCCCCTCGAGACGCTTGGCTAGCTGCGGCTCCTAACTCCTCGAGACGTTTCGGTCCTGCCAATGAAGTCAAAGAACGACTTCACAGACAGGCCCTCTAGCGCTTGTCGGGGCTGAACGAGGCGCTTGCGCTTTTTGTTCTTGCAGCCCGATAGAATTCACACAATCATCATATATTCTGACATATCCACTTTCATTATCTTAGTATACTTGGGATAACCTACTTGTAACTAAGACAAAGGAGGGTTCTTCATGATTAAAAAGGCGATTGGAGCTGGAATTCTTGCTGGATTGCTGTTATTTGCTGTTTTTCAGCATTTCTACAAGGCAGATGATCCTGCCGCCATTCAAGCTTCAACAACATCTGCAGGAATTGACATTGGCTTGATGGCGCCATCTTTTACATTAAAAAACTTTGCAGGGGAAGAAATTGACCTTAAGAAATATAAGGGCAGGAAGATCATGCTCAACTTCTGGGCGACATGGTGCCCGCCATGTAAAGAGGAAATGCCTGCAATGGAGAAGTTTTACAAAAATCACTCTGGTCAGATCGAAATTCTTGCCATCAATCTGGATCCCCAAAATGATGTGAAAGGATTTGCTGAGAAAAATGACCTGTCATTTCAGATCCTGCTTGACGAATCTGGCACGACACAGAAGTCATACCAGATTATATCGATTCCGACTACCTTTATTATTGACGAAAAGGGAGTGATTCTAAAAAGACATATTGGTTCCATGAGTTATGAGCAAATGGAAGAACTGTTAAAATAACACATCAGGTACCCATCCTGGTGTTTTTTTATGGGAAAAATTGCATGGAGAGTACACGGCAAATACGGGTATGAATAAAATACGATTAAATTTTCAAAAAGTTGTAATAATTGCAACCGTTTCCGGACATAATAACTGTTAGAATGATGATAAAGGATGGTGAACACGATGAGGAAACCTAGAAAACGTTCTTTTCAAGAGCTTGTTATGGAAAATAAACGTCAACTTCTGAATGACCGTGATGCACTCGAAAGAATCGAGGCAAAATTAGAGCAAAAACACTTAGGTAAAGCTGAGTAATTTTCATACATTACCATTCATGATTTACTCTTCTTCTGGTAAAACTTAATCTAGAGGAGGGATGGTCATGAGTAATCCTAAAAGGGACAGCAAGCACCATGTTCCGAGCCACCTTGGAACCCAGCCGCGCGGTTTCAGCGGGAACAAGGGCAAGAAGATGAACGATAAATCTGGAGAACATGCACAGGTAATCCAGACTAAAGGTGAATAGATCATGGAAGAATGCCTGCCAATTAGATGGCAGGCTTTTATTTTCCAATTGGCTAGATTATTATTTAAAATTCTTATATGCAATGCCCTGGTGCAGCCTTGACCTTGATCTGAATGCTTAAAAAGTATCCACTGTTTTCCGCTTATAATCACTTTCATTCATCACATACTATTGTTGTACTTTTTAAAAGGAGGTACATGACAATGGCAAACCATACACCAAAGCCAGACGATCGCAGTGATAATGTAGAAAAGCTGCAGTCCATGATTCATCACACCATTGCAAACATGGAAGATGCTGAGGCTGCAATGGTCAATTCGAGTCCTGAAGACCAGCAGCGGATTCAGCAGAAAAATGAGCGCCGCCGCGAGAGCATTGATGCCTTCAGGGCAGAAATTAAGGATGAAGCGCACAGACAGCAGTAATGGGAGAGACCCGTCGTGAAGGCGGGTCTTTTTTCGTTTGGGGGAAAATGTGATAATATACGGAATGTAAAGTTGAAAAGGTAAAAGTTAAATTATAGATAAAGAAGTGATTCGGATGGAACAACACAAAAAGCAAATTCCTTTAGATGAACAGCTGTTACTTTGGGAGGAAGAAATTCATTCTAAGGGGTTCATTCATGATGAAGCTGGTTTGATCACGGCCATTAAGCTACTGACAAAAAGTGAGGAACCAAAAAAACTGTCACATGTTTTAACGCTGGCAGCTCAATCAAGAGCCAAAAGGAATGGCTTTGATTCGCTTGTCCTTGAGTGGCTGAAATCAGCGGTTGAACAAGATGCTGCAAACAAAAAAGCTAAATCTTTGCTGGCGTCAAACCAATGGAAGAACAAAGGAAATCTTTTCGAGGACCTGGTCTACCCGCGAATCAGGGAAACAGACAATCGGGCTCTGAAAAAGAAAACCGCAGAACAATATATTGATATTTCCCAGCAATTCCTTGGACATGCCGAAGAGGTGCTGGATGAGCTAAAAGACCAGACGCCAGGAGATGGTTCCGATGTAAGCGGAAAATTTGGCAGGCTGACAGAATTACTGGAAAGAGCAATCGAAGAAACAGCCGCACTCCTGAAAGCAACAGAGCTGTACGAAGAGTCAGTGACTGGCGTTTTCCATACGGCAATCCACTATGAAGAAATGAAAAAAAGACTTCTTATCCTGGATGAGATTAAGCATCAATGGCAAGAAGAATTCGCCGAGGAAATAGACACTCAAAACCAATCTGAAAAGGATCCTTTGTCTGAACTCAATCAGATGGTTGGCCTTGAGTCTGTCAAAGAGAGAGTGAATGATTTTTATCGTTTCCTAAAATATCAGCAAAAACGGAAAGAACTTGGTCTGCAAACAAAGGATGACCAAAGCCTGAATATGGTGCTCACAGGGAATCCCGGAACTGGAAAAACATCGCTGGCACGATTGCTGGCAAAAATTTATCATCAACTTGGTGTTTTGCCGCGAGAAGAAATCTTCGAGGCTGACCGTTCACAATTAGTCGGCGCTTATGTGGGCCAGACCGAGGAAAATGTCCGCAAGATAATCGAACAGGCTCTTGGCGGCGTGTTATTCATCGATGAAGCTTATAGTCTTAAGCGTGAAGGCCAGACAGGGAATGACTATGGCCAGACTGCAATCGATACATTGGTTTCTCTAATGACCGGAAATGAATATGGAGGCAAATTTGCGGTCATCCTTGCTGGATATCCCGAAGAAATGCGCCAATTCCTTGATGGTAATCCCGGATTAAGGTCTCGTTTTCCTCAATCGAATTTCATCCATTTGCCTGATTATACGGAAGATGAACTGATGGAGATTGCCGAGCAGGCAGCGCGTGATAATGATTATGCCATGACCGAACCTGCAAAGCTTGAGCTTAGGGAACGAATCGAAAAGGAAAGAGTCGATGATACATTTGGCAATGCCCGGACAGTTCGTAACCTAGTATTGGAAGCAATATTTAAAAAAGGCTCAAGGAAGACTGAAGAGGATGATTTTTCAACCTATACGCTGCTGGAAAAAGCAGATTTTGAATCTTCTTCAAAGCCTTCAGCAGAAAAGCCGCTTGATCGCCTCCAGGCGTTAGTAGGTTTGGATACAGTAAAATCGGAAGTCACCTCGCTTATTTCTTTTGTAAGGATGCAGCAGCTTAGAAAGGAAAAAGGGCTGCCGGCTGTTCCAATCCAGCTGCATTCTGTCTTCACCGGGAACCCCGGGACTGGTAAAACGACTGTTGCAAAGATTTACGCTGAACTGTTGAAGGAATGCGGGATGTTAAAGCGCGGACACCTGATCACCAGCAGCCGGGCGGATTTCGTCGCTGGTTATGTGGGGCAGACTGCCATCAAGACAAAGAAGAAGATCCGTGAGGCACTAGGTGGGGTTCTCTTTATAGATGAGGCCTATTCACTGCTTGGGCAAAGCTCTGGTGACTTTGGCAAGGAGGTAATTGATACGCTTGTGGATGAGATGACCAGGCATAATGAAAATCTTGTCGTCATCCTGGCAGGCTATCCTGCCGAGATGGATATGCTGTTGGAAAGTAACCCTGGCCTTCGATCACGATTCAAGAAGTTTTTTCATTTTCCTGATTATAGTGTGGATGAATTATTGATCATTATCAGGAACTATGCGGGAAAATATCAGTATAAAATCAATGACCAGGCCATTGAATTTTTATCCGAAAAACTTTCGGAAACAGAAATCAAGGGAAACGGACGATTTGCGACAAATCTAGTGGATGAAACGATACAGTCCCAAGCCTATCGCTTGATGGGCGGCGGATCGGTAGAGAACCTGGATCAGGATGTTATATACTTGAAAAAACAGGATTTTGAAGCGGTGCTATCAAAAATACTGTCATTATAAATGTATCGAAGATTTTTATTGAACAAGACAATCAAGTAGCAGAAGGGGAATGAGGATGCAGATTTCAACAAGAGAAATAGAGGTTAGATATGCAGAAACAGACCAGATGGGTGTCGTATACCACGCAAATTATCTGGTTTGGATGGAGCTGGGCAGGACGCAATTGATCAAAGAGCTCGGTTTTAATTATGCTGAGATGGAGAAGGACGGCATTATCTCTCCGGTCCTTGATATCCAGGCTTCTTATAAAAAACCTTTGCGGTATGGAGATATTGCAACAATCAAGACATGGGTGGAAGAATATGATGGTCTCCGTTCTGTCTATAAATATGAAATTTTTAATGGCGAAGGAGAACTTGCGCTCACTGGCAGCTCAAAGCACGTCTGTGTTAAAAAGGACAGTTTCCGGCCCATTTCATTAAAAAGGACATATCCGGACTGGCATGAAGCTTATCTTAGGGCCGTGAAAAAGCCTGAGGTTGAAAAGGAGCAGGTCTGATTGGCATTCGGGATCAAAAGGCACGAATTAGCAGAGTGGAAAGAGAAAATCCGCAAAGGAGAGATTGCTTTTCTCACTCACTACTGGATCGATGACCGTTTCCCTGGCTGCAACACAGTAACAAAAGCAGGGTGCAGGGATATTGAGAAGCTGGCAGAGTGGGGAAGAAAATACGGTCTTAGCCCTGAATGGATAGACAATAGAAAACCTGATTACCCGCATTTCGACCTATTTGGCATGAAACAGGAAGAGGTATTGAAAGAGGAAGGGATTAAGAATTATCTTGGCAAAAAATAAGGCAGGCGCAATGGCGCCTGCCCTATTTTTTTTCAAACTTAAACTCAGGTTCCTGGCCTACAGGGTGAAGATCCACAATCATATCGTGGCCGTCAAAATACCAAATGTCTTTTTCTTCAATATAATAAGTGATTCCGTTTTTTTCTGTTTTCACGCCGATATGATCAGGTTCCTCTTTCGAAACGCCAAGTGAAAAACCTTTTTGGATCGAACTGAAGCCTCCATACCGTACAAAAAAGCGTAAATAGCTTCCGGTGGAAAGGTCCATTTCGTTTTCATACCAGGCTGCCGCATCGTCATTGATTGTAATTTCCATATCGTTCTCCTTCCATACCAGATGCCCCGATTATAACATAAGCAATGCCCGGTCATCATTTGCCGGGCACTGACAGGATTATTTTTTAATGTATTGTGTCATATGATGCATGATTTCGTTATATTTATTTTCTGCGTCTGCAAGACCGAATCTTCCTGCTTCCCTCAGTGGGACCACCCTGTAATGGCTTTGTCTGCTGCTGGAGACGAAGGTAGGAAGGAATTCTGGATTATGCAAAGCGATATCCGTACCACCGGGAGTGATGCGCTTTGTAACCTCCACCGTTGCGAGGCCTCCGATATCCTTGTAATCCCACATTTGACCTGACAGGAAATTGCCGAGGGAATACACTACAAGACCCTTCCTGCCATCAGCGGCGGTCAGCCATTCCATTGGCTGCAGGACGTGTGGATGATGTCCAAAAATGATATCTACACCTTCGTCGATCAGAAATTGGGCAAGTTCCTTTTGATCATCTGTCGGAAAGCGCTGGTATTCATTTCCCCAGTGAATGCTCATGACTACAACATCCGACTCCGCTCTTGCCCGGCGGATCTCAGCCTTCATTGCTTCGCGGTCAATCAAATTGACGAGATGGTCTTTCCCGAATGGAACCGGAATTCCATTTGTTCCATAAGTGTAAGACAAATAAGAAACCTGTACCCCGTTTTTATTTAATATCCTTAATTTATGCTGGTCGGCATCATCTTTGAAAGAACCTACATAAGGCAGCCCGGCAGCTTCCATATTTCGTATTGAGGTCATAACCCCTTTTTCAGAACGATCCAGCGAATGATTATTCGCATTTGAAACAATATCGACACCTGCGTCGATCAGTGCGTCCCCAATTTCGACAGGACTATTGAACGCCGGGTAGCTGGACAAACCGATCTCGACTCCGCCGAGAATGGTTTCCTGATTGGCCAGCAGAAGATCAGGCTCCGTTAATTGCTGTTTTACATTCGTTAGCATCGGTTTAAAATCATACCCTGATTTAGTGAGAGCGTCTTCATAAACCGTGTCATGAATCAAGATGTCGCCGATTGACCCTAATTTCACGGTTTCCTCAAAATTTTTACCGGATACGTCCATACTTCTCGCTGAATGATCTTTTTGTATGACAGTCAAATTTGGTTCTTTTGCCTGTGCTTCATGATACATCTGAAATGTTAATGTTCCTGCTAAAATGCTTAACCCCGTAACCAAGGTCATGCTTAAAAAGGTTTTCTTCTTTTTTCTCATATAAATCTCCCCAGTATATGATGAGGCTTATCTATTTTTTGCCCCTAAAGATAATATAGTATAAGATTGATGTTAAATATATATGTTTCATGATGATATTCAAAGTTTTGTCAAAATTCGATCCTTTCATGCCACGAAAATGCGAGAAAAATGCAGAAAGAGAGGATGGGGAAAGATGTTCAAGATCACGTCGAGCGCCCAAAAAATACTGGAACATGCAATCCGAAAAGAAAGCAGCGAAGGAGAAAAACTTTTCATCCGCCTTACGATGGGACTTGGCTGAGGAGGACCCCAGCTCAGAGTTGCTCTGGAAGAGCGGCCATTAGACAAGGATCAAATCTTCACCTTCGATGATGTCGACATCCTGATCCATGAGCGTGATTTGGTTTATTTTAATGGAATCAAGCTCGATTATATTAGGGATGTGTTTGGAATGGGGAAGTTTAAATTGCTGAAAATATGAAAATGCGACTCCATCAGGAGCCGCATTTTATTCGTTATCCATTGTTTCTATAAAATCCATTAATTCATCTAGGTTCTTGATCTTGATAATCTTTGGGTCCGTTTGTTCATGTAAATCAGCCAGGAATTCTACTATAAAGTCATCTGGAGTCGTTACATCAGCTGTTGTGGTTGAATATACAAATTGGTCTGTCAGCTTCATAACTTCTTCCATGCCAGTCCGCCTTCTTTCCTGTGTTCTTATCTTTATTTTATCAACTATAATACGATTAGACCGAGTTCAATTTGACAATTTTTTGACTAATCGAAAAGCTGATTATTTAAGGGCGGGTAGTGCGATCTTGAATATAGTTCGCGTAGGCTCACTAAAGACACTCATTTCACCGCCATGATTTTCAATTAATTGTTTGCTGATTGCCAATCCAATTCCTGTTCCCTCTGTCTTTGTTGTATAAAAAGGGGTGAATATCTTCTTAAGGCTCCATTCATCAATTCCGCTGCCATTATCTATTACACTGATCGTTGCAAAATCCGCATCCTTTCCAGCAATCATTTTAACGGCTCCATCATTTCTCCCGCTTCCTTCAACAGCCTCCATTGCATTTTTCAATAAATTGATTAGAACTTGTTTTATCGAATTTTCCTCGGCCATTACATAAAGTTCCTCTTCCGCGAGTTCAACACTTATGTCGACTCCCTTCAGGATTGCCTCGCTTGTATATAAATCCTTCATGTTTTTAATCAGGCAGTTGATTGGAAGCTTTTTTTTCACTGCAGGAGCTGGTTTTAACACAGAGAGGAATTCAGTTAATAAGCTGTTTGCCCGATTGATTTCCTCTAGTGCTACATCTGCCAGTTCTTGCTTGCCAGCGGAATGAAGATCAGGCTTCAATAATTGGATAAAACCTTTGATTGTTGTCAGTGGGTTCCTTATTTCATGGGCTAACCCGGCAGCCAGCACGCTTGAAGAAATAGATTGATAGTCCTTGGACACATCGTTCATAGCCTCTTTCAATGCTTTTAAGGTTTGTTGTTTTTCTAGAATCTCCTGGTTCAAATTTTGAAGTTCACTTTCCAGCTCGGCCTTCTTCTTGTCTATCATAATGGCTAACTCATCCTTTACCATTAATTTGCGTAAAGCAATTGATCTGTTTTCAGAGGAGAGAACTGTGCCAAAAGAGAAAATATGTGAACCGGTCTGGGAAGTAAAGTCAGTTTTATATGAAGATTTCTGTTCAATCTTTGATTGAAAACTATAGGCGGAGGAAGGATTATTCATTTTCATCGGGATCCCTTCTTTTAAAAAATTCAATACATCTGTTTGTTTGATTGCATCAGGATTTGGGTAATTTCATCAAGAATTCGCAATATTAAATTAGACAGCCAAATTCGATTCCTTTCGGATATATATGACATTTTTATATAAATTATACCATTAAAAACGCAATATTCATTATATAGAACAAAAAATATTTGTATAAAGAACACCAAGATTACTACAAAGGGGAGCCAACATGTCAAAGGTATTCTATGATTTACTTAAAGAAAGAGAAAAAGATTTAGTTGATAAGTTATATGATTCGATTAATGACAACCAGCCAGATACGTTCCTGAAGCTTGCAGGAAAACCACATACGGAAATGTATAAAGGACAGCTGGGAAAGTTAATTCATCTATTAGAAAGTTTTCTGGCAGGGGAATCGGTCGATCAGGACATACTTGATTGGGGAACAAGGGTAAGTGAGGACAAGGTAAGGCAAGGACTTTCACTTAGTCAATCGATTAAGCATTTTCTTGTCATTCGCGATGTGCTGTGGGATGAGATTATTAGCATAGCAGAAAATAATGGTCAGATGACCAGGGAAGAAGAATTGAAGATAGGAAAAGTCATCAACGGATTCATAGATGATTTGATTCTTATTTTCTCAACCTCCTATACGGGAATGGCGAATAAAAGATTAAAAGCTCAACAAGCAATGATCGATGAGATCAGTACTCCTGTTATTTCAATTGTTGATGGAGTGGCAGTGCTCCCGATTATAGGCGACATTGATACCCATAGAGCAAGGGTTCTTCGGGAGCATACCTTGCGTGAAACAAACCGCCAGAAAGTTGATTGCCTGATCCTGGATCTTTCGGGTGTATTTATCGTCGATACAATGGTGGCCCAGGAACTATTCAAAATCATCAACAGTCTGAAGCTCACTGGAGTGGACGTGAACCTTACAGGAATGCGGCCTGAACTTGCCCATTCGGTTGTGAGTCTTGGCATCAGCTTTGATAATGTAAAAATGTACAACAATCTGGAACAGGCATTAAAGGCCTTTGGAGTCGTCCGAAAATAAAATACCGGCAAACCATCTTCTGGTTTGCCGGTATTTTTTTGACTTTTTACAGCCACTTGATTTTCGGTTCTGTTTTATTGCGGATTCTCTTTATATTTGCCCTATGCCTGTATATAACGAAGGTTGCCAGGACCGCAACGACCAGAATGAGAGGAAGATCCCGGGTGAAAAGTGAGTAAATGAAGGCAGCGATCCCTGTCAGAATGGAAGAAAGAGAAACATATTTTGTTATGTACAAGCTTATGAAAAAGAAGATCAGCATGAACAAGAATAAAACCGGTGCATAGGCCAGCAAAACGCCGCCTGAAGTAGCGACCGCTTTTCCGCCGCGAAAGCCCGCGAATATAGGGTACATATGGCCGATTACTGCAAAAATACCAACCAGCAGCGTGTGGATGTCTGCATCGAGAAGTAAAGGCAGGCTTGCAGCAAGAGTACCTTTAAGCACATCAGCGATACTCACGGCCATTCCTGCTTTGACACCTAGTGTCCGGAATGTGTTTGTGCCGCCTAAATTCCCGCTTCCATGTTCACGGATATCTTTGCCATAGAATACTTTTCCCACGATCAATCCAGAAGGAATCGATCCGAGCAAATAAGCTAGAAAAATGATAATTGCGTTTAATGCCATGAAATATTCTCCTTTAAAGATTTTACGGTTCTTTTATTTTACCACGTTCTCCTGAAAACTCCATGCAATTCTTGAAACAATGGTGTCGGACGGCTTAGTATATCTCGCAGGGGTATGCCTGCTAAGTTTATAACTTGCTTAAGAAGTGAATAAGTATACTATCAAATTCTAAGGAGCCCTGCCCGATGGTGAAGTTGAAAAATATGCTGAAAAGTAAAAAGATTATATTCTTGCTGGTCATCGGGTTATTGGTTTTCCTGACAGCATACTATCATACACATAAAGACCTTCCGCCTGGCCTTTCCTACGAAGGAAAAGTTCATAAGGCGGAGAATGTAAGCTTCTTATATGATCTCACCTACGAAGGAAAAGATGGCAAAAGAAGAACTGAACAGGAAATTTTTGATACTGTTTTGAAAAGGATCGAAGAAGCAGAAGATTTCATCGTCCTCGATATGTTCCTGTTCAATGGTTATTATAACGAGGATCTTGGATTTCCAGAAATAAGCCGGAACATCACCGATAAACTGATCACCCAAAAGAAGAAACACCCTAATCTCAGAATTGTTTTCATTACCGATGAAATCAACCTGACATATGGATCCCATAAAGCCAAGTTTTTAAAAGAATTAAGGCAAAATGATATCGAGGTCGTCTTTACTGACCTGGATCCTTTGCGGGATTCCAACCCGCTCTATTCAGCAGTCTGGAGAATGATTTTCCAGTGGTTTGGTCAATCCGGTGAAGGCTGGATTCCGAATCCCATGGCAAAGAATGCTCCTGATGTAACGCTCCGTTCTTATCTCGAATTAATGAACCTCAAGGCGAATCATCGGAAAGTGTTCGTGACCGAAAAAACGGCCATTATTGCATCCGCGAATCCTCATGACGCAAGTGGTTTCCACTCCAATATCGCCATTGAAACAAGTGGAACTATTATTGGAGATATCCTGGAATCAGAACAGGCTGTGTCTGACTTTTCTGGAGGTCCTCAGCTGCCTGAATACAAGCCTGAAAAAGAAAATGGTCCTTTTAAAGTCCAGGTACTGACAGAAAGCAAGATTCTCAAACATATTCTGAAAGAGTTAAGGAAAAGTGAAGAAGGTGACCAAATTTGGATCGGAATGTTCTATCTTGCTGAAAGAACAGTGATTGACGAAATCGATAAGGCGGCAGATCGAGGGGCGAAAATAAAAATCATTCTCGACCCCAATAAAAATGCGTTCGGAAATCAGAAAACCGGTCTTCCAAACATACCGGTTTCAGCAGAGATAAAAAACCTGGGCAGTGATAATATAGAGGTTAAATGGTACAACACGGGAGAAGAGCAGTATCATACGAAAATGATTTATTTTGACCGTAAGGATAAGGATGTCATTTTAGGAGGATCAGCCAATTTTACCAGAAGGAATTTGGTTGACCTTAATCTTGAAACCAATATGAAAGTATCCGCTCCCTCCGACAGCAAGCTCACCAAGGATGTTGACCAATATTTCAAGAGAATATGGTATAACGAATCTGCGGTCTACACACATGAGTATGAAGAAAACAAGGACAAGATGACACCATTTAAATATATTGTCTACTGGATTCAAAGAATATTATGGTTTACTAGTTATTAATCAAAAGGACACCTCCATTAGGTGTCCTTTCTTGTTTGAAGGCTTGCACTGGCAAAAAACTATTCCTACTAACATATATCTTTAATTAAAATATTATTATAGACTAAATACATCAGTGCTCTGCACCTGGGTAATACATTTAGAATTGTTTAGAACGGAGATCTTTACATGAAAACTTTTCTTTCAGCCATACAGTGGGTGGCTTTTATTATTGCCGGATCAATTGTCGCACCGATTGCGATTGCAGATGTTTTTCATCTTAATGAATTACAGACAACCGGACTGGTTCAAAGAACGATGTTTGTATTGGGAATCTCAAGTCTTCTGCAGGCATTGATCGGCCACCGGCTGCCGATTAACGAGGGACCTGCGGGTTTATGGTGGGGTGTCTTCACGATCTATGCCGGGTTAAGTACGGCCTTGTTCACTTCCAATATTGAGACTCTTCAGGCACTTGAGGGCGCCATGATCGTGAGTGGATTGGTCTTTTTCCTGCTAAGCTTTTTTAAGCTGATTGACAAACTGGCAAAATTGTTCACGCCTGTCGTCAGTGGCATTTACCTGCTGCTTCTGGTCATCCAATTAAGCGGTTCATTTCTTAAGGGGATGATGGGGATTGGGAGGGGCAATAGCGAAGTGAATCTTCCAGTCGCTCTATTCAGCTTGTTTCTGGTTGCTTTGACATTTTACTTAACCCGTCACCGTTTAAAACTAATCAGCCAGTATGCGATATTGATTAGTTTGGCTGCAGGTTGGCTGCTTTTTTCACTGCTTGACCTGGGAGAGGTTTTTCATCAATATGAAGGACATGTATTTGCTTTTCCGGATGTTTTCGCTTTCGGGTTGCCTGTTTTTGATTCAGGTCTGATGGTAACCTCTGTTTTCATAACCTTCTTGCTCATAACCAATATGCTCGCCAGCATCAGGGTAACAGGACAAGTGCTGAATAACCTGGGCGCTGATCATCGTGAATATCGTTACCGTGCCAGCGGATATACTGCGGGAATCAATCAGATTCTTGGAGGGGTATTTTCTGCCATTGGTTCTGTGCCGATTTCAGGAGCAGCCGGGTTTATTGCTACGACAGGCATCACAAAACTGCTTCCGTTCATCATTAGTTCTTTATTCATAATCGGGGCGAGCTTCCTGCCACATGTCATGTCTGTATTTGCCGCATTGCCAGCACCTGTCGGGTATTCTGTCACATTTGTAATTTTTGCCAATATGATTGGAATTGCTTTCACTGAATTCGATCGGGAAAATGACAAACATAGAACCCGGATGGTTATTGGAACCTCTCTGTTTGCTGGCGTAGGGGCCATGTTTGTACCAGCAGAAGCTTTCACACATGTTCCGCCTATCCTGGTTTCAATCTTGAATAACTGCTTGATTCTGGGGACGTTAATATCGGTTATAACTGATCAATTCACCAAAGCCAGGAAAAGGAAAATACAGACTTTTAAAGAGGCTTCCTAGTATACAGTTCATTAGTAAGTTAAATACATTCTTTTTGAGGGTAGGATAAAAATAAAGATACTAAACATTGGAGTGATGGAGGATGGAAATGAAGTATCCAAGTCGAGAGGAAATCGGCAAGATTTTAAAAAAGTCAAAAAGGATCGCGGTGGTGGGCTTGAGCGATAATCCGCAGCGAACTTCATACATGGTATCTGAAGCCATGCAGAATGCAGGATATGAAATCATCCCCGTGAATCCTACAGTGGATGAAGTGCTTGGCGTAAAAGCGGTTAATTCACTTAAGGAGATAGACGGTCATGTTGATATCGTGAATGTCTTCCGCAGATCGGAATACTTGATGGAAGTCGCACAGGAATTTGCAGAGATTGATGCTGATATTTTCTGGGCACAGCTGGGTCTCGAAAATGAAGAAGCTTACCGCTTCTTGAAAGAAAAAGGGTACACAGTGATTATGGATCGTTGTATAAAGGTAGAGCATGCTTTAACAAGATAATATCATTTCGTGAGGGGGAACAGCCTCCTCACGTTTTATTTTTTAATAGTTATCTTATGAGTTCGGTTAGGGTCGCCTTCAGAAAAAACCAGGAGAAATCGTCGTTGTTTTGTCTGAACCAGGGCGAACTTCGGACAAAAGCTGGAGAAATCGTAGTCGTTTTGTCTGAACTAAGATCAACTTCGGACAAAAGCTGGTGATATCGCCGTTGATTTGTCTGAAGCATGGTCACCTTCGGACAAAAGCTGGTGATATCGCCGTTGATTTGTCTGAACCAGGGTTAACTTCGGACAAAATCAGGAGAAAACGTCGCTGATTTGTCTGAAGCATGGTCAACTTCGGACAAAATCAGGCCGAAGCGCCACTGATTTGTCTGAACCATGGTCGCCTTCGGACAAATGCTGGAGAAATCGGTCTTTTTGTCTGAACTAAGGTCAACTTCGGACAAAACCTGGTAGAATCGCCGCTGCCTAGTGTCGACCTCTGATAAAATCTCAATAGTTCATCTTTGTTTTATTATATTTCTTATATAATGGTGATAAAGTAGATACATATGTTTTGCAAGGCGGGATAATAGGATGGATTTTTTAGACAAGCAGCTGGCCCAGGAGATTGTTGACAGAACGATGGGCATCATCGGGAAAAATATCAATGTGATGGATAACCGGGGTGTCATCATTGGATCAGGCGACCTGAATCGCATCGATGATATACATGAAGGTGCAGTCAATGTCATCAAACAGGGATCAGGCTACGAAATAACCGAAAAAGAGGCAAAGAATCTACATGGGGTGAAGGCAGGCATCAATCTTCCCATTCACTTTGATGGACAAATTGTTGGTGTTATCGGGATCACGGGTGCTCCTGAGGAAATCAGAAGTTTTGGGGAACTTGTACGGATGGCGGCTGAACTAAGTCTGCAGCAGGCAGTGCTAATGAATGAAATCCAGTGGGACGATAGGCTGAAGGAAGAGCTTGTCAGTCAAATCATCCATTCTGAAGGGAAGATGGATCCGCTTTTCCTTGAAAGGGCCATGCGCTTGGGCATTAATCTTGATCTGCCTCGGACAGCAATGGTTATTTTGACCCGTGACAGGAAGAAAACCTACACCTTTCTTAAAAGCCGACTGGAAAAGGATGACCTTTTGTTAATGCAGCATGACAGGATTGTTATTTTAAAAAGTAGGCCTTCTGCCCAAAATGCCAATCAGATTCGAAAACTTGCAGAAGGGTGGATTAGCGGTTATAAATCAAGCAATGCTCTGTACATAAAAATAGGCATTGGACAACATCACCCTGGTTTGACAGGATTGTCAAAATCCTATCAACAGGCTGATCACACCTTGAAAGCAGGCTTGAAATTAGCGGCTGACAAAGATATCTTCGTGTATGAAGATTATTATCTGCCTGTATTCCTGTTAACTGCTTCGAATGTGGGATTGACTGTTGGTTTAGAGCCTTACTATACAAGGTTAAAATCCAGGGATCCTAAAGGGGAATTGACTGAGTCTTTAAAAGCGCTGATTGATACGAATGGTGATATGAACAGTGCAGCTAAAATGCTTTTTATTCATCGGAACACACTGAGGTACAGATTAGACAAAATAACAGAAATAACCGGTAAAGATCCTCGCAAAACCACGGATTTGCTCCATCTTTACTTGTCTTTTCTCAATAATGAACTTGAATGATTGTGCAAATGCACGAAAGATCTGTATTAATACAGGTCTTTTTTTGATGGTTTGACCAATGAAATAATATAAGACAGCGCTTACAATTAAGGTAATCAAAGATTGTAGGAGGAATACATCATGGATATTCAAGTAAGCGCTTTCGGCGCATTAGTAGCCCTTATCGTAGCTATATTCTTAATTCTGAAGAAAGTCTCACCTGCTTACGGAATGATCGCTGGGGCATTGATTGGCGGTCTCGTTGGCGGCGTTGATGTTACAAATACGGTTACCTTGATGATGGAGGGAGCCAAAGGAATTATTCCTGCAGTATTGCGCATCCTGGCTGCAGGTGTGCTGGCTGGGGTCTTGATTGAATCAGGCGCTGCAGCAGTCATTGCGGAAACGATTGTTAAAAAAGTCGGGGAAACGCGGGCGCTTCTTGCTTTGGCGATTGCGACGATGATCCTTACGACAGTTGGTGTATTCATTGATGTGGCTGTTATCACGGTCGCTCCAATCGCACTGGCTATCGCCAGCAGAGCAGGCATCTCGAAAACAGCGATTTTGCTTGCGATGATTGGCGGAGGTAAAGCCGGCAACATCATGTCACCAAATCCCAATGCGATTGCGGCAGCCGATGCATTCGGTGTTCCATTGACTTCTATCATGGCAGCAGGAATTATCCCAGCTGCATTTGGACTTACAGTAACATATATTTTAGCTAAAAAATTGGTTCGTAAAGGTTCAAGCGTTTCAGCTGAGGAGAGCGAAACGAAAGTTAATGGGGAGCTCCCACTTGTGGTACCTGCGATTGTCGCACCATTAGTGACGATTATTCTGCTAGCCCTTCGACCATTGTTTGACATTAACATCGATCCGATGATCGCCCTGCCAGTTGGCGGGATTGCAGGAGCACTAGCAATGGGACGGATCAGGCATATCAATGACTATGCTGTATCAGGACTTGGGAAAATGTCCGGTGTAGCGATCATGTTGCTTGGTACAGGTACTTTGGCGGGAATCATCGCAAATTCGGGCTTAAAGGATGTTCTTATCAACAGTCTGGATGCCCTTGGACTTCCGGCCTTCGTTCTAGCACCTGTATCGGGTATCTTCATGTCTGCTGCTACGGCTTCGACTACTGCTGGTACAGCTGTTGCTTCACAGGTATTTGGAACAACCATTTTGGAAATGGGCGTAACTGCATTGGCGGGTGCGGCGATGGTACATGCTGGTGCAACTGTGCTTGACCACCTCCCGCACGGAAGCTTCTTCCACGCAACTGGCGGAAGTGTCAATATGGAGATCAAAGAGCGCTTGAAATTGATTCCGTATGAAACAGCTATAGGTTTGACACTTGCCATCGTTTCAACCCTGATTTTTGGAATCTTTAAGTTCTTTGGATAGATTTAAATCTCTTTAAAAGCTTTCTATAAAACTACAAAGAACAATATACGGTCTGGATTATTAGTAAATCCAGACCCTTCTTTCCACATTACTCCGTTAGTTAATGAGAGGAGAAACAGAGTATGAAAATCGTAATTGCTCCAGATTCCTTTAAGGAAAGTCTGACGGCACTTGAAGCAGCGACTGCAATTGAGGCAGGCATGAAAAAGATTTTGCCAGAAGCAAGCTTTGTAAAAGTTCCAATGGCGGATGGCGGTGAAGGCACTGTTCAATCTCTTGTTGATGCAACTCAGGGAAAGATCATTTCAAAAACAGTGACAGGTCCGCTTGGCGAGCCAGTTGAGGCATTTTTCGGTTTATCAGGTGATGAAAAGACCGCGATCATCGAGATGGCTGCAGCTTCAGGACTTCATCTGGTTCCCAGGGAAAAACGCAATCCACTTGTCACTACAACGCGCGGCACTGGAGAATTGATTGCTGCAGCTCTTGATTCTGGTGTGGAACAGATTATCATCGGGATTGGCGGCAGTGCCACGAATGATGGGGGAGCAGGAATGGCGAGAGCCCTTGGAATCAAGTTCCTCAATGCTGATGGAAAGGAGATCGGCGAAGGCGGAGGATCTCTTGGTGAATTGGCTTCCATCGATATGACCCAAGCAGATAGCCGTTTGGCAGCGGTGAATATCGAAGTGGCCTGTGATGTGGATAACCCATTAACCGGTCTTAAAGGCGCTTCCCATATTTTTGGTCCGCAAAAAGGCGCAACTGCAGAAATGATTGAAATACTGGATAATAACCTTCATCATTACGCAGAAATTATTCGCAAGGATCTTGGTAAAGATATCGAACATATTGCTGGTGCAGGAGCCGCAGGTGGACTTGGCGGAGGACTGCTGGCATTCCTGTCTGCAGAATTGAAAAGAGGCGTTGATATCGTTCTTGAGGCAACAAAACTAGAAGAGCAGCTGTTGGATGCTGATTTTGTCATTACCGGAGAAGGAAAAATTGACGGACAAACGATTTTTGGCAAAACACCAATCGGGGTAGCAAAGACGGCAAAACGGCACAGCGTCCCGGTAATCGCAATCGCTGGCCATGTAGCACAGGATAGTGAGATTGTCCACGAACACGGTATTGATGTTTTATTCAGTGTGGTACCAGGAGCGATATCTCTTGAAGATGCATTTGAAAATGCCAGTACGTATGTCAGTAATACTGCTGCGAATATAGCTTCTCTGATCAAATTAAGCAAGTGAAAAGAAAAACCGCGATGCTGAAGTCTGCAGCTCGCGGTTTTTTGATGTTTAAAATAGGTGGAAATCGAATAAATATAAAAAAGGAACGTGTAAAAAATAAAAAAACACCATTAAAGGTGATTTTGCTGAGAATGTATTTGAATTCGAAATATGCAAATAGTAAAATGAAAGTTGATGCAGTAAATTATATTTTAGCATGCACAATAAATCTATTATAACAATAACACAAATACAAGGCGCTGTCAAGTAAAAGAGGATTGATTTGGGGAGTGAAATTCATGGAAGAAAAGCAGCTAAAAGCCTTAAAACTGGAACAGGATCGTGTACATTCCATCATTGAGGAAATTGATAGGAAGGCCGCAAAATGGAAAGCGAGTTCAAGTGATGTCGGCTCAGATGCCCTTCAGATCAGGAAGACGTTTTGGGAGGATGTAACCGTCAACTTTGATGAAGCAGATGATGTAGCGGAAACCTTCACAAGCATCAAACAGCAGGCTGCGCTTTTATCAGAGCGCGAGCGTACACAAACTCAAATGGTCAAACAGCTGAAGACGCTTTCCCAGCTAAGGTTCTCCCCTTATTTTGGCAGAGTTGATTTTAAAGAAGAAGGCGAAAACGAAGCAGAGGAAATCTACCTGGGTATCGCCTCGTTAATGGACGAGCAGGAAGAAAACTTTCTGATCTATGATTGGAGAGCGCCGATTTCAGGCCTTTATTATGACTACTCCCCGGGCCCTGCCCAATATGAAACAGAAACAGAGACCATTCAAGGAGATATGGAGCTCAAGCGCCAATTTGTCATCAAATCGGGAAAGATCAAGGCGATGTTCGAGACCGGTGTTACAATCGGTGATGAGATGCTTCAGGAAGTTCTCGGCAATAATGCAGACACTCAGATGAAAACCATTGTTGCGACCATTCAGAAGGAACAAAACCAGATCATCCGCAATGGCTCAAGCAGTCTTGTTGTTGTCCAAGGGGTAGCAGGGAGCGGTAAAACGTCTGCTGCGATGCAGCGTGTAGCATATTTACTCTACAGGTACAGGAATATCATTTCTTCAGAGAATATCATGCTGTTCTCTCCGAATCCGCTATTCAATAGCTATGTGGCGACCGTCCTGCCTGAACTTGGGGAAGAAAACATGCAGCAGGCCACATTCCAGGAGTATCTACTGTCACGTTTTGGTGCTGAATATGAGTTGGAGGATCCATTTGAACAGATGGAGTACCTGCTTGCAGCAAAAAGGGATGAGAGCCACCGGGAAAGGGTTGAAGGCATCCGTTTCAAAGCCAGTCTTGAATTTAAAGAATTACTGGACCAGTATGCAGAGAAGTTATCAATGGAAACACTCGTCTTTAAAAGCTTGAGGTTAAAGAAAACAACGATTATTTCAAGGCAGGAGATTTCCCAATTTTATGATTCACTCGACAAGGCTATTTCAATCCCGAACAGGATTCAGTTGGTAAAGGAATGGCTGATCAAGGAACTGAAGAAAAAAGCCAGGACAGAAAAATCCCAGGAGTGGGTTGAAAAAGAAATTCAATTCCTTGAAAAAGAAGATTATCTCGAGGCTTTTAAACAGAGCCAGAAAAAGCAAGGCGAAGCAGAAGATACATTCCACGATTATGACCGTGAAGAAAAGTGGTTATCTGAGCTAGTCGTAAAAAGACGTTTCAAACCATTGTTCAATGCAGTGAAAAAACTGAAATTCATAAATAACAGAGTCATTTTTTTGAACTTTTTCAAGGATGAAAGTCTTCAGTCAGAGGCGACTCCTGCTAATTGGTCTTCCATTTGTGACCAGACAATTCAGTCTCTCGAAAGAAAGGCTATCCGTTATGAGGATGCAACGCCCTTGCTCTATCTTCAGGATCTGATTGAAGGAAGGAAGTCGAACACATCGATTCGCCATGTCTTCATTGATGAAGCGCAGGACTATACGCCTTTCCAATTTGCCTATATTAAAAATCTGTTCCCGTACAGTAAAATGACACTGCTCGGCGATATCAACCAGGCAATCTACTCTGGTCCGACCGGGGCTCCGACCATCTTTGCCGAGGCAACGCTTGATTTCGGGCAAAAAGAAACCTACAAGCTTTCAAAAACCTACAGGTCGACAAAGCAGATTGTGGAATTCACCAGGCAGCTGATTGAAGGCGGAAATCTGATTGAACCCTTCAACCGTATAGGTCCCAAGCCGGTAATCGTGAATCACAGAGACCATGCTGACCATATTGGAAGGACAAATGAGCTCATTTCAGATCTTGAGAACAAGGGTCATAAAAACATCGCCATCATCTGCAAAACAGCAGCGGAAAGCAAAGAGGCTTTCGAGTCCATTAAGAAAGCACATGATGCAAGATTGATTGAAAAAGGCACTTTGACCTTTGAAAACGGCGTCAATGTCGTACCAACATACCTGGCAAAAGGTATAGAGTTTGATGCGGTCATCATTTTCGATTCATCTTCCTACACAAGAGATGAGGAAAGGAAATTATTATATACGGCTTGTACGAGGGCAATGCATGAGCTTTATATTCTTTCCAGAAGTGAACTCAGTCCGCTTTTAGAGAATGTCGATGAGAAACTATATCAAGTCATTTAAAAAACAAGCCGCCAAAATTTCTGGCGGCTTGTTTTTTTTGATTCATTTTAGCCATTTTAATAAAGACTTTTGTGTATTGCCTCTGGCAGGCTGTTCTTTGTTCGCCTCCTGCAAGGCTGAATTCACGTCGATCAAGCCATTTCCGTAATCTGTGTCTTTTCCCTGCTCACCAAGATCTATCGCAGAGGTCTTTATGATGTTGATGACCTGGGAGCTTTTTAAGTCCGGGTTAGCTGATTTAATTAATGCAGCCAAACCTGCGACATGGGGAGCAGCCATGGATGTTCCAGACAGAGCTGCATACTGTGCATTGAAAAAGGTGCTCGGTATATTCACCCCAGGAGCAGCGATGTCTATATAATCCCCATAATTAGAAAAGTTCGCTCTATTGCCGTTATAATCAACTGCAGCCACGCTCAGAACCTCGGGATATGCCGAAGGGTAAGTAGGCTGATTGGATCCGTCATTACCGGCTGCAGATACCATGACGACATTTTTGTCATAGGCATAACGGACAGCTTCTTCTAAGACCTTGGATGGCTGGTAATTGCCAAGGCTCATATTGATGACATCCGCGCCATGGTCGACAGCCCAGATGATACCTTTGGCGATATCGAATGTAGTACCATAACCTTTCGCACCCATTGCTTTTACAGGCATAATCTTACTGAACCATGTCATGCCGGCAACACCTTCACCATTATTTGTTTCTGATGCAATGATCCCGGCCACATGTGTTCCGTGGCCATTGTCATCATCCGGCTCCCGTTTTTCGTCTATCACATTATAGCCTGACACAATCCGGTTCTTTAACTCGGGGTGATCCAGGTCAACACCTGTATCGACAACGGCTATTTCAATTTGTTCTTTTCCCCGTGTAATATTCCAGCCTTGCTCTGTTCCGATTGCTGGCAAATTCCATTGATAATTCTCCTGGTAAAGCAAATCATTTGGCCCGTTTGCTTCGTTTTGCATCAGGATAAAATTAGGCTCGGCATACTCAATGTTCTGCCTCTGGTTAAAATATTCTATCATTTGCGGTGTTTCCAAGGATGTGGACCTGAAGATATAAACCGAATTCAGGTGCTTTATGACCCAGCCCTTGATGTCGCGGGTAATTTCATCTATTTCATCAGCACTTGGCTCTGTTACGAAATCAACTGCAGCCTCATGATCATAATAATGACTCGTATCCTTCTTGTTATGGAAAATAAGCGTGATTTCTTCTTGTGTATTGAGCTGCCTCTTGATTTTCTCTCCCATTTCTACATTGTTTACGTTTGCCATCGATTGTATCATCATGATTCTTTGGCCAGTAGAATGAGTTTTCGCACCAAGTTTATTGCTGTGAACAGGATCATTCCTGAACACACCGGCCGCCGTAAGGGCAAGAACGAGAATTAATGATGCCCCCAGGATGAAAACCTTCGTGCTTTTCATGATATGAGCCCTCCAAAAAAAAGATTTGTTCTTATATTGCAGAACAAACGGTAAAATTAACGGCGGTAATCAATGGCAGTTCCTTTCAATTCAAAATAGGAACATGTAAAGTGTATGGAGCAATTTTATAGGCTTAAAGTTTTGTTTTTCATGATCGTAAGTAACCCAAAATCCTGTTTTTTATGACAAATTTCCAAATTAATTCTTTAAATCCGTTTGCCAAATCCCAATTAATCGCTACAATTAAGCATAGACGCCATTATTATGGTAAAATAAACAAAGAGAACAATTGTTCTGATATTGATAAAAGGCATATTATTTAATATCATTTTGACAAAAAAGAGGAATACTTAAGGAATTCATTGACACTATACATAAAAACCGTCAATGTTGTTTGCAAGAAATGAAAGGGGTATGTTCGTGGCAAGAAATCAGCAAGCTTTTGATTATAATGATGATGCCATTCAAGTACTAGAAGGCCTTGAAGCGGTCCGTAAAAGGCCTGGTATGTATATTGGCAGCACAGATACCCGGGGACTTCATCACCTCGTGTATGAAATCGTTGATAACTCCGTTGACGAAGCACTTGGCGGCTACGGAAATCACATCATCGTCAAAATCCATAAAGATAATTCGATCAGTGTCCAGGATAAAGGTCGTGGTATGCCTACAGGGATGCATAAGCTAGGAAAGCCCACACCGGAAGTCATCCTAACTGTCCTCCACGCAGGCGGTAAGTTTGGACAAGGCGGTTATAAAACAAGCGGCGGTCTGCATGGTGTCGGCGCGTCAGTCGTAAATGCGCTATCTGAATGGCTTGTAGTCACCATAAAACGCGATGGCTTTGTTTATGAGCAGCGTTTCGAAAACGGCGGAAAGCCGGTGACAACTCTTGAGAAAATCGGCAAGACAAACCAGACAGGAACAACGATCCATTTCAAACCAGATGCCGAAATTTTCTCTACTTTGACATATAACTATGACACATTATCTGAAAGGCTTCGCGAGTCAGCATTTTTGCTGAAAGGCTTGAAAATTGAGCTGATCGATGACCGGAATAACGAGAAAGATGTCTTCCATTTCGAAACAGGCATCCAGGCATTTGTTGAATATTTGAACGAAGAAAAAGATGTTCTGCATCCAGTGGTCAGCTTTGAAGGAGAATACAGCAAAATAGAAGTTGAGTTTGCCTTTCAATTCAATGATGGATACTCGGAGAACGTTCTCTCATTCGTCAACAATGTCAGGACGAAAGATGGCGGAACACATGAAGCAGGTGCAAAGACTGCGATGACCAGGGTATTCAATGAGTACGCCCGTAAGGTTGGACTGCTCAAGGAAAAGGACAAAAACCTGGATGGAGCGGATATCCGCGAAGGACTGGCAGGGATCGTATCTGTCCGAATTCCAGAGGAACTGCTTCAGTTTGAGGGACAGACCAAGGGTAAGCTCGGAACAAGTGAAGCCAGGTCAGCGGTTGATTCGGTCGTATCGGAACATCTGTCATATTTCCTTGAGGAGAATCCGGATGTAAGTACCTTGCTGATCCGAAAATCGATCAAGGCTTACCAGGCCCGTGAAGCTGCCCGTAAAGCACGAGAAGATGCGCGCAGCGGGAAAAAGAGGAAAAAATCGGATGCAATGCTATCAGGCAAATTGACTCCGGCTCAATCAAAGAATCCGGCAAAAAATGAATTATACCTTGTCGAGGGAGATTCTGCCGGCGGTTCTGCCAAGCAGGGCCGGGACAGAAAATTCCAGGCCGTACTGCCATTGCGCGGTAAAGTCATCAACACGGAAAAAGCCAAGCTCCAGGATATTTTTAAAAACGAGGAAATCAATACGATCATTCATGCCATTGGTGCGGGAGTGGGATCGGATTTCAACATAGATGACATCAACTATGACAAGATTGTCATCATGACAGATGCCGATACTGACGGTGCCCATATCCAGGTGCTGTTGCTGACATTCTTCTACCGGTACATGAAGCCGCTTATCGAAGCTGGCAAGGTATTCATTGCCCTTCCTCCGCTGTATAAAGTCAGCAAAGGGACAGGCAAAAAGGAAATCATTGAATATGCCTGGAGTGATGATGAACTGAAAGGCGCAATCAAGAAGATTGGCAAAGGCTACATCATCCAGCGTTACAAAGGTCTTGGCGAGATGAATGCTGATCAGCTTTGGGAAACAACAATGGACCCTGAAACAAGGACATTGATTCGTGTCCGGATAGATGATGCCGCAAGAGCGGAGCGGAGGGTCACTACACTTATGGGTGATAAGGTAGAACCCCGCAGGAAATGGATTGAATCCAATGTCGCTTTCGGTCTTGAGGAAGACGGCAATATTCTGGAAAATGAAAACATCTCAGTTGCAGAGGAGGTTGCAGGCGAATGAGTTCAGTAGAAAAATTTCGTGACCTCCCACTAGAAGACGTATTGGGCGACCGATTTGGCCGCTATAGTAAATATATAATCCAAGAACGTGCCCTCCCGGATGCCCGTGACGGACTGAAGCCTGTACAGCGCAGAATTTTGTACGCTATGCATGTTGAAGGCAACACAAGTGAAAAAGGATTCCGAAAATCAGCCAAGACAGTCGGTAACGTCATTGGTAACTACCACCCGCACGGTGATTCTTCTGTATATGAAGCTATGGTCCGTATGAGCCAGGACTGGAAAGTGCGGAATTACCTGGTTGACATGCACGGGAATAACGGAAGCATCGATGGTGACCCTCCGGCGGCAATGCGTTATACCGAAGCACGATTATCAGCGATTGCCGGTGAACTGTTAAGGGATATCGAAAAGAGGACGGTTGAGTTCATCCCGAACTTTGATGACACGTCCAGTGAGCCTACTGTGCTTCCGGCGATGTTCCCAAACCTGCTCGTGAATGGTTCGACAGGGATATCAGCTGGATACGCCACAGATATTCCGCCTCATAATTTAGCGGAAGTGATTGATGGGGTTATCATGAGGATGGACAACCCTGCCTGTACGGTCGAAGATTTGATGAATGTGATCAAAGGACCGGACTTCCCAACGGGAGGAATTATCCAGGGTGTTGAAGGAATCGCCAAAGCTTACAAGACTGGCAAGGGAAAGATTATTGTTCGCGGCAAAGCTGAAATCGAGGATATCCGTGGCGGCAAACAGCAGATCGTCATCACGGAAGTTCCATATGAAATCAATAAGGCCAACCTCGTCAAGAGAATTGATGAATTCCGTTTAGACCGGAAAGTTGAAGGGATTTCAGAGGTTCGTGATGAAACTGACCGCACAGGCCTTCGTGTTGTGATCGAACTGAAGAAGGAAGCCGATGCAAACGGTGTTTTGCACTATCTTTACAAGAACAGCGATTTGCAGATTACCTATAACTTCAATATGGTTGCCATCAACAAGAAACGTCCGGTATTGATGGGGCTTGCTGAACTTCTTGATGCCTACATCGGCCATCAGAAGGATGTCGTTACAAAAAGATCACAGTATGACCTTCAAAAAGCCCGTGACCGCCAGCATATCGTCGAAGGCTTAATGAAGGCATTGTCCATCCTGGATCAGGTGATTGCGACGATCCGTGCTTCAAAGGATAAACGAAATGCAAAAGATAATTTGATCCAGAAGTTCGAATTTACTGAAGTCCAGGCCGAAGCGATTGTTTCCCTCCAGCTTTATCGCCTGACGAATACTGATATTACTGCCCTCCAGGCCGAAGCAGAGGAGCTTGCCAAGAAGGTAGAAGAACTAACCGCCATTCTTGGCAGCGAGAAAAAGCTTTTGGCAGTCATCAAGAAGGAATTGAAGGATGTCAAGAAGCGCTTCTCAGATGAACGCCGGACGAAAATCGAGGAAGAGATTGAGGAAATCAAAATCAACCTTGAGGTGCTGATCGCGAGTGAAGATGTGATTGTCACGGTAACGAAGGATGGCTATGTAAAACGTACTAGCCAAAGGTCCTTTGCGGCTTCCAATGGACAGGATTTTGCCATGAAGGATACTGACAGGCTATTATCCCAATTGAATATGAACACAAAGGATGTCCTGCTGTTGTTCACCAATAAGGGAAGCTACCTTCATTTACCTGTCCATGAGCTCCCAGACATCCGCTGGAAGGACCTTGGTCAGCATGTGGCCAATATCGTCCCGCTCGACCGTGATGAAGAAATCATCAGAGCAGTACCTGTTACCGATTTCGAACAGAAACTGTTCTTTGTGTTTGTCACGAAGAATGGCATGGTGAAAAAATCCGAATTGAGCCTCTATAAAGCTCAGCGCTATTCTAAGCCATTAACCGCCATCAATGTCAAAGGTGATGATCGAGTTATCGATGTCCATCTATCAAACGGAGAAAAGGATTTATTCCTTGCCTCTCACTATGGCTATGGCTTGTGGTTTAGCGAAGAAGACATCAGTCCAATAGGAATCCGGGCAGCCGGAGTTAAGGGAATGAACCTTAAGGATGGAGACTATGTTGTGGGTGGTAAAATCATTGATGCCAACGAAAATCCATCCATTGTCATTGCAACCCAGCGCGGTGCAGTGAAGAAAATGAAGCTTTCTGAATTCGAAAAAACTTCACGTGCAAAACGCGGAGTCGTGATGCTTCGTGAATTGAAAGCAAATCCACATCGCATTATCGGTGTTGAAGCTGTCCGTGGTGAGGATGAAATCTTCTTCCTTTCCGAAAAGCAGCAGATTGTTTCGCTAAAAGCAGCAGATTTGAGGAATAGTGACCGCTACACAAATGGGTCATTCATTGTTGATGAAAGCGAAACAGGTAAGCTTTTAACCATTTGGAAAAGTGAAACCGAACAGGAAAAATAATAAATAACTTAAAAAACACAGCAATTGAGCTGTGTTTTTTGTTTTTAATTACGAATTTAGGGGTAAATGCTTAGAGGTTCATGTACCCATTAAAGGTACATGGTAGTCATGTACCATTGTAATGAGGGCGCCCTTTTGGTACATTTAGAACTATATCAAAATAACTTTACTGTAGATAAGGAGTTTTATATGGAGCTTTTCAACAATATCATATCGGAATTAAACAACTATATGTGGAGCTATATCTTAATTGCTGTTCTAGTCATATTAGGTACATATTTCACTTTTAGAACAAGATTTGTCCAGTTTAAGTACTTTCCTGAAATGATAAGGGTACTAAAGGATCCAGCAACTGTCTCATCTGAAGGAAAAAGGGGCCGGTCTTCGTTTCAGGCGTTCACGGTAAGTCTTGCTTCAAGGGTCGGTACAGGGAATCTTGCAGGTGTAGCGACGGCTATTTCTGCCGGTGGTCCGGGGGCTGTCTTCTGGATGTGGCTTATTGCGTTTATTGGAGCAGCTTCAAGCTTTATCGAAAGTACATTGGCCCAGATTTATAAAGTAAAAGACAAGGATGAATACCGCGGCGGTCCGGCTTACTATATGGAACGCGGGCTGAATAAAAGATGGCTAGGAATACTATTTGCAGTCATCATTGTTTTTACCTTTGGATTGGTATTCAGTTCTGTTCAATCCAACACCATTTCTCTGGCATTTGACCAGGCATTTGGATTTGATCGATTTTGGATGGGAATCATTCTGTCCATTATGACAGCCGCTATCATTTTTGGCGGGATCAAAAGAATAGCGTTTGTATCCCAGATCATTGTCCCAATTATGGCAGTTTTGTATTTGATCTTGGCATTGTATATCGTTTTCACAAATCTCAGCGAAGTTCCCGCGATGTTCTCACTAATCTTCAAAAACGCTTTTGGACTTCAGGAAGCCGTTGGCGGAGGTATGGGAGCAGCTGTCATGATGGGAATCAAACGAGGGCTATTCTCAAACGAAGCTGGTATGGGCAGTGCACCAAATGCAGCCGCTACGGCTGCAGTGACTCATCCTGTAAAACAAGGATTAATCCAAACACTTGGCGTTTTTACGGATACAATTTTAATTTGTTCAGCAACTGCCTTCATCATCATTATGTCTGGAGAGTATATGAATGCTGATTTAGATGGTATTCAGTTAACCCAGGCGGCCTTGACAACACACGTCGGTTCATGGGCACCAGCGTTTGTTGGAGGAGCGATTTTCCTATTTGCATTCACTTCGATCATCGGGAACTATTATTATGGTGAAACGAATATTGAGTTCATCAAAGAAAGCAAGACAGCATTATTGGTATATCGACTTGCTGTCATCGCAATGGTCTTATTCGGTTCAATTGTCGATTTAGCGATTGTCTGGAATCTTGCGGATTTATTCATGGGAATCATGGCACTAATTAACCTTGCAGCCATTACCTTGCTCGCAAAAATTGCCATGGCAGCCCTAAAGGATTACAGGGAACAGCGGAAACAAGGGAAGGACCCTGTTTTCTATGCTGACTCTATTGAAGGTCTGAGTGGCATTGAATCATGGGATTACCGAGAGAAAGCACAGAATAAGAATTAACCTTCTAAACCCTCTGGATTGATCAGAGGGTTTTTTTGTGTATCTTTTTTCCATATTTAGAGATATTAACTATATTGGAGGGATGCACAATGAAAAAGGAACTATTGATTACATTCACCGCATTCTTTTTTATGTCGTTGACTGCTCTGACCGGCGCGTATGCAGGTGATTCCAGGGAGAAGGCGACGGTGTCAGTGTCAGTATCGGAAGAAAAGGTCGACATCACAGGTGATGGAAAGAAGGATATAATTTATGTAAAAGGTGTGCCATTTGAAGAAGGTACACAGTTCCTTAAGGAGATTTATTTAAAAATCAAAGCGTCTAATGGCAAAACATACAAGATTGATCTCGAAGGGGGATATGATCCCTCTACTGAATATAAAGACCTTAATGACGATTCTGTTAAAGATATTTTCATCAGTGTACCAACTGGTGGAAGTGGAGGTCTGTCGAATTTTTATTTATATACATTAAAAGATTTTCAGGTTGTCAATCTGACCGTACCGGAACCTTTGTCAGTCAGCAGTCAATTTGAAGACGGCTATAAAGCGTCTGTCCGCATCGAGCAAACAGGCCAGTCTTACAGCTTTGATTTAAGTGACAGGAAAGCGGATTATGACAGGCTTGGTCTTTATCATGACGGGAAGCTAAATGAACCGACTGAATTGATGGTTCTGCCATTTGGAACTTTAAAGCCAATCAAAGTCAAGGCTGGACAATACGGATTAATCGGCAGCCAGCGAATAAATGGAGCCTATAACGCAGACGGAATTGCAAACCTGGAATCAACCTGGTTATACGAACAGGGAAAATGGAAACTGCTGAAAGCAGAGGTAATCAATCTTACCGCACAGTAAAATAGGCAAATGTCACGAATGAATGCTATTTGGCATACGCTATTGGAAAAGGATTCTTTTTTCAGGAAGGAGCCTTCTGCCATGAGCAAATTCAAGCCAGAGAAATTAACCGTCACTTTTATTCCGCCAGCAACAGCCTACATGCCTATTGACAGCAGGAAATATACATTGACGCACTCAGATTTGACCGGTGAGTTGTTTTTAGCAATCGGGAATGTTTATGATTACCAGGCCATCAACTATAAAATGCGGGATGAAGTATTGGCAGACTGGGTAACGATTAACGGTGAATATATTTTGTATGCAAATGTATACGTCAGCAATGGGGAATATGACCTGAATATGTCGCGGATCCGATATATGATTTTCAAACGAGAATTGGATTTAGCATTGACAGCGATGATTTATGGAGACAAGAGCTTTTTTACCTATCATCCATGGCTGCTGGATGCACCAATCTACGTACAGTTTGCATCCAATTATCCCGAATTCAATGAAATCGCTTATTACGGAACACCAAGATTCTATTTAAACAAGGTGAATAGCAAAAGAGTAACAGAAACACAGGTTTAGGCCTGTGTTTTTATGTTTTATTCCGAAAGGGAGTAGAAGTGCGTTTTAAATAACATAATAATATTATGTAAACATGACTTTTGTAATCTAGGGATTCTTAAGAGGGCTGGATTAAAAGAAGGATTAGGTTTGATAAATTAAGAATCTAATGATTGCAAATCAGAATCCAATTGAATCAGCTTAAAATATCAAAACAAATGAATTTAGCTGCAATTGCGGAAAGATAAGTGAAACATAATGAATTACATGTAAATTGTTGATCTGTAAATTAAATATGAGAATTGTTAATCTAATATAAAATCTATTAGCAAACAAAATATTGTTAATTTAATACAATGAGATTTTATAGAGAAAGTTTAATGAATTTTCTGTTTCTGTCTCACTGATTTGAGTATACTTAGATATTGAGATGAGATGCTTGATTTTTGGTATAACTTCCGAGAATTTATGTTATGTAAACTAGATAATAAATTTTTAGTGAAGTATTAATAACACTTCTCCTCTCACCTGTCCGTTGAAGAGAATCTACCTACATAAATGAAGAGAATCTGCCTACATTCTTTCCTTTTTAGTGTTTTGGAGCAATAACCTAAGTTTCTGCTCCAAAACCAGTAAATTTTTTTTAAAAAGAACTTGCCTACATAGATAAATCTTGAAGTGAATTCACCTACATACAAAATTATTGAAGAGAACTTACCTACATTAGCATTATTGTTCTTTTGGCATATTAAGTTTATTGATAGCATTTTTTAAATCCTCATTTTTTAAATGTGTATATATCATCGTAGTTTCAATTGAGGAATGGCCTAATTGTCTTCTTAATTTGGGTACATCGTTTATTTCAGAATGGTACCTGGTTGCGAAAGAATGTCTTAATTTGTGTACTGATAAGGATGGTTTCCCAAACGCTATCGCATATTTTTCAATCAATTTCTCGATAGCTCTTCCTGACAGTCTTCTGGTCGTTCCTTTAGGACCCATAGGAGCTGCAACAAATACAGCTTTATTTTCTCTCGGAATATTGTATTTATTACTCCTAATACTCAGATATGCTTTTAAATCAGTCATTGCTTGCTCACTAAAGTATACGTATTGTTCTTTGTTTCCTTTTCTTATTACTCTCACACAGTTTTTATTAAAATCGATATCCTCTATATTTAACCATACTAATTCAGATAACCTTAAACCTGATCCTAAGAATAATGATACAATTGCTGTATCACGTTCTTTATTCATTTCATGAAATGTAGTAATGCGTTTATTTGATTTATTTATTTCACCGTAATTCTTAGCAACAAATACTCTAAAGTCTTCATATTCGTCTCCAATTAAAATTTTTCCTTCCATTCGGTTTGCGATTGTTTCAGGATCCTCGGACACATCATTAAATTCAATTTTCGCCATTACATTGCGGATTAAATATGGTTCTAATTTCTCGGTTTCAGCTATATTTTGCAAATAATTGAACAGTGATTTTAAAGATGATAACTTTCTATTAATGGTTATTTCTCTGTTGTCTAACTGGAACTTTAAGAAGCTTAGAAAGTCCTCAATTTGTTGAGTAGTAAGAGTCTCAAACAGTGAGAGCGGAATTTCTTTTATTTCTCCATTATAAAAACCCTCAGACACCAACCAATTAAAAAAGATCTTAAAATCATGACAGTAATTAAGCAAAGTTCCTGGTGATAGTTTTCTTTTTTTCTTATCAATATATTCTTCTACATACCACGGGAGATCTTTAAGTATAAAATCAAGTTTTTTGTAATTTTGTGACTGCGAGTTATTTTTCATCAAATTACTCCTAAGGAAAAAAATAATATTCATTATAATATTACATCAAATTCATATTTTACGTAATAATATTTTTAAATCCTTGGGGTAACTGTGCAAAAAAATGTATACCCCTATTCTTTGATATGACTAAACTAGGCAACCATAAATATTTCGTATTTTTTAAATTACTTTGTTCTAAGGAACTTCTCCAAACCTGATTGATTCTATTTAGCTAAATAACCAACTAATGATCTCCTCCGGTGCATCAATAGACACTTATCATTTATTTCTCTGCTTGGTTCTTAGCTACACAAGTTATATAGGTATATAATATTATTATTCTATGAATAAATTTATCTAAATTATTGTTTAGTTTAGGAAAAGGGATTCCGACACTTTATCGCTAATGATTTAAGGACCTCCATTGAAATACTTCCACCCTTATCTTTAACTATTACCTGAATCTTATTACTTTAAAATAAGCCTTTTTCCTATGAAAAGAGCTATTCTGCTGGCCACCAAATCTGCAATTATAATAATCCTTTTAACAGTTTTTGTTGCTCTTCTATAAATACGCCTTTAATTGCATGAATGTCCCAATTAAACTTTTCAAATAAATTATTTAATACCTCAATTGCGATTGTACTACCATTAGATATTAATTCTTCAACCCCAAGGTTTATTTCTAAGTGTGCTTCGTCCTCTATAGTTGAAATATAGTCACGGAAAAGCGCTCTTGTAGCTTCATAGAAGAAAAGTTGTCTTCCTTTAATTCCATAACACTCTATTCTTATTGTAATTTCATCGCCTAGTATTTTTCTTTGTGCTAACCTAGTTGCAAATTCAAATATTTCTGTAAATAAATAGAGCGAACTAATAATCTCTAATCCCTTCCCATTCACTCTTTTTTGATATCTATCATCCATATACTCTTCGTACATGGAATTATAATAAATGAATTGACCACTCTTATAAAATCTTAATAGCTCTTTGAATTGACCAAAGTTTTCTTTAGATTGGACATAATTATTTCCATTCGCAAAACCGTTCAAGTGTGGAAAATCCCACCCTCTCAAACTCAACTTGTTGTCTTGTAAAATCTTTTTACAATTTACCAACGTTTCAATTCTATCTTCTTCATAAAAAGTAGGTCTTATTGTAATTTTCCAATAGCCTTTTTTCTTAATCAGATTGACTATTTCATCATCTTCAATTCCAACTAACTCTTTCGTATAACTCTCCTGGGATGTATCGTCGTCAGCTAGGTGTAATCCAGAATCTCTTACCCTCATATAGAATTGTCTAATTCCCTTATTTATTGCAAGATCCATTAATTCTCTCATTTCGGATTGAGACCTAATAAGAGCGGATTCGGGTTTATTTTTTGATCTTGAAAATACCGCTCCTTCTTTTAGTCCTTGTTCTCCACTTCTTTTACAAATTATGGGCAATTCATCAAACTCAGGGATCCTCATTAAAATAAAGTACTTATTATCCTTTTTAATTGGATATATATGGAACGATATAGGAGGATCTGCAAATTTATTAACCTCAACTACTACATGATCATAGTTTAATTTTTCGTAATGCTCCTGTTCCATACCCGTTAACTTCTCTAAGCCTTGTTTTTCATCGTCAATGCCAAGGATAAGATTTCCACCATCTTTAGTGTTACTCATAGCTAAAATACATTTTACGATTTTTGCTTTATGTTGTGGATTACCCCAATCGTAAGTTTTCTTAAATTCGATATTCCTCGTTTCTCCCCCAGCCTCTAATAATTCTAATATTTTTTCAAACATTAAATCAGCTCCTAATAAATTTTATTATCAATAGTGATATTTTACTATTTATTGGATAGAAATGACTATGAAATATACCATTTTATAGAATCGGGGGACAAAATTCTAGGTAGTTTCATTAAGTATTAAAAAAAACAAAGTATACAAGCACATTAGTACCTGTATACTTTGTTTTTTCGATGTTATACTTTATTATTCTGTTTTTTTACTCAATGGATTTTAATTCACTTTCAGTGATCCATTTATGATTCTCTACTTTTTCTCCATATGTTGTTGTAAAGTCAAGCATATAGACAGTGGTATCTACAGCTGATTCGATGATAGCCGTAGCACCATCCATGCCTTCCATGTGATCTGCGTTAAGGGTTACTTCTGTACCAGGTTCAAGAGGTTCTTCCCCTGGGTTTTCTAACTCTTCATGAATTACCCATTTATGATCTTTCACAGGCTCTCCGCCAGTTGTAGGGTAATAAGTAATAGAGTATGCAGTGGTGTCATATGCTCCTTTGATGGTTGCTAGAGCACCTTTCATGCCTGGCATATGATCTGCTTCAATAATAGCCTGGCTTCCGATTTCAAACTTCGGATTCTCTGCTGTTGCAAGTTCTTCAGGAACTTCACCTGAACTGGACATTGTTTCAGCCAGTTGAGATTCCATTGTTTCCTTGACCACAATAATTTTAGAGCGTACCTCGTTTATCCATCCATAAATCTCTTCAGCAATTGGTTCAGGATTGCTTTGATTTTTCACCTTGGCATCTAACTGGTTTTCTGCAGCGTTTAAACGATTAAGTAAGGGATTTATATCCTCTAGGTACTTTTCATACATTTCTACCTCTGCAGCTGTTAGAGGAGCTTCCCCCAGTGAAGTTTCGATATCCTCGATTTTAGTTTCAACAGCTATCACTTTTTTTTCTACAATAGCTAGTTTTTTCTCATCGTTCAATTCAACTACAATCTGATTATTGGGTTGGAATTTAGCTCCGGGATTATGAGCTTCTGCCGATACACCTGCAGCTGAAAAAACGAGTCCTAAAGCCGCTAAGCCTAAGCCTGAATTTCTCAACAGTTTGTTATTGGTCATTAATTTTCCTCCTTAAAAAAGATTCTTATGTCCTTTACCTCTTGGACACTTGGTAAAACACCAAAAAACCAATAAGAGTGAATTTCATAATTTTAACAGAACAGGGAGTTTGATTTGGTAGCCGGAAAGAAGATTACTGCTAAGACATCTCTAGTTATACGGTATAATTCTGTTTTTTTTGCTATTAATGTGTTTGATACAACTTGGTCTAACGACTTATTATTTTTACTAGACACCTTTTTAAGTAGGAATCCCCTTATGATAAGGTTAGATTCACTTTAATAATATTGTTACCTAAAAAAAAGCATACAGATTGATAACTGTATGCTCCTTATTAATAGTTATTAGCGCAAGCTGACATGTTTTCTTTGGTTGTTTGCGGATGGCAGTGAGATTCTGGCTCTGGTGCTTTTTCAAGTGCCATCCATTTTCCACGTTTGAATTGGATTACCAATACTATTGCACGAAATGCGATATCGGCTCCGATTGCTATCCATACTCCCGCGAGTCCCCAGCCCAGCTTGATTCCAAGAAGATAGACAAGTACGGTTCGTACCGCCCACATCCCGAATCCGGTCAGGTACATCGGGAATTTCGTGTTATTTGCCCCCTGGAAAGCTCCTGTAAGCACCATTAATACAGCGAGAAACGGCTGGAAAATACCGGATATTTTCAATGCGGTTCCTATATCATCGATAACTTGCTGTTCGTCGGTAAAAAAGCTGCCAGCCCAATCACCGAGGAAGAAGAGCAAGGCACCGAGCAGGGTCATCGCTCCTACTGTGAGGTAGGTGGATAGTTTGGCATAATGCTTGGCTTCTTCAAGATTGCCCGCACCGATTTGCTGGCCAACCAAGATTGTGGCGGCTGTAGCAAATCCATATCCAATCATATAGGAAAATACTTCGACATTTCCGGCAATCTGATGAGCGGCAAATGCATTGGTACCAAGGGCAACAACGAAACCGAAATAGACGATTTGGCCAGCACGCATGACTAATCTCTCGCCTGCAGCTGGGGCTCCAAGAGTAGTCAGTTCCATAAGATGTGTCCTGTCAATACTCCAGTAATCTCTTCTGAAAGTAAGAGTTTCTGTTTTATTGACATAGTAAAACAACGCAATGCTTCCAATCAATCTTGAAATTACCGTTGCAATCCCTGCTCCTACGATGCCCATTTCGGGTATGAACAAAAAACCGAAGATAAGGACATAATCCAAAACTGCATTGACAATATTGATGACAATACTCACCTTCATCGGCGATTTTGTATCGCCTGCTCCCCGCAGGATAGCGCTTAACACAAACATGAAGCTCATCACAATCGAAGGGATTCCAACAATCCGGAAATACAGAGCACCGGCCTCGAGGACCTCTGCCTCTATTCCCATTAGTTTCAGCAGTGGTTCAGCGAAAATCCAGGTAATAATCCCTGTTAAGATACCAAATATGGCAGCAAGGACGATTGATTGCTGTGATATATGCCTTGCTTTTTCCGGAAGGTTAGCACCAAGGAAGTTTGCAATCCTTACATTGGCTGCTACCCCAATTGCCATAAATAATGCAAAATATATCGCAAGGACTGCATTGGTGACCCCTACCGCCGAAACTTCTGCCAGACCGATTTTAGATACAAAGTATGTATCGACAAAGCCGAGGATCGTCTGGAAAAAATTTTCAATGACTGCGGGAATAGCAAGCACCGTGATAATTTTCAATCGTCCTTTGTTCGTTTGCGGCATGTCGATTTTCCCCTCAATATCCTTCACAGTTCCACCTCCTTTACTAGAAAATTGAACAATAGCACACAATTCTGTGTGCCATTGCTGTACTGCTACCTATTACTTAACTTCAATCACAAAAGGCACCGTATAAAGTTTTTGTTTGTACTTGAACTGTCCCCAAATTTTATACAATCCACTACGAGGAAAGCTGGTCATATACTCAACATCTGGTCCTTTTGTGTTTTCATCTACTGGATGGACATGGAGAAATTCATTCATATCCTCACTGACAATCACGACATGTCCTGCAGAACCAAGATAAGGTTCAAGTTCAGTAATTGGGTTTCCATTCTTATCCTTTAGGGTGAAAATCAAACTTATATGCTCATCCACTTTCGCTTCTGGGAGAATGAGCTCGATTGTCAGGTCGTCCATCTCCTTTTTCAAAAGCTTGTCGGGAACAACCTCTTCCTTGGTTTCTGAGCCCTTTACGACAAGCTCATGAGAAGCAAGCTGCTGATTTGCCCCCTCCGGCAGGAAATCTGCATAAAATTTATATTCCCCTGCCTTTGGGAAGGTTGTCTTCACCTGAAATCTGCCTTTCCCACGATAATGCGGATGAAGATGCTGGAATACAGATAAATCCTTTTTAATTGCCAGTAGGTGCATTTCTTTTTCATGCACAGCTTGAAAAGTCTCGATAACCTTCCCGGAGAAATCTTTTATGTCAATAAAAATTTCTGTTTCTTGATCCACTTTGACCGTATGAGGGTTTGAGGTCCAATCAACCTGTACTTTTGCTATGTTCTCCTTATGGTCGGTGTGTCCCTGATGGGAGTCCATCATGCTATGTTCTTGATGATGTTCATGACTGTCATGTGGTGTTCGACTGGACTGGCTACTATCTTTAGTCATACTGCTGGTCTGACTGTGGTCATGATTGTTTACAGTACTATGTTCATTTTCAGTATTCATCTCTCGACCTCCAATCAAAATCTATTCTTCCATCATATGACTGAAATGATTCATGACTTTCTTTTGTTCATCTGGCGTACCCATAGGCGTTACATCTGCTTCAATCTCCTTCAGGAATTCAGTAACCATATTAAGCAGCTTTACTTGCTGAAGTGCCATTTCAATATGAGTCTGTTTGACCTGCGGGTCCTTCATTTTAAGAGCTGAGACGAAGTTATCCTTCGCCATTGCCTCTGTAGAAGCCTTAATTTCCATTGCGATGTGCTTGTCCATCAGCTGTGACCCTCTAGATGTAGTTTCGAGCTGACCCTCCGGAAGCTCATTGAAATCCGGAAGCTTCTCAAAATCACTACTGTCAGGATCAAGCATATCCATCATGATACGCACATGGCTTCGTAAAATCCCTACCTTAGTATTTAGCAATTCAAGTAATTTTTCCTCTTTTGCTTCTCTTGCCATAAGCTTTACTTTCATGATCATGCCGTCATGGGCAGGTAGGTGAGTTGAAATTAACCCTAAGTCAGATGCAGGTAATAGCATATTTTTATTCCTCCTTAATTTTATTTACTTTATAGTTTCTACCACAGGTTTCTCGAATTAAACTCCATAGAAAATGCATATTTGACTACAGTTAGCATTATTGTTTGCAATTATAAACCGGCGCTTATAAAATACACAGCGAGGTATTGTGTATTCAAAAATAAAGTCATGTAAAAGCTAGATAAGTACTAAAGGAGGTAAAAATGATGAAAAAAATAGTTATGGCCGCACTTATCTTATTGATTCTGCTCATTGTGGGCGGCTGGTTTTTTATGAGAGGTTTTGGCGGCATGAACGGTAACATGCCTGGACAAGGGGGAGGAATGATGGATGGTGGTATGATGGGTAACGATAACGGAGAGGTTGAAGACATGAAGAATGACTCACTCGCTGATGGAGGAACCTCTCTTCCCATTCCCCCCATCCTAAAAGACGAGAATCCTGACCCAGGAAAAGCAGAGTTCACTCTTGTTGCCCAAAAAGGATCCATGGAGTTTATAGAAGGCAAACCAACAGATACGTTTGGATATAATGGCGATTACCTAGGACCCGTGATTCGTGTAAAAACTGGAGATGATGTTTCAATAAAAGTAAAAAATGAGATTGATGAAGCAACCACGGTCCATTGGCATGGACTAGAAGTTGACGGCGACCAGGATGGCGGCCCTCATTCCGGCATCCAGCCTGGAACCACGTGGAATCCGCAATTCAAAATTGAACAAAACGCTGCTACTTTATGGTACCATCCCCATCTACTCCATGAAACTGGCGAACACGTATATAAAGGACTTGCTGGTCTGTTTATAATTGATGATGAAGACAGTGACAACCTGGATCTGCCTAACGAATATGGGGTGAATGATATACCATTAATTGTCCAGGATAAACAGCTCGATGAAAACGGTCAGTTTACCTATGATTTGAGCATGCACGATGTCATGATGGGACTGCAGGGAGATACGATTATGGTGAATGGAGCCATTAATCCTTATGTTGAAGTTCCTAAAGGCAAGGTCCGTTTCCGGCTGCTGAATGGCTCTAATGCACGGATTTATCAATTCCAACTGAGCAACAATCAGAAATTTTACCAGATCGGGACAGATGGTGGACTCCTGGAAAAACCCGTAGAAATGGACAAGCTTATTTTAAGTTCTGCAGAACGTGCTGAGTTGATTGTTGATTTTTCAGAATATGAAGAGGGAGAAACCGTGGAATTGACCGATAAGGGAACTTCATTTATGAAATTCATCGTCACTGGCGAGGAAAAAGGGCCAAATAATGTTCCATCAAAATTGGTTGACATTCCAGATCCAGATGAAACCATGGCTGCACGTACTCGGAAATTCGTCATGTCAGGAATGGGCCGTAATGTCAGCATCAACGGCAAACAGATGGACATGGATCGCATTGACGAGCAGCTTAAGCTTCATGATACCGAGATTTGGGAAATTTCGAATGAAGGAATGGGCATGATGGGTAATAATATGGGCATGGCTCATCCGTTCCACGGCCATGGAACCCAATTCCTGATCCTTGATCGTGATGGGAATCCCCCGCCGCCAAATGAACGCGGATGGAAGGATACTATTTTGGTTGCACCTGGTGAAAAAGTCCGAGCAATTGCAACATTTGATCATAAAGGGTTATTCATGTACCATTGCCATATTCTCGAGCATGAAGACGCAGGGATGATGGGGCAATTTAATGTGGAATAGGCTGAAGGCTCCGGTGATTTACCGGAGCCTTTTGGTTGACCACTGTTTTAGGGTTTATGCATCTCAGATTCGCACCTATGCAAATAACGCAACTATAGCAGAAAGGCTGTCGCATTTTAAACGACAGCCTTTCATGCATGGGAAAGATTATATTAAAAAAGGGGGGTCCTAGTAATTAAATATAACGAATCAACGTGCATTTAGTGTGCAATTAATATTACATATGCATTACATTTCTCTTTATTAAAATTGATGAAAACTTTCTTGTCATAGAAGTTCGCATTTTTACATTTGTTAGAAAGAAAGATTTACATTATCCAAAAATCACAAAATGTGTATGGATGGTTAGCTAGTAGGTATTAATTAAATTCGTGCTAACCTAATTAACACCTTTATTCAGAAATCTGAGAATCAGGTAAAATGATTATGGCTTGCTTGCCCATTTGCTCCCAGGCCTCTTCAAAACTGTTGTATGGTTCTTTCCTGTTTTTTAATCCCGTGATAGGATCGTTAAAGTATATATATTTATCGTCGTAACCAGTAATTAGCACTGAATGTTCTTTGTATGTGATTGATACCGGTCCAGAGGGTGTTATCCATTCCTCAAAAGAAGAGGCCGGCAACTTCTTATAGGTTGTATTTATGATCACCCATATCGGAAGGTCCAAGGATAAATAGGTTTTAATTTCGGAAAAGTCAGCCCCCGTTATATCCTTTACTTTACCAGGTAAGTATTTTTCTGCTAGCTCAGTTATTGGTCTGTGGTAAACACCAAATCCGGGTTTCTTATAGGTATACATATCCCCAATATAGCCATCGTTTGGATGTCCCCAGTAAGTTACACCCTCTCTTTTTTTGAGCAACACTGGATTCTTCTTAATGCCTGAAGCTAATTCCATTTTATCCACATCAATATCATTGTATTGAAGCAACATTGCAAGACTAGTTACTTCACATCCTCGTGGAAGTTCCGGAAATTGTTTAACCACCGGTGCGTCAAGAAGCACTTTGTCCTTTATTCTTACAATTACGTTTTCCTTTATTGGTCCCTCGTTTTCATCCGATTCCTTTATTAAAGTTGCTTGGCCTACAACATTCCCCCCCATTGCCAACACCTTATCAAGTGATTCACCTCTGTCATAAAACATAAAAATCGCACCTATTAGGAAAGCAGATATGAGAGTTATCATAATGATTGCATGGCTCAATATAACGGTCTTAATCTTAGTACTCCCCCTGCCTGTAAATTTTTTAACCATGTTATCATTTAATTTAGGAGAAATTATGCAGGTGTCATATACATTTATCCCCCTTTTTTGAGGTGTTAGTGTTCTTATATTTATAGTTCTTAAGAATAACTAGCGGTATCGGATGGTAAGCAGTATCTATACCACTAAATTTAAGTCAGAAAAAATTTCCAATTAAAAAAGACCAACTATAAAGTTAGTGGTCATTAATATAATCTTCTCAAACTCTGTTGTTTTCTCAGCCAAAAGAAAAAATCAGGTTTTTAATTTTTCATTACTGCTCACACATTTTGAAAAAAAGTGACCTGATCATTTCATAATCTGGCATGGCATGTATGAAAAGTAACAATCAATGCAAAAACACACTAAATAAAAAAAAAACGGGTTTACTTGTGAGGTGCAAAACGGTATTTCACAGACATAATCACATATTAATTCACGCCAATTTCACAACACTATTCACAATACTAAAAGGCTTAGAGGAATTTTCATCTCTAAGCCTTTTTTCATATTACCTTATTGTGCTAAACCAGCTAATAGGAGT
>NZ_JAGGQK010000013.1:0-108045 GCF_018613355.1 Bacillus sp. ISL-35 | reverse complement strand
ATGATCATTCGATTCTCTTGTTTTCTTCTTACACATTATCTAGTTTTGAGGGAATAAAGATTTTTACGAAGTGAAATATCTTTAAAATTTCTCTTGCAAATTAGCTTAAAGCCAGTATAATAAATATTGTCTTTAAAAAAATGTCTGGTGACGATGGCGAGAAGGTCACACCCGTTCCCATACCGAACACGGAAGTTAAGCTTCTCAGCGCCGATGGTAGTTGGGGGTTTCCCCCTGTGAGAGTAGGACGTCGCCGGGCAGTTTTAAATGGAGGATTAGCTCAGCTGGGAGAGCATCTGCCTTACAAGCAGAGGGTCGGCGGTTCGATCCCGTCATCCTCCACCATTTACTTTAATGCCGGTGTAGCTCAATTGGTAGAGCAACTGACTTGTAATCAGTAGGTTGGGGGTTCAAGTCCTCTTGCCGGCACCTTTTGTACGAGCCATTAGCTCAGTCGGTAGAGCATCTGACTTTTAATCAGAGGGTCGAAGGTTCGAGTCCTTCATGGCTCACCAGTTTTTCAAAAAAATATGCGGGTGTGGCGGAATTGGCAGACGCACCAGACTTAGGATCTGGCGCCGCAAGGCGTGGGGGTTCGACTCCCTTCACCCGCACCATTTTTTCAAAAGCTAAATATGCGGAAGTAGTTCAGTGGTAGAATACAACCTTGCCAAGGTTGGGGTCGCGGGTTCGAATCCCGTCTTCCGCTCCATTTCTTAGCCGGGGTGGCGGAACTGGCAGACGCACAGGACTTAAAATCCTGCGGTAGGTGACTACCGTACCGGTTCGATTCCGGTCCTCGGCACCACCAAGTTAGCTAATATATTAAATATGCGCCCGTAGCTCAATTGGATAGAGCGTCTGACTACGGATCAGAAGGTTATGGGTTCGACTCCTTTCGGGCGCGCCATTATTTTTTTCTCAATAGAACGGGGAGTAGCTCAGCTTGGTAGAGCACTTGGTTTGGGACCAAGGGGTCGCAGGTTCGAATCCTGTCTTCCCGACCATTTCAATTTTAATATGGGGCCTTAGCTCAGCTGGGAGAGCGCCTGCCTTGCACGCAGGAGGTCAGCGGTTCGATCCCGCTAGGCTCCACCATATGTCTTAATAAAATAATTTGGCGGTGTAGCTCAGCTGGCTAGAGCGTACGGTTCATACCCGTAAGGTCGGGGGTTCGATCCCCTCCGCCGCTACCAAATTTAATCTGGTTGAACCTATTCAATCTAGGATATCCTGGACCTTTAGCTCAGCTGGTTAGAGCAGACGGCTCATAACCGTCCGGTCGTAGGTTCGAGTCCTACAAGGTCCACCATTTTACTTGTTTTAAATACGGAGGTATACCCAAGTCTGGCTGAAGGGATCGGTCTTGAAAACCGACAGGCGGGTAACACCGCGCGGGGGTTCGAATCCCTCTACCTCCTCCATAATTTTATTATCATTAATATCGTCGCGGGGTGGAGCAGTCCGGTAGCTCGTCGGGCTCATAACCCGAAGGTCGCAGGTTCAAATCCTGCCCCCGCAATCTGGTCCCGTGGTGTAGCGGTTAACATGCCTGCCTGTCACGCAGGAGATCGCCGGTTCGATCCCGGTCGGGACCGCCATTTTTATTTTTAGGATGCAATATTATAGTGGCTCAGTAGCTCAGTCGGTAGAGCAAGTTGCTCACATCGTTGAATAAGCTTCTGCGGCAACTTGCGAGAAAGACCGAAGGTCATTCGAGCAAAGGACCTAAACCAGTAAAAGTTTAGGATGCAATAATATTATAGTGGCTCAGTAGCTCAGTCGGTAGAGCAAAGGACTGAAAATCCTTGTGTCGGCGGTTCGATTCCGTCCTGAGCCACCTTATTTAATTTAAATAATTATATGATTGAGATATGGCGATTGTGGCGAAGTGGTTAACGCATCGGATTGTGGTTCCGACATTCGTGGGTTCGATTCCCATCAGTCGCCCCTTTTCTTAATATGCGGGTGTAGTTTACTGGTAAAACCTCAGCCTTCCAAGCTGATGTAGTGGGTTCGATTCCCATCACCCGCTCCATATATGGGCCTATAGCTCAGCTGGTTAGAGCGCACGCCTGATAAGCGTGAGGTCGGTGGTTCGAGTCCACTTAGGCCCATTTTTTATATTATTCCGCAGTAGCTCAGTGGTAGAGCACTCGGCTGTTAACCGAGCGGTCGTAGGTTCGAATCCTACCTGCGGAGCCATTATGGGGAAGTACTCAAGAGGCTGAAGAGGCGCCCCTGCTAAGGGTGTAGGTCGGGTAACCGGCGCGAGGGTTCAAATCCCTCCTTCTCCGCCATAAGGCCCCTTGGTCAAGCGGTTAAGACACCGCCCTTTCACGGCGGTAACACGGGTTCGAATCCCGTAGGGGTCATAAGGAAAGCTGTTAGCAATTATGCTAACAGCTTTTTTTTGTTTCTTAAAATTTGCCTGCTTTTGCTTCCAGTTTGTTGTTTTCTCAATACAGCACGCAGCAAACACTATCAAAACAGAGTACTTAGAAGATCTATGGATTTATGCCAGTTTAAAGATCGAAAAGGAAAAACGGGTGACATAAAGAAGAAATATATGCCCGGTTATAGGAAGAAAGGAAAAACGGGTCACATAAAGAAGAGATATGTGCCCAGTTATGGGGAGAAAGAGAAAACGGGTCACATAAAGAAGAGATATGTTCCCGGTTGTAGGCAGAAAGAGAAAAACGGGTCAAATAAGAAAGAGATATGTTCCCGGTTATAGGGAGAAAAGGGAAAACAGGTCACAAAATTAGAACCAGTACCCCTAATGTCCAAGTATGTAAGGATACGCGAAATAATACTGTTGAAATAACAGTTTAATCTGTTTGTCTAATATAAGCTTTTCAACAGCCTCATATTACCATTGCTACACCAGGCAGCTTAACCTAGACTTCTTCACACCTAACCACCATCCCATCACCTCCTCGACAATATGAAAACGCTATCAACCCAAAAACATTTTTAATCAACTTCTATCTATCAAACCTAATAAATTCAACCAGCCCTCTCGAAAAATCATTATTCACTTTCAACTTTCGTTCTCCAAATTTCGCGTAATTGGAAGATTTAGTACATTAAAGCGCTACCATTTGCGGGCTTTTGTCGAATTACAGGCTTTACTGAGTATTATTGTCGAAAAATTAAGAAAATGTTTACAAGGAATTCTTTATGGTAACTAGAATACTACTCAAATAGGAAGTTTTATTTGTTCAACAAAGGCAGGTGGAGGGCATTGGTGATTAATCCTACAGAGTTTGAATTGCATCTGTTCCATGAAGGGAATTTGTATCAGAGTCATAATTTATTTGGTGCGCATGTCATGAATCGAGGAACTGAAACATATACTCGATTTTGTGTGTGGGCTCCGAATGCGTCTGAAGTAAGGCTTGTGGGTGATTTTAATCATTGGAATGGAGAGAATCACAAGTTTCATAAAGTGAATAAGGAAGGTGTCTGGCAGCTTGCCTTAGAGGGTGATCTGACCGGGGCTATCTATAAATATGATATTTTGACAGCTGGTGGGGATAAGAAGCTTAAAGCTGATCCGTTTGCTTTCTTCTCGGAAGTGAGGCCAAATACCGCTTCGGTTGTTTATCCCCTTGATGGGTACAAATGGGGCGACCAGAGGTGGCTCCAGAAGCGTGAGAGGCGAAGCACACTTGATGAGCCGATGTTCATTTATGAACTGCATGTGGGTTCCTGGAAAAAACATGATGATGGATCGTTCCTTACATATCGTGAGCTTGCAGATGAGCTGATTCCTTATATTCTTTCACATGGATATACACATATCGAACTATTGCCTTTAACTGAGCATCCGCTCGACATGTCCTGGGGCTATCAATCCACAGGTTATTTTTCTGTTACAAGCCGTTATGGGACACCACATGATTTTATGTATTTCGTAGATATGTGCCATCAAAACGGGATCGGAGTTATCCTTGACTGGATTCCTGGCCATTTTTGCAAGGATGCTCATGGGCTGTATCAGTTTGATGGCAGTTATGTTTTTGATTACCAGCGTGAGAGTGACCGGGAGAACCTCGTTTGGGGAACAGCCAATTTTGACTTAGGAAAAACAGAGGTTCAGAGCTTCCTGATTTCGAGTGCAATTTTCTGGCTGGAGAAATATCATATTGACGGCTTCAGGGTTGATGCGGTCGCGAACATCATCTATTGGCCTAATTCAGTCAATGCAGCCAATCCATACGGGGTGGAATTTTTAAAGAAGCTGAATAAAGCAGTGAAGGATTTTGAACCTGGTGCTTTGATGGTTGCGGAGGATTCGACTGACTGGCCGCAGGTGACAGCTCCAGTGGAGTATGGCGGACTCGGGTTTACCTACAAGTGGAACATGGGATGGATGAACGACACCTTAAAGTATATGGAGGAAGAAAGCCATAACAGGAAACATATACATGATAAGGTTACGTTCTCCCTGCTTTATGCTTTTTCAGAGAATTTTGTCCTGCCTTTTTCACATGATGAGGTGGTGCATGGAAAGAAGTCACTGCTTGACAAAATGCCGGGGGATTACTGGCAAAAATTCGCGCAGCTGCGCCTTTTACTTGGATTCATGGTGGCGCATCCGGGAAAGAAGCTGACCTTCATGGGGACAGAATTTGGCCAGTTTTCGGAATGGAAGGACCAGGAACAGCTTGACTGGAATCTCTTTGGGTATGAAATGCATGAAAAAATAAACCATTATACAAAAGAGCTGATCAAACTGTATAAGCGTTCAAAGCCGTTGTATGAGGTTGACCAGAGCTATGAAGGGTTTGAGTGGATTGATGCGGATAACCGTGACCAGTCGGTTTTCTCTTTTATCCGAAAAGGTCAGAATCCGGAAGATTTACTTGTCATCGTCTGTAATTTTACTGAGAAAGTTTACAGTGACTATCGGATCGGTGTTCCGAAGCCCGGGGAATATCGGGAAATTTTAAACAGCGATGCCGAGGTTTTCGGGGGTTCAGGCGTGTTGAATAAAAAAGTGCGAAAAGCAGAAGAAATAGCTTTCCATGGAAGGCCATATTCTATAGAGATGAGTATTTCTCCATTCGGAATCTCAGTTTTACGTCCTGTTATCAAAAGAAAGGGGAGAAACAATCATGCAAAAGAAGAAATGCGTGGCAATGCTGTTGGCAGGAGGAAAAGGAAGCCGGCTGCACTCACTGACAAAGAATCTCGCTAAACCTGCTGTCCCTTTTGGCGGCAAATACCGGATCATCGATTTTCCATTGAGTAACTGCACCAATTCAGGGATCCATACAGTCGGAGTATTGACCCAGTATCAGCCTTTATTGCTTAACTCCTATATTGGCATTGGCAGTGCATGGGACCTCGACAGAAAGGATGGCGGGGTGACAGTGCTGCCGCCTTATGCTGAGAGTTCCGAGGTCAAATGGTATTCAGGCACGGCAAGTGCGATTTTTCAGAACCTGAATTATCTTGATCAGTATAATCCTGAATATGTTTTGATTCTTTCAGGTGACCATATCTATAAAATGAATTATGAATTGATGCTCAACTATCATGAGGAAAAAGGAGCTGATGTGACCATTTCGGTCATAGAGGTGCCTTGGGAAGAAACCAATCGTTTCGGGATCATGAACACGGATTCCGAGCTGAGAATTACTGAATTTGAAGAAAAACCGGATGTCGCGAAAAATAATCTCGCTTCGATGGGTATTTATATTTTTAAATGGAGTGTTTTAAGGGAATATCTGATAAGGGATGACCAGAATCCCGAATCCAGCCATGATTTTGGCAAGGATATCATTCCGCTGCTGATCGAAGAAAATATGAAGTTATTTGCCTATCCTTTTAAAGGCTACTGGAAGGATGTAGGGACAGTTCAGAGCCTGTGGGAAGCGAATATGGATTTATTGGATAAGGATTGTGAGCTGAATCTGTTCGACCAGTCGTGGCGGATTTATTCCGTGAACCCGAATCAGCCGCCGCAATACATTTGTCCAGAGGGGGAAGTTTCGGAATCCCTGGTCAATGAGGGCTGCAAGATTGAAGGGGAAGTTTCTAAAACGGTCGTGTTCCAGGGTGTGACGGTTAAAAAAGGTGCAGTCATCAAGGAAGCGGTCATTATGCCAGATGCCGTCATTGGCCATAATTGCGTGATTGAAAAGGCGATTGTGTCGCCAGGCGTGTATGTCCCGGATGGAACGATCATCAGGCCAGATGATAGCTGCAATGAAATTACATTAGTATCGGAAGAAACAATCGGTGAATTGCAATCCAATTGAACCGACTTCGGGAGGAAATAGAAATGAATAAACGATTATTGGGAGTAATAGATGCGACAACCGTTCACGAAGATCTCCAGGATCTATCCCTGCATCGGTCGGTGGCGGCGATTCCCTTTGGCGGACGATACAGGCTGATTGATTTTATCCTTTCCAACATGGTTAATTCGGGAATCGAGAGTGTGGCGATTTTTCCGAAATTCCAGTACCGGTCGTTGATGGACCATTTAGGCTCAGGCAGGAATTGGGATCTCAACCGAAAAAGGGATGGATTGTTTTTCTTCCCTGCACCTAATCTTGATAAACATTATACGGGAATTGGGACTTTGGATCATTTTGCCGATAACATTGATTATTTTGAACGCAGTACACAGGATTATGCGTTGATTGCGAATTCCTATACGGTTTTCAATATGGATTTCCAGCCTTTGCTTGACTGGCATATTGAATCCGGCTGTGACATTACAGAGGTACAGAAGAATGGAAGGTCGCTAGGAATTTACCTTGTAAAGAAAACGCTGCTGATGGATTTGATCCTGACAAGGAATGAAACAGGATATTCGAATATGAGGGATGCTGCCAGGGATACCAGCAGTCAGTTACAGCTTTGTTATTACGATTATGAAGGCTATGCCGTGATGGTCGATACCATCTCCAAATATTTCAGTGTGAGCATGGATTTGCTAAAGCCTGAGGTTTGGAAGGAGTTATTCCCTAAAGAACGCCCTATTTTAACAAAGGTAAAAGATGAGCCGCCAACTCGCTATGATGTCGATGCATCGGTCCGAAACTCAATGGTCGCTAATGGAGGGATGATTGAGGGGACCGTTGAAAACAGTATTATTGGCAGAGGTGTGAAAATCGGGAAGGGTACAGTGATCCGCAATTGTATCATCATGCAAAAGACGCAGATTAAGGAGAATTGTATATTGGACTCAGTCATTGTAGATAAGGATGCAAGAATCGAGGCAGGAACCGTGATTACAGCGCCAGCAGACTCGCCTGCTGTCATCCGTAAAGGGGCAGTCCAGGGAGTGGGGAGCAGCTCGTGAAGGTTTTATTCGCAGTATCGGAATGTGTTCCTTTCATCAAGTCAGGGGGCCTAGCAGATGTAGCGGGATCACTTCCGAAGGAACTAAAGAAAATGGGAACGGATGTCAGGGTGATTTTACCGAAATACGGGTTGATTCCTGAGAAATTCCGTTCTGAAATGAAGAAAGTGACAGAGTTTACTGTGCAATTAGGCTGGCGCTCGCAATATTGCGGCATTGAAACTCTTGAACATGATGGTGTCACATTTTACTTTGTGGACAATGAGTATTATTTCAAGCGGGATAGCCTTTATGGGCATTATGATGATGGGGAGCGTTTTTCCTTTTTCAGCAGGGCGGTGCTCGAGTTCATCGCTGAAAGCGAATTTTATCCTGATGTGATCCATTGCCATGACTGGCATACCGGGATGATTCCATTCTTGCTGCGGACAGAGTATTATAAGCGTCCGGGTTATGGACTGATCCGGTCGGTATTCACAATTCATAATCTACAATTCCAGGGAATCTTCCCACAGGAAGTGCTGGGTGACCTGCTGCAGATTGAGAGCTCTTATTTCAATGAGGAACAGCTTGAATTTTACGGGATGGCCAATTTCATGAAAGCGGCATTGATTTCAGCAGATCATATCACGACTGTCAGCCCCACCTATAAGGACGAAATCCAGACCGAGTATTTTGGTGAAAAACTTGATGGGATCCTGAGAAAAAGAAAGGAGGATCTTTCCGGGATCCTGAACGGGATCGACCATGTTGCATATGACCCGGAAAGCGATCCTGGCCTGGCCGCCAGTTTTGGAGTATGGGGACTTGAAAGAAGAGTGATCAACAAGCTGCAAGTACAGCGAAGTTTTGGCCTGCCAGTCAATGATGATGTTCCGGTTGTAGCGATGATCACAAGGCTTACCAAACAAAAAGGCCTTGATTTGGTCAGGAAAGTTTTCCATGAAATCTTGGCAACAGGATTGCAGCTCGTTGTTCTTGGCACCGGTGACCCTGAGTTTGAGCACTTCTTCAGGGACATGGCTGTGCAGTACCCTGATCAATGTGGCGTTTATATCGGTTTTGATGAAAATCTTGCACATCAGGTGTATGCAGGATCGGATTTATTTTTGATGCCATCAAAGTTCGAGCCTTGCGGATTGAGCCAGATGATCGCGATGCGCTATGGATCGATCCCGGTTGTCAGGGAGACGGGCGGGCTGAACGATACGGTCCAGCCTTATAATGAATTTAACGGGCAGGGCAATGGTTTTACTTTTGCAAATTTCAATGCCCATGACATGCTCTTTACGATTGAACGGGCACTGTCTTTTTACCATCAGCGTGAAAAATGGCTGCAGCTGATGGCAACGGCGATGGAAACAGACTATAGCTGGGCGCAGTCGGCAAGACAATACAAAGACTTGTATTCCGATCTCATCTCAAGGAGTGAATCGCATGTTTTCTAATGTTCCCAAATTCAAAACCGCTTTCTTGAAAAAACTCGAGATGATGTTTGGAACCAGCTTTGAAGAAAGCACGAGCCGGGAGCAATTCCAGACTCTCGGGCATATGATCAGGGAGCATGTGAGTTCTGATTGGATTAAAACAAATGAATTATATCGTGCTGGCGCGAAAAAGCAGGTGTATTACCTGTCAATCGAATTCCTGTTGGGACGGCTGCTCAGGCACAATCTAATCAACCTGGGTGTTGAAGAGGTTGTATGCAAGGGACTCAGAGAACTGGGAATCGAGCTTGATCAATTGGAGGAAATCGAGGCGGATGCCGGTCTTGGCAATGGCGGTCTTGGCCGTCTTGCCGCCTGTTTCCTTGATTCGCTGGCATCGCTTGATTTGCCTGGACATGGCTGCGGAATCCGTTACAAGCATGGCTTGTTTGAGCAGAAAATCGTTGATGGCTACCAGGTTGAACTTCCGGAGCAATGGCTGAGGCACGGTCATGTGTGGGAGGTACGCAAGACGGATGATGCAGTGGAAGTCCCTTTTTGGGGAGAGATTGAGAGCAGAATGGAAAATGGCCGGCTCGTTTTCAGGCATCTGAACGCCGAGACCATCATGGCTGTTCCATACGATCTTCCTGTCATCGGGTATCAGACCCAGACGGTAAATACCCTTCGTCTTTGGAATGCTGAGCCATCGAGATTTCCGGCTAATGCCGATATTTTCAAATATAAGAAGGATACCGAGTCGGTTTCGGAGTTTTTATATCCGGACGATACCCATGACGAAGGAAAAATCCTGCGGCTGAAGCAGCAATATTTCCTTGTCGCAGCGAGCTTGAAGGCGATTGTGAAATCGTTTAAAAAGAAGAATAAGAGTTTGCTAGAGTTCCATGATTATGTGAGCATCCACATCAATGATACACACCCTGCAATCGCGGTACCTGAGTTAATGAGGATTCTCATGGATGAAGAGGGACTTGGCTGGGAAGATGCGTGGCATATTACTGTCCAGACGCTTTCCTATACAAACCATACAACCCTGGCAGAGGCGCTTGAACGCTGGCCAATCAGGATATTCCAGCCGTTGCTGCCTCGTATATACATGATCGTGGAAGAGATAAACGAGCGTTTCTGTAAAGAGGTATGGGAGCAATATTCAGGGGATTGGACCCGGGTCGAAAGCATGGCAATCATTGCCCATGGCGAGGTGAGGATGGCTCCGCTAGCGATTGTCGGCAGTCACAGCATTAATGGGGTGGCAAAGCTCCATACGGATATCTTGAAAAATCGGGAAATGAACTTGTTTTATCAATTCTATCCAGAGCGATTCAATAACAAGACGAATGGCATCACTCACCGGCGCTGGCTGTTGAAGGCAAACCCTGGATTGTCCGGGTTGATTACCGATGCAATTGGTCCAGATTGGGTAGGTGCGCCGCATAAACTGGAGGAATTGATGCGCTACAAGGAAGATGCAGCCTTCCTGGAAAAACTGCATGGCATCAAGCAGGAGAATAAAGAACGACTCGCAAGGCGGATTTTTGATAAAACGGGGATTGAAGTCGACACAGAATCGATTTTCGATATCCAGGTAAAAAGGCTCCACGCCTATAAGCGGCAGCTGTTGAATGTGCTGCACATCATGCAGCTGTATAATGCGTTGAAAAAAGACCCGGAAGCACTGTTGTATCCACGGACCTTCATTTTTGGCGCCAAAGCCTCACCTGGGTATTATTTTGCCAAAAATGTGATTAAACTCATTAACAGTGTTGCTGACAAGGTGAATAATGACCCGGCGACGAAAGAGAAGCTGAAGGTCGTTTTCCTTGAAAATTATCGTGTGTCGCTGGCCGAGGAGATTTTTCCGGCAGCGGATATCAGTGAGCAGATTTCAACGGCGAGCAAGGAAGCTTCTGGGACAGGAAATATGAAGTTCATGATGAACGGCGCTTTGACACTGGGCACACTTGATGGTGCCAATGTCGAGATTACGGAAATGGTTGGCAGGGAGAACATCTTCCTGTTCGGATTGAGTGCAGAGGAAGTGCTGGATTACCAGCATAACGGCGGCTATCATTCGCTGGAGTACTACCACCATGATGAACGGATCCGGGAAGTCGTTGACCAGCTGGTGAATGGGTTCTTCCCTGATACTGAGAACCATTTCAATGAAATCTATGATTCTTTGCTGGGCCATAATGACCAGTATTTTGTTCTGAGGGACTTTGCTTCCTATGCAGAGGCACACCAGGAAGTCAGCCGGAAATACTTCAACCGCGGCGAATGGCTGCGGATGAGCCTGGTGAATATCGCCAAGTCCGGATATTTCTCCAGCGACAGGACCATAAGGGAATATGCGGATGAAATCTGGAAAGTCCAATCTGCTTTGAAAGTATAGAATTAGGCCAAACCGTTGACGGTTTGGCCTGTTCTTGTCTTATATCCTTTTCATAGAATCAACAGCCCAGTGCCAATCGTAATCAATACAGCACCTGTCACGGTAGAGCGGGTCGGTTTTTCTTTTAGAATGATGAAGCTCAGGATCATTGTGAGGACGACGCTGAATTTATCGATGGGATTAACGATACTTACCTTTCCGATTGCGAGTGCGGCGAAGTAACAAAGCCAGGAGAAGCCTGTGGCTGCACCGGATAGGATCAGAAAGATGTAAGACTTCCTTGAAATCTTCTTCAATTCCTTCACAGTTCCCTGAAAAAATACAATTCCCCAGGCAAAAATAATGATCACGACAGTCCGGATGAAGGTCGCCACATTGGAATCGACATCTTCAATTCCGATTTTTGCGAGAATATTGGTCAGCGCCGCAAAAACAGCAGACATGATGGCGAGGAACAGGTACGATTTCGTGTTGAATCCCTTTTTTCTCTGCATGTTTTTCTTTTTCTTTTTTCCAATCAATACGAAGGTACCTATCGAAATGATGATACCACCTGCCACAACAGGCATTGTGGCAGGTTCCCTCAGGATGATAAAAGAAAGCAGGATCGTCAGTACCACGCTTGATTTATCAATCGGGACAACCTTGGAAACACCCCCAATCTGGATTGCTTTGAAAAAAGCCAGCCAGGAAAGGCCTGTTGTCAATCCTGATAGAACAAGGAATATCAGTGATCTCGTTGATACTGCCATTATATTTTCGGTCTGGCCCGTAATCACCACCATCAAATAAGCCATGATGACGACCACCACAGTCCTGACAGCGGTGGCCAGGTTCGAATCGACATCCTCAATGCCAATCTTTGCGAGAATTGCTGTAAAAGAGGCAAAAAGTGCAGCAAGCAGAGCAAGAACAATACTCATTTTTTTATCTCCGTCCCATATGATTTAGTCTTAGTTTGAGACTCTGCCCCAAGAATATTCTTGTCCATAAATTGAACAATGTACGAATCCAAATGAATGGGCATAGGATAGGTTGATAAAATCTGTGAAGGGAATGAGTAATGTGTACGGTCCCACCTATCCCTATCAATCTTATGTAAGTTCAGGTTCATATAGCCCAAACAATATGATGCGATTCAATCAAAATAGCCAAGAGCAGGTACTTGAAGCGCTGCTTGCTGGTATAAAAGGAGAAGCTTCAGCCATTGATTTTTTTGGCCGCCTGGCGGAAGCAGCGCCAAACCAGAGGCACAGGAAAGCGATCATGCAGGCTTTAGAGGATAAACAAATCCATTTCAACCAATTTGCAGACTTATACATCACACTGACAGGCCAACAGCCGCAAACTCAATATGAAAAGATAGAATTCGAGTCTTATCGTGATGGTCTGCAAAGGGCCTATGAACTGGAGAACCAGGATTACCATGAATATCGTAACCGCTATTTACTGACACAGAATCTTCCGGTTGGCCATGTCTTTTTCCGTGCGTTTACTGATGAATTAGAGCATGCGACGCGGTTTAGCTGTCTGCGGGAAGAGGCGGGAAGCCGTTTACAGGACTATGGAAAAGAACCTTATACCCTCAATATTGAAGATGCGACCTTGCAGAACGAAACCTTCCGGACAGCCATTTGGACGGGGAAGAATTTGCAGGTGACGGTCATGAGCATCGATGTTGGGGATGATATTGGCCTCGAAATCCATGAAACAGGGGACCAGTTCATCCGCGTCGAAGAAGGGGAAGCACTTGTGCAGATGGGCGACAGTAAGGATAATCTCGATTTCGAAGCGAGAGTGTATGATGATTATGCCATCCTGATTCCAGAAGGGAAATGGCATAACGTGACAAACATAGGGAATACAAAGCTGAAAGTATATGTGATTTACGCACCGCCTGAGCATCCGTTTGGCACTGTCCACGAGACAAAAGCAGATGCAGTGGAGGCAGAATGATGATTTTACCCGCGAGATTGGAGATGAATTGCTCCAATCTTTTTTTAATTCCTCTGTATACTATCCCCATTATTTGGGCACTAATCGTGATAGTATGCAATTTTTTAAGAGGTGTTTTCATTGAAAAGGGAAAATAAAAACTTATTCATTGCCGGTTTGATCCTTGGCCTGGGCTTATTGGGAGCGATTGATGGTATTGTGTTCCACCAGCTCCTTCAGTGGCATCATATGGTCCTCAGCGATAATATTCAGCTGGAGATTGTTACAGATGGACTGTTCACAGCGCTGTTCTCAGCCACTCTCATCTGGGGTGGCGTGAAAATTTTTCAGGATGCCCGGAAAAAAGAGCTTGGCACCAGCTGGAGGATCTTCCTTGGAGGGATTTACATCGGCGGCGGTGCATTCAATATCGTAGAAGGAATTGTTGACCATCATATACTCCAGGTACACCGGGTCAAACCAATGGCTGAAAACCCATTAATGTATGACCTGGCATTTTTAGCGATCGGGGCATTGCTTGTGGTGATTGGCTTCATGATCAAACGGCTGGAACCAGATGCATGAAGGCGAGGTGTTGAATATGAAAAAGTTCAATAGCTTTTTAGTTTTTTTCATCCCGTTCATCGTGTTCTTTTTTTACTTTACAAGTAATAACGAACATAATCTTTCTTCAGCCAGTCACATGCAGCATGATGTAGCCGAAATTCCAGGCGGATACAAAGTTCCTTCGGTCAATATAAGCGTCACTCAAGACATGTCAGGTACCTGGCTTTTGGGAGTTAATACTGCTAATTTTTCTTTTGCTCCAAAAAAAGTAGGGAGTGAGCTCCCAAGTTACAACGAGGGCCACGCGCATCTTTACATAAACGGCAAAAAAGTAAATCGGCTGTATGGACAATATTACAATCTTGGCACCTTGAAGAAAGGGAAAAATGAAATCATGGTTACTCTCAACTCCAATGATCACGGAGTGCTGACTTATAGGGGGAAACCAATCAGAAGCAGTGTTATTGTGAATACAGAGAGTGAGTAGGGACAGTTGCGGCATGAAAACAGCGGCCGTTTTTCGTCGCTGAACGGCTTTATTTGCTCCCTGGATTTCCAAATGGTTATTAAAAAAGCCTCAGTTCACTTAATGAACTGAGGCTTCTGCTTATTTATCTTCATCCTTTTTTTTGTCATCTACATAACTATCTCCCTCTTTATAAGGGATATCGCCAAGCTCGGATTCCATGCCGGTTTCGTCCAGCCTTTCCTCGTATTCCTCTTCGCTGTCGCTCTGGAATACTTGCCGGTCATCGCCTTCGATATCTGTGGCGCTGAAGGATTCATAGTCTTCAGTGAACCCGCGCTCGGTTTCATTATCAATATAAAGCTTATTGTAATCTTCGTGGTCTCCGGTAAAATCGGATGGTGTTTCGGAGGTCCCGAACTCAGCTACATCATTGAAGCTGTTCCTATTGTCGGCCATCTCCTCGTTCTGTCTGCGGTCGAAATCTGCTTCATGTGTGTATTCCAATACTTCTTCCTCTGCTGGACGGTCATTTGATAGACCTTGTTCCTGCGAGTGTTCGACACAATATAACGTGTATGGAATTACTTCGAGTCGCTCATATGGGATCTCTTTCCCGCATTCGGCGCATTTTCCGTAGGTGCCGTCCTCGATCGCCTTAAGGGCATTCTCAACTTTGCCAATCTGGTCATCATGATGCTCGTCCATCGCCAGGTTCTTGCTGCGCTCGAATAATTCTGTTGCACTGTCGGCGGGATGGTTATCGTAGGAAGAAAGTTCTCCGGTTGCCTCCCTCTGGCTGCCTTCAAGGTAACCTTCCTCTTCATTTTGATCTATTTGTGATTGAAGTGTTTCTTTTTCATTTATAAGTGTTTCCTTCAAGTTATTGAGCTGTTCCTTTGTCAACATGATTACACATCCTTCATATTGTTTCGTGTCATACGTTCTAAATACCCGCTCATCATTTCAGGAAACATAGAAAAAGCTTCCGCCTAAGGCAGAAGCTTCTCGTTTAACATTAAATTAAGCTGATGAAAATACCGACGGATAAAAGCAGGCCAAAGATCGTGTTGGTCTTTGCCGTTGCCGCCATTGCCGGCATCATTTGAATAGGATTGGATTTTCCAATAAAACCTTTTGTTGCTTTAACTGCTTTTGGAATGCTAAGTGCGACAATCGCCAGCCAAGGGGATACAACACCCGCAATGATTAGGCCAATCACCCATGTATATGACACGATGAACATGCCAGCAAGCAGTCGGATCGCACCTTTCCTTCCAAGCAGGATGGCGAGTGTTTTCCGGCCAAAATCTTTGTCGCCGTCAAGGTCACGGATATTATTAGCAAGCAGGATGGCACCTACCAGCAAAAAGCTCGGGAATGATACGAGTACACTTGTCGGTGTGACAGTGCCAGTCTGGATATAAAACGAAATCAATATGATCAGTACACCCATGAAAAAGCCAGCGACAAGCTCACCGAAAGGAGTGTAGGCAATCGGCAGCGGACCGCCTGTGTAAAGGTAACCGGCAGCCAGGGAAACAACTCCGACAGCTGCGACCCACCAGCTCGTGCTCATACAGATATATACACCGAGTAAAACGGATATTCCATAAAGACTGAAGGCGAGATTCAAGACCGTTTTGGGCTTGATGCCATGACGGACAATCGCGCCGCCAATCCCAACGGAATTCTCATTATCAAGTCCACGTTTAAAATCATAATATTCATTGAACATATTTGTTGCTGCCTGGATTAACAGGCTTGCGACCAGCATGGCTATAAACATGCCCCAATGGATGCCGCCGCTGTTTTCTATGGCTAAAGCAGTACCGAGAAGGACAGGTGCAAATGCGGCAGTCAATGTATGCGGACGGGTTAATTGCCACCAGACTTTCCAGCTTGCTTTATCAACTGCTGGTGAAGAACTAGGCTGTAGCTGTGATTGCATATCTAATTCTCTCCCTTAATATCAATCTATCAAACCTTAATATTTTATCTAAAAGAACGAAAATTGTCAAAAAGACCTTTAATATCTAGGCTAAATTACCTTACAATTATTAGTGTAGATATTCACATATCCACTGTCAATTAGTATTTTCACGTCTAAGCAGGATGGTTTTTCCAGATTATGCAAGCCTTTGGCATGAAATATATAATAAGGATGATAATCGCTTTGAAAAGCCCGCCATGATTGACATCGTGATGTATGAGGTGTATCTTAAAATAAGCTTTTAAACGTTTGATAACAGATGAGAGGCTGTTATTGGGGGGATAATTTTGGTTGCCATTCAGGAAACGGAACTTAGACAGGGAATTCTTGATGGGATTGAGCGGGCCAAAGGACTATCTCAGTCGATTTTGGTAAGCGAAGTCCATAAAATAGATCGTATCGATCCTTTTCATTTTTTTGCTTCAGGCCGGGAAAAATATTTAGGAGAACGTTTTTTCTGGAAGGATCCTGAGGGAGAACAGACCCTGGCAGGATTGGGGATTTGCGGTCAAATACAGTCGGATCAGGCAGCTGACCGCTTTTTTCATGTTGAAAAAGAGTGGAAGCGCTTCATGGATTCCGCTCTGGTATTTAATAAATTCAATCTTAACGGAACAGGGCCAGCCTTGTTCGGCGGATTTTCGTTCGACCCGCTGAAAAAAGGAACGGCTTTATGGGCCAAGTTTTCAGAAGCATTATTCCATATTCCGAAATACATGCTGACCATGATCAAGGGAGAGGCGTATTTTACGACAAACGTAATCTGCACCCAGCATGATGATCTTACTTTATTTGAAAAAGTGTCCAGTGAGCGGCAAGAATTGCTCTCGAAGGCAGTTGTGAAACCGGCACTTGCTCAGCTTGATCTCAAGGAAATTGTTGAAATCGAGCCGGAAGCATGGAAGCAGACTGTAACAGATGTCGTAAACGGTTTTGAAAATAGCGACCTGAAAAAGGTTGTCCTCGCAAGGGAGCTGCGTCTCCGTTTCGAAAATGAGGTTCAGGCAGAAAGAGTCCTAGCGAATCTTCTGAATCACCAGAAAACGAGCTTCATCTTCGCCTTTGAATCCAATGGGGACTGCTTTATCGGGGCGTCACCCGAGAGACTGGTCAAGAAGGATGGAAATAGCCTGTTTTCAGCATGCCTCGCAGGTTCGATCGCGAGGGGGAACACTCCTGAAGAAGATGAAAAGCTGGGCACGGAACTTTTAACAGACCAGAAAAATTTGATTGAACACCAATATGTTGTTGATATGATCAAAGAGGCGATGGAGGAAACCTGTGATGAGGTCATCCTTCCAGAGCAGCCTGCTTTAATGAAGATGAAATACATCCAGCATCTGTATACCCCTGTCATCGGTAAAAACCGGGAAGGGACATCGATTCTTCATCTGGTCGACAGACTCCATCCGACTCCAGCACTCGGAGGATTGCCGAAGCAGGAAGCGATTGAGAAAATCAGGGAAATCGAACAGCTGGACAGAGGGCTATATGCTGCACCTGTTGGCTGGATCGATTATCAGGGGAACGGTGAATTTGCCGTAGCGATCCGTTCAGGATTGATCCAGGGGAATGAGGCTTCCTTATTTGCCGGATGTGGAGTCGTGGCAGATTCAAATGCCGAAAGCGAATATAAAGAGACTAGCATCAAGTTCCGACCGATGCTTACAGCACTTGGAGGAAAGATAACATGAGTCACCAGGAAGATTTAACAGCGTATATCGCTGCATTTGTTGCAGAGTTATCCAAAACAGGGGTGAAGGATGTTGTCATCAGTCCTGGTTCGAGATCAACGCCAATGGCACTGGTGATGGCAGAGCATCCTGACCTGAGAAACCATATTCTTGTCGATGAGCGTTCTGCATCATTTTTCGCCCTTGGGATTGCCAAAGCAACCCAAAAGCCCGTGGCGCTCCTTTGTACATCTGGTACGGCTGCGGCAAACTATTATCCTGCGGTCATTGAAGCGAGTATTTCAAGAGTCCCGCTGATCGTCCTGACAGCGGATCGTCCGCATGAACTGCGTGATGTCGGAGCACCACAGGCAATTGACCAAATTCATTTGTATGGAAAAAACGTTAAATGGTTTGTTGAGATGGCGCCTCCGGAAAAAACGGAGGACATGATTCGCTATGCACGTACTGTTTGTGGCAGAGCGACTGCAACAGCATCAAGCTATCCGCAGGGACCTGTCCATTTGAACTTCCCGTTCAGGGAACCATTGATTCCAAAGCTGGATGAAAATTTATTCGAACTGCCTGAGCGTGTTGGTGGATATGTCGAAATCCAGACCGGACGAATAAGCTTGTCAGATGAATTGTTTTCGAGAATTGCTGAAGACCTTGCGTCCTATAAAAACGGAATCATCGTCTGCGGGCAGATCGATAGCAGTGAGTTTGCTGAACGCGTGCTTGCGCTTGCTGACAGCCTGAAGTTCCCGATTATCGCTGACCCGCTATCGCAGCTGCGAAGCGGTGAACACGACGGACATAATATTGTCGATACATATGATGCGTTTTTGCGTAATGAAGACGCGAAGGAAGCTTTAAAGCCCGATGTAATCATCCGTTTTGGTGCGATGCCTGTTTCAAAAGCGCTGACGATCTTTATAAAAGAGAACCGCCACGCCAGGCAGTTTGTGATTGATAGCGGTGCCGGCTGGCGCGAGCCGACGATGTCTGCAAGTGATATGTATTATTGTGATGAAGCACTTTTTTGCGAGAAGATCAGCAGTGCCGTTGATCATGTTAATGAGTCTCCCTATTTGGATAAGTGGCTTGCGTTGAATGATACGGCCAAGCATCAGCTAAAGGGCATTGCCGAGGTAGAGGAATTGAGTGAAGGCAAGCTGTTCCATCTGCTTGCTCAAATGCTTCCTGAAGGAGCGACTCTATTCGTTGGCAACAGCATGCCGATTCGTGACCTAGATTCGTTTTTCCTGCTTAATGATAAGAATATCAAGGTCATGGCTAATAGGGGAGCGAATGGCATAGACGGGATTGTCTCTACTGCACTTGGGGTAGCGAGTGTATCGCAGCCATGTTACCTTGTGCTGGGGGATTTAACTTTATATCATGACCTGAATGGGCTGCTGGCATCAAAATTGTATAATATCGATATTAATATTTTGCTGATCAATAATAATGGCGGAGGAATATTCTCTTTCCTGCCCCAGGCAAACGAGCCAAAGCATTTCGAGATGCTTTTCGGCACTCCGCTCGATCTTGACTTCAGCCATGTTGTCACGATGTACAAAGGGAAATATGACTTGATTAAGGATTGGGCGCATTTTTCCGAGACCTTTACCGAAAATCAGCACGTCGAAGGCTTGAAGGTCATGGAAATCCGCACGGCAAGGGATTCGAATATGCTGGAACATCGAAATTTGTGGAAATCTGTTTCCCGGGAAATAACGGCTATGCTAAAAGGTGACGAATCATGAAAACCATGATTAATGGAATCCAATATCATGTCGAGCAATACGGAAGCGGCTATCCTCTCGTATTGCTCCATGGTTTTACCGGAGAGGCTTCTACATGGAAGCCGTTTTGTCCTATATGGGAACAGCATTCAGACCTTGTGATGGTTGACCTCATTGGCCACGGCAAGACTGAATCGCCAGGCGATATGGAGCGATATGATATCAAGAAAGCAGCAAAGGACCTTAAGATTCTTTTAGACCAGCTCGGTATTGAAAAAGCGGATTTGCTTGGATACTCAATGGGCGGACGGACAGCCATTACATTTGCGAGTCTGTATCCTGAAAGGGTAAGGAAGCTCGTTCTTGAGAGCACAACGCCAGGACTCAAAACTCCTGAAGAGCGAGAAGCACGAATTCAGCAGGACCATAAACTGGCAGCCAGGATTGAGAGGGAAGGCGTGGAGAAATTCATCGACTTTTGGGAAACGATCCCGCTTTTTCATTCTCAGTTGAATCTTCCGGCAGAAGTAAGGGAACAAATAAGAAGTCAAAGGCTGAGGAATGATCCTGTAGGCCTGGCAAACAGCCTGCGGGGAATGGGAACCGGTGCCCAGCCTTCTTGGTGGGATGAGCTTGTGAACTTTGACTTTGAAACCCTGCTGATTACAGGAGAGCTTGATGAAAAGTTTTGCAGAATAGCCGCCGACATGGCTTCGAAGCTGCCAAATCCGACAAATTTGACGATAAATGGCTGCGGGCATGCAATTCATGTGGAAGAACGAGAAAAATTTGGTACAATAGTAAGTGAGTTTTTGTCGAATACATAATAGGAGGTTATCTTAATGACAGTTGAATGGGTTTCAGAACGCAATTACGAAGATATTCTGTATGAAACATATAATGGCATTGCGAGAATCACCATTAACCGCCCGGAAGTGCGCAACGCATTCCGTCCGAAAACGGTTATGGAAATGATCGATGCATTTTCTTATGCTCGTGATGATTCAAGCGTGGGCGTAATCGTCCTTACTGGAGCTGGAGACGATGCATTCTGCTCCGGCGGAGACCAGAGAGTGCGCGGACATGGTGGATACGTTGGTGAAGATGAGATTCCACGTTTGAATGTCCTTGACCTTCAGCGTTTAATCCGTGTGATTCCTAAACCAGTTGTCGCTCAAGTAAAAGGTTATGCAATCGGTGGAGGCCATGTGCTTCATGTCGTATGTGACCTGACAATCGCGGCTGATAACGCTATTTTCGGCCAGACAGGCCCTAAAGTAGGAAGCTTTGATGCCGGATACGGTTCAGGCTACCTCGCAAGAATCGTCGGCCACAAAAAGGCACGTGAAATCTGGTACCTGTGCCGTCAGTACAATGCCCAGGAAGCTTTGGACATGGGTCTTGTCAACACAGTTGTACCTCTTGACCAGGTTGAAGAAGAAACGCTCAAGTGGTGTGAAGAAATGCTTGAGAAGAGCCCAACTGCGCTTCGCTTCCTGAAAGCGGCAATGAACGCTGATACTGATGGACTTGCTGGACTTCAGCAGATGGCAGGAGATGCAACATTGCTTTACTACACAACAGATGAAGCAAAAGAAGGCCGCGACGCGTTCAAGGAAAAGCGCAAGCCAGACTTCGGCCAGTTCCCAAGATTCCCTTGATTTATAATTTTGACGCAGCTTGATGGGCCTCCATCAAGCTGTTTTAGTATGTAGAGAAAGGATGACATCAATGACAGAAACGATGCCGAATTGGCTGAAAAAACGGGCCGATCTCTCTCCAGACCGGGAAGCGCTGATTTTTGAAGGACGCACCTTTACATTTAAGCAAGTTTTTGAAAAGGCCCAAACATATGCTGGAAAGCTGGGTGCCCTGGGCCTGCAAAAAAGTACGGCGGCAGCCGTGCTGTTTTCCAATCAGGCTGAATCTGCCTTAATTTTATATGCTTTGCAAATGGCTGGAATCAGGGCGGTCATTTTGAACAATCGCCTTACCTCAGAAGAACTCTCATGGCAGTTGGGTGATAGTCAAGCCGATGTACTTCTATATGAAACCCGCTTCAATGATAAAGTTTCAGCCATTCATTCTGATACAAAGAAAGTCAGCACAGATGACTTAAAAGAACTCGAAGGAATAAATCCACTTATTCTTGAAGAATACGATATGGATGAAGTCACTACAATCATGTATACGTCAGGCACGACCGGCAATCCGAAAGGTGTCATGCAAACATACGGAAACCACTGGTGGAGCGCGAATGCCTCAGCGCTTAATCTCGGTTTGCATGGTCAGGATAAATGGTTATGCACTGTACCGATTTTCCATATCAGCGGCTACTCTATTTTAATGAGAAGCCAAATATATGGAATGCCGATTGTCTTACATTCTTCTTTTGAAGAGAAAAAGGTAATCGATGATATCAGTCGTTACCAGATCACCATTATGTCGGTCGTCAGCACGATGCTAAGGCGGATCATTGACGAATTGGGATCTGACAGACTGCCGGAATACTTCCGCTGCATGCTGTTGGGCGGAGGGCCTGCTCCTTTGCCACTACTTCAATCCTGTCTGGAAAAGGATATTCCGGTATTCCAAACCTATGGGATGACAGAAACCTCTTCGCAGTTTGCGACATTGTCACCTGAATACAGCATTGAGCGCCTTGGTTCTGCCGGTAAAGCGCTGTTCTCCAACCAGATTCGGATAGTGGATGAAGATGGCAAGGATGTTCAGCCGGGTGCAGAGGGAGAAATTATTGTCAAAGGCCCGAATGTGACAGCAGGGTACTTGAACCGTCCTGATGAAACAGCCGATAAAATCCGCGAGAGATGGCTTCATACCGGCGATATTGGCTATGTGGACGGCGATGGATTCCTGTATGTTCTGGACCGCCGTTCCGATTTGATTATTTCCGGCGGGGAAAATGTCTATCCTGCTGAGATTGAAGGTGTCCTGCTTTCACATCCAGGTGTTGCTGATGCCGGCGTGATTGGAATCCCTGATGAGAAATGGGGACAAGTACCTGTCGCTTTTATTGTGAAAAATAATTTGGGCGTGTCAGAAGAAGAGTTGCTCAAGCTCTGTGAACAAAAACTTGCAAAATACAAGCTTCCGAAAAAAATCCACTTCGTTGACTGCCTGCCCCGTAATGCCGCAAAGAAATTATTGAGACGCAAACTGCGTGATTGGCTGGATGCGGAGTGTGATGAAAATGGAAATTAAGTCCGTACATTTATCGGTCATTAAAATGCCATTGAAGCAGCCTTTCATGACTCATTTAGGATCGGTCACCGACAGGGAAGCGATCATTGTGGAAGTGGAAGATCGTAAAGGCCTCACCGGGTATGGTGAAGGGGTAGCATTTTCATCTCCCTGGTATACAGAGGAAACGGTGCAAACCTCTTATCATGTGCTTAAGGACTTTTTGATCCCTCTTTTGAAAAAAAAGGGGCCTAGCCATCCTGATGAAGCATTCGGATTGTTCAGTTCCGTGCGCAGGAACCATATGGCAAAGTCCGCCCTTGAAACTGCGCTCTGGGATCTACAGGCGAAGAAAGAAGGCATCCCGTTATCAAGGCTTATTGGCGGAACGATGTCAGAGATTCCTGCAGGTGTGGTTGTTGGGAACCCGAATTTGTCTGAAGTCGTGAAACAAATTGACAGCTATCTGGAGCAAGGCTTCAAGCGTGTGAAAATAAAAATCAGCCCCGAAACTGATTACGAACTGATTTCCGGCATTCGCGAGCGATTTCCTGATTTGCCACTGATGGCAGATGCAAACTCGGCATATTCGCTAAAGGATACGGACCGTTTAAAAGCTCTTGATGAATTCGGCCTGCTGATGATCGAACAGCCGCTGGGTTTTGATGACATTGTTGATCATGCGAAGCTTCAGAATCAAATCAAGACACCCATTTGCCTGGATGAAAGCATCGTCACTTTTGATGACGCCAGGAAAGCAGTCGAGCTTGGTAGCTGCGGGGTCATCAATATAAAAATCGGCCGTGTCGGGGGCTTAGGTAAAGCCAGAAGAATTCATGATTACTGCCACTCAAAAGGCATTGCTGTATGGGCCGGGGGCATGATTGAATTCGGAATTTCAAGAGCACATAACATAGCGCTCGCTTCACTACCTGGATTCACGATACCTGGGGATATTTCCGGTTCGGACCGCTATTGGGAAGAAGATATCATACAGCCGGAGATCAAGGTGGAAAACGGGATGATCAAGGTGCCTGAGAACCCTGGCATAGGTTTTGAACTGAACCGGAAACGAATGAAGGAAGTTACTGTTTTTGAAGAACGGTTTGATTTTTAGAAATGTGGAGAGCACTGCTTAGGCAGTGCTTATTTTTGTTCTCACAAACTGGAAAAAATCTGCGTTTTTTTCCAATTCGCTATAAAAATTTAAAAGTCGCTATAAAAAAGAAAAAATCGCTATAAAAATAGAAAAGTCGCTATATAAATGAAATTTTCGCTATATAAATTAAAATCTCGCTATAAAATTTTTTGTTAGTTCTTTTTTCGTATAGGTTGATGGCTTTGATTTGTCATATTCCCAGATTTAGTTCATTTTTATTATGAAATCTGTTTGGAATGAAGCAAATCCCAATGAAAAATCCGTTTCAAAAGAACTATTTTACGATAGTGTGATTTGCATCACTTAGTTTGCTCAAGTAATTTATTATAATCACTATGGGAATGAGGTAAAACACCTTAACGAGAAGATACAAACATAGGGGAGTGTATGAAATGCTAGATCAAAAAACGATTGAGATTATCAAATCAACAGTACCAGTACTTGAAGTGCACGGAGAACAAATCACGACAGTTTTCTATAAAACAATGTTCGAAAATCATCCTGAGTTATTGAACATTTTTAACCATGCGAACCAGAAGCAGGGCAGACAGCAAAGAGCGCTTGCTGGAACAGTCTATGCTGCTGCAAAATACATCGACAATCTTGAAGCGATCCTGCCGGTTGTAAACCAGATTGCGCATAAGCACCGCAGCCTTGGCATCCTGCCTGAACATTATCCAATCGTCGGTAAGCACTTGCTGATTGCAATCAAGGAAGTTCTTGGAGATGCGGCTACAGATGAAATCATCAATGCGTGGGCCGAAGCTTATGGCGTGATCGCGGATGCATTCATCTCTGTGGAGGCGGAAATGTATGATGAAGCTGCGAACCAAAGAGGCGGCTGGAAGGACTTCCGTCCATTTATTGTTGCGAAAAGGGTTGAGGAAAGTGAAGTCATCACTTCTTTCTACTTGAAGCCGGTCGATGGGAAGGCAATCGCTACATTCAAGCCAGGACAGTATATCAGCATCAAGCTAGAAATCGAAGGCGAAAAGTTCACACATATCCGCCAGTACAGCCTGTCAGATGCTCCTGGAAAAGATTATTACCGTATCAGTGTGAAAAAAGAAGCTGGCATGGAAACTCCGGATGGCAAAGTATCGAACTACCTGCACAACAGCGTAGAAGAAGGCGAAGTTCTGCAAATTAGTGCACCAGCAGGCGACTTCTTCCTTGATACAGAAAAAGACACTCCAGTCGTCCTGCTAAGTGGAGGCGTTGGCCTAACTCCGATGGTCAGCATGCTGAACACAGTAGCAGAACTGCAGCCTGAAAAAGAAGTAACTTTTATCCATGCGGCGCAGAACGGAAAAGTGCATGCCCTTAAAGATGAAGTCGCAGCAACCGCAGCAAAAGCAAAAGTGAACTCAGTGGTATTCTACGACCAGCCAACAGAAGAAGACCGCCAGAACAACAGCTTTGATGTTGAAGGCTATATCACAAAAGAATGGCTAAAAGAAAATGTGAACCTTGAACAATCAGACTTCTATTTCTGCGGCCCAGTACCATTCATGAAAGCAGTCAACTCTGCTTTAAAAGACCTTGGCGTAGCAGAAGACAGAATTCACTTCGAATTCTTTGGACCAATGGCGAGTCTTGAGGCTTAATAAATAGTAATGCTCTCTCCGATAATGGAGAGCAAACTACTAGTTTAATTAGCGCTTTAAAACGCATTAGGTTTGCAAAGAAACACATAAAAACGCTTGGATTTCCAAGCGTTTTTTCTTACATATCTTACCTATATCTTCATTTTCGGCTAAAATAAGGACCGAACCAACCTGTTTCGTGTGTTAATACAAAAGTCCAACGAAATTGTTTATCTACAATATACATATCTGTGCCTATTTCATCAATTAAGTCATCGGTATGAAACGTTGAAGCATTTTCAAGCAGTAATGCGAAATCAGAATGTTGAAAGAAGACAAAGCATTTATTTTTCCTTTCATTGTTAAAAGCCTCCTCAGCTTTCTCACCTTCAAGGCAATCCTTCTTTTTATTACTGAAAAGATGCCACAGATAGCCACCAAAATCCCTATCATCTAATAAATAAATTGCTTCTTTCTCCTTCTCGTCTAGATGATTGGCGAAATTATTTTCCCATTCTTTTCGTAAATATGTTCCCCATTTTGGTATGTCTAGTACCTTAATGTTTTTCCTTTTAAGTTTATCTACAATATCCATTTAACACCTCAAAATATCAGTTATTAGCACCTATTTTAGCACCTGAATTTCAAGAGTGACAATAACAAAAACAGACCCATTTACTTAATGGCAGAGTGCCATTATTAATTGGTTATTGACTTCCTGGAAATTTCTGAATAAAATCAGGTTAATAAATTCCAAAAAGCAATGAAGAGAAAAAGTAAAGTGACCCTGTTTTTTACCAGAGAGCTTCGGAAGCTGAAAAGAAGCAAAGACAGACGCTTGAAAAATGGTCTCTGAGCTCCGTCCTGAACATGCTGAGGGCATAAGTAGGAAACGGCGAGAATTGGCACTCGTTATCAATGTCACAGTATAAGAGCAGGCATTATATGCTCCGTACTTGGTGAGGCAAATAGTGTAAGCTATTTGCGAAATAAGGTGGTATCACGGGGAATCCAAACCTCGTCCTTAACTTTTATACAGTTAAGGGCGGGGTTTTTTTATTTTTTCAAAGGAGGTCATAAAAAATGGGCATTTTTATTGGCGGAGCATGGGCTTATGCTAATGGTTCCTTGCATCTTGGGCATATTTCGAGCCTGTTGCCTGGGGATATTTTGGCAAGGTATTACCGGTTAAAAGGAGAAAAAGTTTTATATGTTTCTGGCAGCGACTGCAATGGTACACCCATTACGATTAGAGCTAAGCAGGAGGGAGTAACGGCAAAAGAGATAGCCGATCACTATCATAACGAGTTTGTTGATTGTTTTTCTCGTTTGGGGTTCTCTTATGATATGTATACGAGGACAGATACAGAGCATCATCATCAAATTGTTCAAGCCATCTTTTTGGAACTGCTAGAGAAAGGATTCATTTACAAGAAAGAAATTGAACAATCGTATTGCGTGCATGATCAACAGTTTTTGCCTGATCGATATGTGGAGGGTCTGTGTCCAGTTTGCGGGGCGAATGCAAGGGGTGATCAATGCGACGCCTGTTCGAGTGTATTAGAACCGCTGGATTTGCTCGATAGGCGATGCAAAATCTGTGGTCACCCGCCAACGGTGAGAAAAACGGAACATTTTTATTTTGCCTTAAGCTCCTTTCAACAGACTCTGGAACACTATGTTGATGAGGCAGAAAGAAAAGGGGACTGGCGTGATAATGCCATCTCTCTAACCAGGAGATATCTGAAGGAGGGTATTCAGGATCGGGCCGTATCACGTGATTTAGACCATGGGGTGAGTGTGCCGGCAAAGGGGTATGAGCAAAAGAAAATATATGTGTGGATCGAAGCCGTTTCTGGTTACTATACTGCCAGTAAATTATGGGCAAAAAAAACAAATGAAAACGACCAGATATTTTGGAAAACGGGGACTAAATCGTATTATGTACATGGCAAAGACAATATCCCTTTCCATTCCATCATTTGGCCTGCAATACTTGCGGGAGTGGAAAAAGACCCTTTGCCAACTCACATTGTTTCGAATGAATATCTCACACTGGAAAAAAGGAAATTATCGACAAGCAGAAATTGGGCAGTCTGGGTTCCTGATATTCTAGAGATCTATGACCCTGATTCCATCCGTTATTTTCTGACGATTAACGCTCCCGAAAATCGGGATGCGGATTTCTCCTGGAAGGAGTTTATCTATAGTCATAATAGTGAGTTGCTTGGTGCATATGGAAACTTTGTAAACCGGACCTTGAAGTTCATCCAGAAATCATTTGATGGCTTCATTCCTGAGAAAAGTATTAGCAAAGAGATAACGAATGGTGTCAGCAGGCTATATGAAGACGCAGGAAGGAGTATTGAAGAAGCCAGATTTAAACAGGCATTGGAAACAGTATTTGATTTTGTCAGGTTTTCAAACAAATACTTTGACCAGCAACAGCCCTGGAGGCAGGTTCATGAGGCTACAGAAGCGTGCAAGCAGACGCTGGCAGACTGTGTCTACATCATCGGGAATCTGGCCAATATCCTGACACCCTTCCTGCCTTTTTCTAGTGATAAGGTAAAAGACATGCTTTCTATAACAGAAGAAAACTGGAAGCCGCAGACAATCCCAGCTCGTAATGTTAATGGTGTAGAGCCATTATTTGAACGGATCGATCCAGAAAGGATTCAGTTAGAATTAGAAAAACTAGGTAGAGGACAAAGAGTGTAAAGGTTAGCAGAGGTTGTGAATCATCACTAATTCAGTGATTATGGAATAAAGGAGGCTGTCGAAATGAAAATAGCTATAGGTTTCAGCGGTGGAAAGGATTCCACGCTGACATTATATAAAATACAAAATAATCCGCATTATGAGATTGATTCCTTATTCGTGACACTAACTGAAGGGGTGGGGCGTGTTTCCATACATGGAGTCCGGCACGAGTTGCTGAAACAGCAGTCGAAGTCATTAGGAATTCCATTGAGAGAGGTTTGGATTCCTCAGGAATGCTCGGATGAAAAGTATAAGGAAATAATGAAAAAAGAATTCTCGCATATGAAGGACGAGGGAGTTACCCATATTGCTTTTGGTGATATTCACCTTCAGGATATTAGAGAATATAGGGAAAAACTGCTGGAAGACACCGGTTTGACTCCTATTTTTCCTCTGTGGAATCGTTTTGTTGGTGAGATTAGCAATGAGTTTATTCAGCTTGGCTTTAAGACTGTGCTGACCTGCATTGATATGGATGCCTTGGACAGAAGCTTTGTTGGAAGAATCTACGACAGGGAATTGATCAATGACTATCCAAAAAGCCATGATATTTGCGGAGAAAAGGGAGAATTCCACTCGTTCGTGTTTGATGGTCCAAACTTTATGTTTCCAGTAGGATTTGAAAAAGGAGTTGAAAAAGTTACTCCTGATTATTTCACTGGTAAGGATCGATTCCTTTTTATAGACCTTATTCCTCTTGAAAGAAGCTGACGATTAAAAATGAAAAAAAACAGGACCGGTTTGACCCGGTCCGAATAAATTAACTCAACGCTTCAAATGTCTTGCAGTCGGTTTCCTTGCTATTGTCGGCTGTCTCGCCGGCATGGCTGACTACATAGATTTTTTCGGCATTGCAAAGATTGCCATGTTCCCAATATTGACAGTTGTTCACTTCGCATAATACGTCCTTAGCCATTGGTGTACCACTCCTTTTTGATTGATACACTTATAGCTTGCTGCGTGAGGGTATAACTCATTCAAGCTAATATTAGGCAAAAGAAATCAAGTTTGTTCACGGGTCTTTTTTTGGCGTAGATATCTTTTATCCTGCATGAACAGGCTCCAAAAATAAATGAATCCCGGAAACAGAATCAAGAAACCGACAATATAGGTGGTGAATACAGCCCGGAAAGAGTTTGGATCAGTAAAGGCCGACTGTATCGTTACCTCAGGATAGACGATATAAGGCAGATGCGCCTTTCCATAAACATAGCTTGCTGCCAGGTATTGCAGGGTAATCATGATGACAGCGAGCCTTGGGAGTCCTCGCAGTGATTTATTGCCAATCGAAGGAAGGATAAGGGCCAGGCCGCCGATTAAAAAAAGAACAACCGACAGGATCAGAATCGGTAGATCGTCCATCATTTTATCATAAATCCAGGCTGCCTCATTTCTCAATGTCAGCATGATCGCCAAAGCCATTACCAGCGAGATCGGCCCAAGAATCAATGCATCACGTCTGTAGACATTGTAAGCCTGGAACTCCTCTGAAGCTTTTGAGTAATCGGCAAGCAGCAGGGATGACAGAAACAGCGTACTGCTTACGGCAAAGCCGATAAAGGCATACTCATTTGGGCTGGTGAACAATTTGACAAGGTTGAGGTTCTGGGAGCCATCTGAGAACTCTACGAATCCTCCGTGAGTGATCGGCAGGACGCTGATCAGCAGCCCGGGAATCAGGATGCCGCAGATTCCTGATATATAAGTAAGTACTTTGCGATAGTCTTCGGCAATATTTGAAAAAACAAGAAAAGCACTTCGAACAGTTAACAGTAGTAGGATCATGCTGCCTGGAATCAGCAGGACAGTGCCCAATGTGTAAGCGCCTTTCGGAAACATGCTGTATACGGCGACGACCAGCGCGACGATGAAGGTGTTCGTCACCTCCCAGGTTGGCGAGAGGTAGCGGTTGGCGATATTCGTGGCCTTTGTTTTCGTTTTATTGATGTACACCATCGACCAGAAGCCCGCGCCAAAATCCATCGTGGCCATGACAGCATAGATAAAAACGAAGCCCCACAGGACGGTTATTGCAGTAAGCGCATCAGTCACAGCGGATCACCCTTTTCACGTATTTGAGTCAAACAATGGTATTTCTTTTTGCTGTGCCCTGTTCAAGTCGTCTAAAACGGTGTTTTTCCTGAAGTAATACCGAAGAACAATGATTTCCATGACGCCCAGCAAAACATAAACGGCAGCAAAGAGGATAAACAAAATGCCCAGGTTTGTCGCGGTTGTCGCCGAATCCTCTGTTGTCAGGACATGATAGATATTCCATGGCTGCCTTCCTGTACAGGCGAAAATCCAGCCGAACTCTATACCGAGCATGGCAAGGGGGCCGGAAGCCACAAACAGCCACATCAGGAATTTCGGGAATTTATCCTTCTTCAATAGTTTGTTCCATACAAAGGCAATCAATGAAAGCATGATGAGCAGCATGCCTACACCGACCATGGCATTGAACAGCGTATGAATAAACAGCGGCGGCCAATGCTCCTCGGGAAAATCATTAAGGCCTTTTACCTCGGTTTCAAATGAATTGCCTGCCAGGAAACTGAGTGCCCATGGAATTTCAATTCCCCATTTGACGGATTCGGTTTCCCTGTCTGTAAAGCCGCCAATGGAGAGCGGCGCATATTTTTGAGTTTCAAAAAGCCCTTCGGCACCTGCCAGTTTTTCAGGCTGGTATTCATGCAGGTATTGAGCTGCTGAATGCCCGTTCGCCGCAGTCAGGATTGAAAAAACACCCCCGATGATCAGGCTGGCCATCAATGCTTTTTGATGGAATTTATAGAGACGCGAACCAAAATCACTTTTCAGCATTTTATAAGCTGCCACTGTAGCGATGATAAAAGCTCCAGTCATATAAGCGGTGAATACAACATGTACAGCTGTCACCCCGAAGCTTGGATTAAAGAAGGCAGCCCATGGGTCGATGTCAACGAGCTCGCCATTTTCGACCCGGAATCCAGCTGGAGTCCCCTGGAATGCATGGACATTTGTAATCAGCACCGCGGAGGCAAGGGCCCCAAGAGCCACAAGTGTCAGGCTGGCAATCCTCATCCATGGCGCAATTCTGTCAGCGGCGTACACATAAATGGACATGAACAATGCCTCGACAAAAAAAGCATAAATTTCAATCTGGAATGGCAGGGCCATGACTCTGCCGATGACTTCCATGAATCCTGGCCACAGGAGGGAAAGCTGGACTCCGGCAATCGTTCCGGTCGGGATGCCGACTCCGAGAGTGACTGCGAAGGCTTTCGTCCATCTTTTTGCCATGACTGCGTAGTCCTTGTCATTTGTTTTTTGGTAAAGCAGTTCTGCAGCGAGTATCATCAGCGGCAGTCCAACGCCGATGGTCGCATTGATAATATGGAACCCCATGGTTGTCCCGAACAGGGAACGGGCAATCAGTATATCATCCATCAATAAACTTCCTTTCCGTAATATGCCTCCTTCTATTGTTTTCACTTTATGGGAAAATATGTAGATGAAATTCCCATAAAAAAACCTCCCAATTAGGGAGGCATATACATCTACTCATTCAGTGCTTTTCCTAGAGTCGTAATATTCTTTTCCATCAACGTGAAATATGTTTCTTTGTTTTTGATGTCTTCATCTGTCAAAACAGAGAGGTTGTGCAGTGTAAGTGGCTTAGCACCGATTTCTTCCTGGACCATTTTTGCCAGCTTTGAGTTGAAATTCTGTTCGTTCAAGACATATTTTATTTTTTCGTCCTTTGCATGCGAGATGAGTTTTTGAAGTTCTTTTTGGGACGGCTCATTGGTCGTCGACAAGCCGGAAATGCTGATTTGTTCAAGTCCATATCGCTTTTCCCAATAGCTATAGGCAGCATGGGCTACAATGATTTCCTTTCGCTTGGCAGCCCCGATTACCTCTGTAAATTCCTTGTCTAAATCCTCTAATTGGGCAGACAACTCAGAATAATTTTTCTCAAATGTATCTTTATGTTCAGGCATTTGTTCAGCTAATTGTTCTTTGATGGCAAGAGCCATTTCATTTGCGTAAACGGGATCAAGCCAGACATGCGGGTCAACGTCTCCGTGTGCGTGGCCATCATCACTAGAATGTTCATCTTCGCCATGGTCTTCCTGTTCTCCATTTCCTTCTTCGTCAAGATGCAGCGAATCTCCGACGGGGACCATTTTTACATCCTCATTCTTCAATGTTTTGCCGGCTTTATCGACGAAACCCTCAAGACCGAGGCCTATATAGAAAAATAAGTCTGCGTCAGCGAGTGCCATCATATCTTTTTGAGAAGGTTCAAATGTATGTTCATCTGCACCCGGCGGATAGATTGTTTTTACATCAACAAACTCACCTCCGATTTTCTGGGTGAAAAACTGAAGCGGATAGACAGTTGTGTATACCTGCAGAAGGTTTTCATCCTTTTCCTTATTAGAAGTGTCCTCTTGGCCGCAGCCGGTGAGAAATGTTGAAATTGTTATAAATAATGATAGTATAAAAGCGAATTTTTTCATAAAGACCTCCTGGATTCAAAACGTACTCATTACGATTTATGAAGTGTGCGTATAATATTCATTTTAGTTTTCTAGTCAGCATTAAAAAATATTAATTCGTAATCGTTACGATTTACCTTCTGTATCATACAAAAGGATCGGTCCAAAATCAAGTAAAACATTTTGGCTCAGCCGTGATTTGCGGTATTCTATTAATTAGAACATGTTAAAAAGGAGTAGAGAAGATGAAAATGCTTGAGGAAATCCTTCAATTTAATGAACAATTTGTAGCTGAAAAGAAATATGAAGAATTCACGACGACCAAGTTTCCGAACAAAAAAATGGTTATTCTGACATGCATGGATACAAGGCTTGTTGAGCTTTTGCCAAGAGCATTGAACATTCGGAATGGTGATGTGAAAATCGTCAAGAACGCCGGCGCACTCATCATGCATCCGTTTGGCAGTATCATGAGAAGCCTGCTTGTCGCTGTTTATCAGCTCCAGGCAGAGGAAGTGGCGATCATTGGCCATTATGACTGCGGTATGAGCGGGATGAAGCCCGACATCGTGATTGAAGAGATGAAAAATCGTGGGGTCAGCGATGATATGCTGAATACTTTAAACTACTCGGGAATCGATGTGAAGGAATGGCTTCACGGTTTTGACAATGTCAAGGACAGCGTTGCCCACAGTGTCGAAATCGTAAAAAACCATCCCTTGATGCCTAAGGATGTTCCTGTTCATGGTCTCGTGATTGATCCGGCAACAGGAAGGCTGGATCGCGTGATCGATGGATATGAAAAATAATTCAAAGGGCTAGGAAAAATAAATCACACTCAATGATCATGTGCTTTGGCTTTTTTCTTGGAAGGCCACTCTTCCGGTACAGGGTCAAATCCGCCGGGATGCAGTGGCTGGCATTTCAGGATCCGTACGATCGTCAGCCATCCGCCTTTGAAGGGGCCGAATTTTTGGATCGCTTCAAGTCCGTAATGGGAGCAGGTCGGATAAAAACGGCAGGTTGGCGGCTTTAATGGTGAAATGACCGTCTGATAAAATCGGATGATGCCGATGAATGCTTTTTTTAGCATAGGTAAATCCCTTCTTGTAAATAGAATCAGGAAAAAGGAGCTGGTTTTCAGCTCCTTTTATTTATTTTCACCAGGTTCTTCTTCAGAAGCTCTTGCCTGGATTTCGGTGCTGTTTTCAATCGGGTCGATCGTGTGTTTGAATTGATAGGCTTTTGAGGTCGTCAACACGCTTAAAACCAGGACAACGATAACGATAATGACTGAGATAATCAAAACAGTGTACATAATACGTCCTCCTTTGTTCAAAATTATTGTAGCATGTTCTATCCCAGTATAGGAAAAAAGTTGCTGGCAGCATGTTTTTTCTCAGACAGGGAGGGGAATATAAATAGTGACTAAGAGGAGGATGAATTTACATGGCACAAACTGAACTAATTCAAGCAGTAAACAAACAAGTAGCGAACTGGACGGTTCTTTATACAAAGCTGCACAATTATCACTGGTATGTAAAAGGCCGCCACTTCTTCACGCTTCATGTGAAATTTGAAGAACTTTACAATGAAGCAGCGACAATCATCGATGAATTTGCAGAAAGAATTCTCGCGTTGGACGGAAAGCCTGTCGCAACGCTTAAAGAATATTTGGAGCTGTCTTCAGTAAAAGAGGCAACAGGCTCTGAAAATGAAGAAGAAATGGTAAAGCAATTGCATGATGACTTCTCAACAATCGTTGAAGAGCTGCAGCAAGCAATTGAACTTGCAGAGAAGGCAGACGATACCGCAACCGCTGATATGATGACGGAAGTGAAAATGAGCCTTCGCAAACATATGTGGATGTTCAAGGCTTATCTTGGCTAATAAACTTATCTTGGCTAATAAAAAAACTGGCTATCTGGCCAGTTTTTTTCTGTTTATAAAGAAAAACCGGCTTCATTGGCCGGTTCATATGTATGGTCTTTTCGTTAATGAATGTTGCGGGAAGGATATGTGACAGAACGCGCGCCAAAGTCATCCTGGGCAAATTTCCCCTTAAGACTCTCGATCAAATAGAGACCCATCAGATCATAAAGCTCCTGCTTATCAAGGTCCTGGATAATCTTCAACAGGTCTTCACGGCTCATTTCTTCAAGGAAGGCAAAAGCGAGCATATCGATATCCTCTTCGTCGCCGGTCAATTTATTGCGGTATAACTCGTATAGCTCATCAATTAGTTTCATGGCATTTCACCTCTCCTTCTTGATCCTCCATAATCCTATACTTATTTAATACCCTCCAAAGGAAAAAATATGCCTTGAACTTGAAGTATTTCCCTGTTGGGTTATTGATTAACTTTATCTTTATTTGTGTCTAATTTTAACATACTCCTTACTTTAAAAGTAAATCTGGAGTGCTTAAAAATTATTTATTTTAATGATATTCAGTATAAAGGAATATAGACGCAGGGAACGATATCCATGAGGTGAGACACATGACAGAAATCAAAAAAACATACTATATCAACATCAGTGATGGCGAGATTCAAAGCGTATCAACTGCATCTCCATGGAATTTTAAAATTGAGGCAACTGACGAAGAAATCACCGCATTGAGGGAAATATTCGATCAGGGCCATTCCACCGGCTGGCAGAACTTCATGAGAGCGCACGTTCCATATGTACAATACCATTATGACCGCGAAAATGATGCGCTCGACAGGCAACTGCTCCAGACATATGAAATGATCTATAAACTAGGCGATGAAGAAACCAGGAACCATATTGAAAGCATGGGGATCCTTCCTGAAAAATAGAGCAGCCGCAGACGAATCGTCTGCGGTTTATTCATTGTTTCTTTTTCTATATAATTAGGACATGAGATAGATCGGGGAGAGGAATCGATCATGAAAAAGTTTAAAGCGATGAACGGCGAGGACGTCATCTTGTCCTTTCAGGAAAACGCCTTTGAAAAAAGGGCATGCCATGTGCTGGTCATCTGTAAATATCGAGACAAGTGGCTTTTGACCAACCATAAAGTAAGAGGTTTCGAGTTTCCCGGCGGAAAAATGGAGAAAGATGAAAGCTTGGAGGATGCTGCACGCCGGGAAGTCATGGAAGAAACGGGTGCAGTTTTAAAGAGGATCGAGTTTATTGGGGAGTACCAGGTTATGGGTAAAGAAGATTCATTTGTAAAAAGAATCTTTTACGGTGAAGTGGAGAAAATCGTACCCCAGGATGATTACCTGGAAACAGGGGGACCAGTACTTATAAATGGAGATTTGCTCGCGGAGAGAATGAAGGATGAATATAGTTTTATCATGAAGGACGATGTCATAAAACATGCGCTTGAATTTTTGCAGAAGAAATGATGAAAGTTGGCGGTTTGCTGTTAAGACCGCCGCTTTTTTAGGGGGATTTGAACGAAAATATGAAATTTCATAGCGTCACAAGTACAGTTCACTAACTTATTGGCGAAAAACAAATTTTATTGGCGATTTTCACCATGTTATTGGCGAAAATTTTATTTTATTGGCGGAGTTCACACCTTTATTGGCGAAAATCCGTTTTTATTGGCGATGGCATTACTTATTCTAAAAAGCGACTAACACAAAAAGAAGCCAGAAGGATTAAACCTGGCTTCATCACTGGTTACTTTTGATCAGTTTCTTTTCAAGCAGCTCGACCAGTTGATACATAACAGTGGCGAACACGGCGATGACCAGCAGCGACAGGAACACGAGTGTGAAGTTGAATACCTGGAATCCGTAGATGATCATGTATCCAAGACCTCGGGCCGAAACGAGGAATTCTCCGACCATGACACCTACCCAGCTCAGGCCGACATTCACTTTCAAGGTGGAAATGATGGTCGGGAATGATGCTGGCAGGATGGCTTGCCTGAAGCATTGCGTCCTTGTCGCTCCGAATGTTTGCAGCACTTTCAAATAGTTTGGGTCCACTTCTTTAAAAGAGGTGTAGACCACGATTGTGGTGATGATCACGGAGATGATGGCTCCCATGGCAATGATGGAGGTCATATTGGTCCCAAGGGCGACAATCAGGATCGGGCCTAATGCAACTTTTGGCATTGAATTCAAGATGACCAGGTACGGGTCCAAAATTCTGGATAGCAGCGGCGACCACCATAGTATTGCGGCAAGTATAGTTCCAGCTAAGGTGCCCAGTATGAATCCGAGTACAGTCTCTGCCAGTGTTATGCCAAGGTTGACGGCGAGCGAACCGTCGAGCGTCTTCTCAATCAGCAGATTCCAGACCTTTGAAGGTGAACTGAAGAGAAGAGGATCAATCCATTTTTGCTGGCTCGATATTTCCCAGCTTGCAAAAAAAACGATGAAAATCAACAATTGATAGAGGCGGACTTTTTTCTGCTCTCTGCTTAACTTTTTCAGGTACTGTTGATGGAGGAGTTCAGTATTCTTCTGGTTCAATGGACTCCAACTCCTTCCATATCGTCTGGAACAGTTCATTGTATATAGGGTGGTTCCTTGCCTCAAATGGGCTCAGGTTTCTAAGCTCCTCCGGCATTGAGAAGGTTTTATGCAAGCGGCCCGGCCTTGGCGAGAACAGGAATATGCGATCGCTCATGGCGATGGCTTCCCCGATATCATGCGTGACCAAAATCGCTGTTTTTCCAAACGACTTGAATGTATTTGAAACCAGGTCCTCGAGTTTCAATTTCGTTTGGTAATCAAGGGCGGAAAACGGTTCATCGAGCATGAGCAGCTTAGGTTCTGTTGCCAGTGTCCGCACAAGGGCCACACGCTGGCGCATCCCGCCGGAAAGCTGTTTAGGATAAAGCTTTTCTACATTCTCCAGCCCCATCTGCCCCAGCAACGCTAAAACTTCCTCTTTTTTTGACTCTTCCAATGTTACGCTGATCTTTAATCCTAGCAAAATATTTTCCTCAATCGTTTTCCAAGGGAATAAGTAATCCTGCTGCAGCATGTATCCGGTCTGATTCGAAGCCTCTTTGACAGATTTCCCTTCGAGTTTTACCTGACCATCAGAAGGGTCGATCAGCCCAGCGATAATCGAAAGCAGTGTCGTCTTGCCGCAGCCGCTCGGACCCAGGAAGGAGACGAATTCCCCTTCCTGGACATCGAGTGAAATGTTATTCAGTGCAGTGACAGCGGATGTTTTTGTAAAATAAGTGTGATGGATCCCTCTTAATGTCAAAAAGTCCATTAGGCTGCAACCTCCTGTTATTTCATGACTTTTCCTGCCACGTCAATATTGACTAAAGTGTCATGGCTGACTTGCTTAGGAAGTTCCCCGGCTTCATCCATGATGGCCTGGAGATTGTTCCACTCTTCCTCATCCAGGATCGGGTCAGTTGCGTATGAACCCTGGCTCTTATAGCGGTCAACCACTGTCTCGATCAGTGCTAGATCTGTATCTTTAAAATATTCCTGGATCGCTTCTGCGGTTTCTTTAGCGCTATGAGAATCAACCCATTGCTGTGCTTTATAGACGGCACGGGTGAACTTTTCAATCGTCTCAGGGTTTTCCTTCATGTAGCTTTGTTTTGCCATGAATGTGGTATAAGGTACATGACCGGACTCCGTACCGAATGAAGCGACGATATGACCTTTGCCTTCTTTTTCAAACATGCTTGCCTGCGGCTCGAAAAGCTGAACGAAGTCGCCGGTACCGGAAGCAAAGGCATTTGGAATATTGGCGTAATCAATATTCTGGATCATTTTTAAATCTTGTTTCGGATCAATATCGTGTTTCTTGAGCACGAATTCACCGACCATTTGCGGCATTCCGCCTGTACGCTGTCCGAGATAGGTAGACCCCTTCAACTGATCCCATGAAAAATTGTCGATCTTCTCTCTGGAAACAAGGAAGGTGCCATCTGTCTGGGTCAATTGGGCGAAGTTGATGACCGGGTCATTTGAATCCTGAGCATAAACATAAATGGAAGTTTCCGAGCCAACAAGGGCAATGTCTGCCGCATCCGACAGCACGGCGGTCATCGTCTTGTCACCGCCCCAGGCTGTCGTCAGCTCGATTTTCAGCCCTTCTTCCTCAAAAAATCCCTTGGCAAGGGCAACATATTGAGGAGCATAGAAAATCGAACGAGTTACCTCTGCCACTTTTACAGTCTGTACCTTGTCTTGACTGCAGGCTGCAAGAGGTATAATAAGTACGGCAACCAAAAATAATGCAAAACCAGCTTTGAACCATTTTTTCATATAGATGCCTCCTAAAAATCTTTCTTAAATTGGGCTTACGATAATGTATGAGGAGGGAAAAAATGTGTGAATGCCCAGTAGCAAAATAGAAAAAAATTCATATAAGAGGAGTGATAACGGTGGAAAATGACGGTCAAATTATATCAGCGTATAAATTTCCTTCTCCCAACCCGGCAGTCGAACTCGAAATGGTGACTTATTTTGCAGGCGGACTGAGAGTCAAGGGGCTGCTGGCAAGACCAACTGATGGAAGCGGGACAGAAGGGTTCCTGTATCTTCGCGGCGGAATCAAAAATGTCGGAAAGGTGAGACCTGCACGGATTGCCCAATTCGCTTCCGAAGGATTTACGGTTTTCGCTCCTTTTTACCGTGGCAACCAGGGTGGTGAAGGGGATGAAGATTTTGGCGGAGATGACCGTGACGATGCTTATGCAGGCTTTAGGCTGCTTCAGTCTCTGCCAGGTGTTGAAAGGGTACATGTCTTTGGTTTTTCCCGCGGCGGTTTGATGGCCCTGCTGACCGCCAATCAATTTCCCGAGACAGCCTCAGTTGTCACCTGGGGCGGCGTGACCGATATGTTCTTAACCTATGTGGAAAGAAAAGACTTGCGAAGGATGATGAAAAGGGTAATTGGCGGATCGCCGAAAAAGGTGCCAAACCGCTATAAATTCAGGACGCCTCTATACGAAATCGAAAACCTTAGAGCCCCCGTGCTGCTGATCCACGGCCGCAATGACCGCAATGTGTCAGTTGAACACTCCTATCGGATCGAGAAACGGTTAAAAGAGTTGGACAAGCCTGTGGAAAGCTGGTACTTTGATGAATATACGCACTATTTTCCGCCGGTGATGAACCGGAAAGTGGTCAGTGATTTAACGAATTGGATGAAATCACAGCCGCAACAATGATAAAATGAATTTGAAGTTACTTGTGTAGAGGAGCGAAAACGATGGGGATGCCATTAGAGTTGAATACAATGATCGTGACAAAGGGCCGCGAAAAAAGGCTCGAAGACAATTTCTTCTCTTTGAAAAAGGAAGGCTACAGGCTTTATCCAATTGACATTCCAGTAGAAGTCAAAAAGACGATTGAAGGAGACCTGACTGGAACAGGCGTCATCTCGAAAGTTGAGTGGACAGAAAATGAAACAACGATTACGTATCGATTGGTTTCTTTAAATTCTACGAACTGAGCAGGGCACATATTGTGCTCTGTTTTTATTTTGGAATAGGACTGGCGGAAAAAACGATTAAGTGAGCGAAGTGTATCGTTATTGGTGACCTGTTTTCCGAGGAAACGCAATCCTAGGTCACCAATGACTTTTGGCTTTGTTCAATAAGAGCCCATATATGCATAACGAGTCAACAAAACAAAAGGCCATCTCTTCTCCAGAGATGGCCTCGCTCAAATTCTTATTTAACGGTTGGTCCGCCTTTTTCTTCGATTTCAGACGGTACGTTTGTGAACTTTTTGAAGTTGTCGCGGAACTGGTCTGCGAGTTCGTTTGCTTTTGCGTAGTAGGCTTTTTTGTCGCTCCAGGTTTTTACTGGCTGGAGGACATCGTCAGGTACACCTGGTACGTGCAGCGGGATATCAAGGCCAAAAATTTCGTCTTTAGCAGTTTCGACGTTGTTCAGTTCGCCTTCAAGTGCTGCCTGGACCATGGCGCGAGTGTACGCCAGCTTCATGCGGCTGCCGGTGCCATACTCTCCGCCTGTCCATCCCGTGTTCACAAGGAATACCTTCGCGTTGTGCTCGTCGATTTTTTCACCGAGCATTTCCGCGTACCTTGTAGCAGCAAGCGGCAGGAATGGAGAACCGAAGCAGGTTGAGAATGTTGCCTGCGGTGAAGTGATGCCGCGTTCTGTACCAGCCAGCTTCGAAGTGTATCCGCTCAGGAAGTGATACATTGCCTGTTCCTTTGTCAGCCTGGCGATTGGAGGCAGGACTCCGAATGCATCAGCAGTCAGGAACACAATTGCGTTTGGATGTCCGGCGATGCTTGGATCCACGATGTTTTCGATTGCCTGGATCGGATAAGCTGCACGAGTGTTTTCGGTCAGGCTGCCGTCATCATAATCGGCCACACGTGTGTCGTCTTCGACTACGACGTTCTCAAGGACGGAACCAAAGCGGATTGCATCAAAGATTTGCGGTTCTTTTTCCTTGGACAAGTTGATGCATTTCGCATAGCAGCCTCCCTCGATATTGAACACGCCGTTAGCTGACCAGCCATGCTCATCATCACCTATCAGACGGCGATTATTATCAGCAGATAAAGTTGTTTTGCCTGTGCCGGATAGTCCGAAGAACAAGGCTACATCGCCTTCGCGGCCCACATTTGCGGAGCAGTGCATCGAAAGGATCCCATTTTCCGGAAGTATATAGTTCATCACAGAGAAAATCGATTTCTTCATTTCGCCAGCATATTCGGTTCCGCCGATCAAGACGACGCGCTGTTCGAAGGAAACGATGATGAAGGTTTCTGAGTTTGTTCCATCAACCTCAGGATCTGCTTTGAAGGTAGGAGCTGAAATGACCGTAAACTCGGATTCATGCTCAGGCAGCTCTTCCTCTGTCGGACGGATGAACAATTGATGGGCAAACAGATTGTGCCAAGCGTATTCATTGATAACCTGGATTGGCAGGCGATATTTCTTATCCGCACCGGCGAAACCCTTGAATACGAAAACTTCCTCTTTATCTTTAAGGAACTTCAATACCTTATTATATAGCTTCGTGAAGGATTCCTCGGAAATCGGCTGGTTGACAGAGCCCCAGTCAATTTTGTCTTTTACGGATTCTTCTTCGACAATGAATTTATCCTTAGGTGAACGGCCAGTGTATTTACCAGTAGTCGCTCTAACTGCACCAGTTGATGTTAAAAGTCCTTCATTGCGGTTCAGGACCTTTTCGACAAGCTGGGGAACAGATAGCTGTACCTGTACATTGTTTCCTTTTAATAATGCTGAAAGTTCATTTGATATTCCTACAACGTTCATCGGAGGATACCTTCCTTTTTAAAAGATTGATAATTTGTAAGTGTTTACATCTCGTTATTAGTATAACACATTGGTTCAATTAATCTATACTAATGATGAAAAAATTACCTTGTACCTAACTTGCGTTATATAATTCTTTCTTTATATAGTCAAGTAAAAGGGGTTGGTTTGACAATTTTTTATGTTAAAGAAATGGTTTCAACAACAATCGACAATTTTGTCGAGAAAATGATTGACATGGCCAGACAGGTTCGTTATGATTTTGATTTGAACGGATACTCTCTTATCCCGAGCTGGTGGAGGGACAGGCCCAATGAAACCCAGCAACCTGCAAACGAGAAAAACAGTCTATGAATGAGCTGATCTTTTCCGGGCAAAGGTGCTAACCTGACGCAAGGGAACTGCCCTTGAACGATAAGAGCGAAAGGCGCGGATTTAAGCATAAACCTTTCCTCACAAATGGAGAGGTTTTTTATATTGCTTTTTTCTGTCCGTTGCATGGAAATGCATCTGGACTGCCTTCTTTGGTGTCATTGCTCCCGTGGGTGAAATTAGGAAAAAAGAAGTTCACCATGAATCTTAAACAAATTTTTCTAATAAAAACTCAGCGTTTATTTCATACTACATAGGGAATGAGTACCGTATCAAACGAGGTCTGTATTGGGACAGCCTCGATCAATTTTTATACATGAGGGAGGAACTCAGATGTCAAACAAACGCCGTTTGTTCACTTCTGAATCAGTAACAGAAGGCCATCCGGATAAAATTTGCGACCAGATTTCTGACGCGATTTTAGATGCGATCCTTGCTAAAGATGCTAACGCACGTGTTGCTGCTGAAACATCAGTTACGACAGGCCTTGTACTAGTTGCAGGCGAAATCACAACATCTACATACGTAGATATTCCGAAAATCGTACGTGAAACAGTCAAGGAAATTGGCTATACTCGCGCGAAGTACGGTTTTGACGCTGAAACTTGCGCAGTTTTGACTTCAATCGACGAGCAGTCTGCTGACATCGCAATGGGTGTTGACCAGGCGCTAGAAGCACGTGAAGGCCAAATGTCCGATGCTGAAATCGAAGCAATCGGGGCTGGTGATCAGGGCTTGATGTTCGGTTTTGCGTGCAACGAAACGAAAGAGCTTATGCCTCTTCCGATTTCATTGGCACATAAAATTTCCCGCCGCCTGACTGAAGTGCGCAAGGAAGAAATCCTTCCATACCTTCGTCCGGACGGAAAAACTCAGGTAACGGTGGAATACGATGAGAACGACAAGCCAGTCCGCATCGATACAATCGTTATCTCCACTCAGCACCACCCAGAAGTTTCGCTAGAGCAAATCCAGCGCAACCTTAAAGAACATGTCATCAACCCTGTCGTACCGGCAGAATTGATTGACGAAAATACTAAATACTTCATCAACCCAACTGGCCGTTTCGTAATCGGCGGACCACAGGGGGATGCTGGTCTTACTGGCCGTAAAATCATCGTTGATACTTACGGCGGATACGCTCGCCACGGCGGAGGCGCATTCTCTGGTAAGGATCCTACAAAAGTTGACCGTTCAGCTGCATACGCTGCACGTTATGTTGCGAAGAACATCGTGGCTGCGGGCCTTGCAGAAAAAGTTGAAGTACAGCTTGCATACGCAATCGGCGTTGCCCGTCCGGTATCCATCTCAATCGATACGTTCGGAACAGGCAAGGTAAGCGAAGATGTATTGATCGATGTTGTTGAAAACAACTTCGACCTTCGTCCTGCTGGAATCATCAACATGCTTGACCTGCGCAAGCCAATCTACAAGCAGACAGCTGCTTACGGACACTTCGGCCGTTCTGACGTTGACCTTCCATGGGAGCGTACAGACAAGGCAGAGGCACTTCGCACTCAGGCTCAAGGAAAATAAAAAGTACAAAGGGAGTTGCATAGAAATATGTAACTCCCTTTATTATTTGCCGTCTAATTAGGGGAGCTCCAAGATAGGTTCAAAGGTTTGCACCTGGTCCAAAAGGTGTAAAATAGAGTATTACCTTAAATTTCCCTCAGATTTTACTGCAAAAATTTTGCGTTTAATGGTAGTATTAGATGGTATGTTTTTAGCTAGTAAAATCACTGGAAAATCACAATAAATTTTTTCTGAAATGGAGAAGGTGAAGTACATAATGTGTGGCTTTATCGGTTGTGTACATGAAAATGCACAAGAATTCAGCAGCGATGACAAGCAGCTGTTTAAAAATATGAATGATATCATCACCCACCGCGGGCCTGATGATGATGGGTATTTCTATGATGAGCATATCCAGTTCGGCTTCCGCCGTCTGAGCATCATCGACCTTGAGGCTGGCCATCAGCCATTGACGTATGAAAATGAACGCTATTGGATCATTTTCAACGGGGAAATCTACAACTATCTTGAACTTCGTGAAGAGTTGATTGAAGAAGGACTGACTTTCGAAACACACTCTGATACTGAGGTCATCATCGCCCTATACAGCCATCTTAAGGAGCAGGCTGTTGACAAGCTGCGCGGAATGTTCGCATTTGTCATCTGGGATAAGCAGGAAAAGGTTCTTTACGGTGCGCGTGACCATTTTGGTATCAAGCCATTCTTCTATTTTGAAGATGAAAATCGTACTTTCTTCGGTTCTGAAAAGAAGAGCATTTTGCTTGCACTGCAGAACGATGTGATTGATTATAAGGCACTGCAGCACTATTTGACTTATCAATTCGTTCCAGAACCTAACACAATGTCTGAAGGCATCTACAAGCTTGAGCCAGGGCATTATTTTACAAAGAAAATCGGTTCGCCGATGGAAATCAAGCGTTATTGGAAAGCGAGCTTCTCGCCAATCCACAAATCTGAGGATGAATTCACGAAGGAGATCAGGGATGTCCTGTTCGAATCGGTGAAAATCCACATGCGCAGTGATGTGCCGGTTGGTTCTTTCCTTTCAGGCGGAATTGATTCTTCCATCATCGCGTCAATTGCAAAGCAATATCATCCTGGAATCAAGACATTCTCTGTCGGATTTGAGCAGAATGGCTTCAGTGAAATTGATGTCGCGAAGGAAACTGCTGAGCGACTGGGTGTTGAAAACATCAGCTATGTGATCAGTCCGCAGGAATATATGGATGAACTCCCTAAAATCATGTGGCATATGGATGACCCGCTAGCCGACCCGGCAGCTATACCATTGTATTTCGTAGCGCGTGAAGCAAGGAAGCATGTAACGGTTGTCCTTTCAGGTGAAGGTGCCGATGAATTGTTCGGAGGCTATAATATTTACCGCGAACCTCAGGACCTCGAGGTTTTCAATAAGATTCCCGGAGTAGGGAAGGCGATGCTTAAGGGCATCTCAAAAATGATGCCAGAGGGCATGAAAGGCAAGAGCTTTATCGAGCGCGGCGTGACTCCGATGGAGGAGCGTTATATCGGAAATGCGAAGATGTTCACGGAAAAAGAGAAGAGCGAGCTGCTGCATGTTTATAACGGCCAGTACGATTACAGAGATGTAACGAAGCCATTATACCGCGAAAGCAGAGGCTACGATCCGGTTGATACAATGCAATACATCGATATCCATACATGGATGCGCGGCGATATTTTATTAAAAGCTGATAAAATGACGATGGCTCATTCTTTGGAGCTTCGCGTACCATTCTTGGATAAGGTTGTTTTTGAAACAGCTTCAAAGATTCCGACAAGCCTGAAGACAGCGAATAATACAACGAAGTATATTTTGCGAAAAGCGGCAGAAGGAGTGGTTCCTGACCACGTTCTTACCCGCAAGAAACTCGGCTTCCCGGTGCCAATCAGACACTGGCTGAAAAATGAAATGAACGACTGGGCAAAGAACATCATTAAGGAAAGCAACACAGAGCATCTCATCAATAAGTCTTACGTTTTAAGGCTGTTGGATGAACACTGCCAGAACAAGGCGGATAACAGCCGTAAAATCTGGACAGTTCTGATGTTCATGATGTGGCATGATGTGTATGTCGAAAAAAAATACTCCTTCCAGAAGGAGTATGAGGCTCAAAAAGTATTGCAGTCCTAAAAATCAGGGAAGGTAGGTGATGGCCTGCCTTCCCATCTGCACCCAGGCTTCTGCGAAGTCCTTAATGGGTGCTTTTTTATTTTTTTCAACCGTCAAAGGATCGTTGAAGTAGATGAAGTTTTCGTCATAGCCTGTCACCAGGACGGAATGCTCTTTTGTTGTAACTTTGACATGTCCATTTGGTGTGTACCATGTCTGAAAAAAACTGTCGTCCAGCTTTTTGTATTCAGTGTTAATGATCACCCAAACTGGCCTGCCATCTGACAGGTGGGTTTTCAACTCCTGGAATTCTGCACCGGTCAGATCTTTTATTTTGTCTGGAAGATACTTTTCTGCCAGTTCAGCAATTGGCTTATGATAGACTCCGAGCCCCGGTTCTGTGTATGTGTACATGTTGCCGACAAAGCCCTCATTCGGGTCGCCAAAATAGATTTTTCCATCATTGAGGCGGTACTCAGCCGGGTTTTTCCTGACTTCACTGGCGAGTGTCAGCTTGTCCACTTGTACACCCTGATGAATGAGGAGCATGGCCAGGCTCGTGACCTCACATCCTCTCGGGAGCTCAGGCATTTGCCAGATGGTCGGTGCCTCCAAGAGTACCTGCTTTTTGATGGGGATGATCTTAGGTTCGCTCTCTTCTGTGGGAGCAGGTGCCTTTTCTGCCCTGGGTACAGGCTCATCAAGCCAGTCTTTCACCGACTGTACAGCCTGGGCTACATGTGAAGCCTGCAGGTTCTCGAGGAGGAAAGCACCAACGATTGAAGTAAAAACAAACAGGAACATCAGGATGGATTTCATCATGCTATTTTGTTTTCGGATCAATATATAAAACATGAGCAGCAATGGGATAATTGCTGCAAGAGGTAAATACAGTTTGTCCACATCCATCACCCCGTCCGCATATTTCGAAAATAATAGGGTATATTATATTATTTAGTATCGGACTGGTGAGGGAGTTTTTTTAGCAAATCATTCACCTTTGTTCTTCAAACTTTTATAGTATTGTCCTTTTTCGGCGTACTCTCTGGAAATACGTTCCATATCCTGGATATCGTCTTCGTTCAATTCACGGATGACTTTTGCCGGACGTCCGAAAGCAAGTGTATTGGGCGGAATCTTCTTTCCCTGCGGAACAAGGCTGCCGGCACCGATAAAAGCGCCTTCGCCGATTTCAGCCTGGTCAAGGATGATCGAACCCATCCCAATCAATGCTTTTTTCCTGATGATGCAGCTGTGGAGGACGACCTGATGTCCGACCGTCACTTCGTCTTCGAGGATCAAGGGGTTATTTGGGCTTTGATGCAGGACCGAGTTATCCTGGATGTTCACTTTATTGCCAATGATCGTCGGGGCGACATCGCCTCGGATTGAGGTATTGAACCAGACACTCGATTCCTCACCGATTTCGACATCTCCGGAGATTGTTACATAATCCGCGATAAAAGCGGAATCTGCTATTTTAGGTGTTTTGCCATTGTAAGGATAAATCATTGTACACACTCCTGTAATTTTATAATGCTTTCGTTTTTATTTTTCATTAATTATATATTATAGTTCTTTTAAAGAAAGAAAAAGTATTTGAGTGGGGGAATGGTCATGTGGAAATGGGAAGCTGATGGGGATGCTAAGGCTGTGATTGTCATGATTCATGGAGCGCTGGAGCATCATCGCCGGTATGGCTGGCTGATTGAAGCCTGGCGCTCATCCGGATTTCATGTCATAATGGGTGATTTGCCAGGACAGGGCATGACAACAAGAGCAAACCGTGGCCATATTGATTCCTTTGATGAATATATTTTGGAAGTAAAAGAGTGGATAGAAGCAGCTTATGACTTTGACCTCCCAGTGTTTCTGCTGGGCCACAGCATGGGCGGGCTGGTTGCCATCCGCTTGCTGCAGGAGCAACGTGTGGAACTTGCCGGATTGATATTGTCATCTCCGTGCCTGGGATTGGTGAAGTATCCTTCGAAAATGCTGGATATGCTCTCGCACGGCCTGAATGTCATTGTACCGACATTTAGGATTTCACCTGGTTTATCTGTCGAGATGGCAACCAGGAATGAGGATGTCAGGGCAGTCGACGCGAATGATTCATTATACATTACCAAGGTATCAGTGCGCTGGTACCGCGAACTGGCAGCTGCAATGGAGCTGGCGTTTGATAACATGGATAAAGTCCAGGACGTACCGACACTGCTTCTGCAGGGCGGGGATGATAAGATTGTCGATAAACGTGCGGTTAAAGAATGGTTCAACAATGCCCCGCTTTCAGAAAAACGATATAAAGAATGGCCGAAATGCTATCACGAAGTCTTTAATGAGCCTGAACGTGAAGAGGTTTTTGACTATGCGCATGATTTTGTCATGAGCCAGCTGAAGGCAATTGGATATGTTTATTAGAAAGAAAAAGGGGTGAAACTGCAGCATGATGATCCCATCAATGCCCATTAGTTTGATGTACCGAGTGTACAGAAAAGTCCTGCCACAGGTACACCGGGAGCTGGCATACTGGAAAAGCAGGGCGGAGGAGATCCCGAATCCTGAACTCAGGAGGCAGGCACTGGCAAGCATCGAGCACAAAACTTTCCATTGTGAAGGCGGCTCGATTTTAAGTCTGACCGCTAAAAAACAATATAAAGAGGCCATCCGGTTCATTGTGGCGTACCAGACGATCAGCGATTATCTCGATAATCTTTGTGACCGCAGCACATCGCTGGATCCGGTGGATTTTGCGGCGCTGCATGAGTCGATGGCAGATGCTCTCAGCCTGGACAACCAGTTGAAAAATTATTATCGCGAGCGGGAAGACCAGAATGATGGCGGGTATCTGATTGAACTGGTGACCGTTTGCCGCGAAGTCCTTGCCGGTCTTGGTCATTATCAGGATATTAAGAAGCACCTGGTTGAACTTTGCGATTATTATTGTGATTTGCAGATACATAAGCATGTCGATGTGAAAGAGCGTGTGCCGAGATTGCAAACATGGTTCGATGCCCATCGTGAAAATATTCCCGACATGGAATGGTACGAATTCTCAGCCTGCACCGGATCAACGCTCGGCATTTTTTGTCTCGTATCCTACGCTCTTCGCGATGATTTCAAGCCGGAATATGCCGACAGCATCCGCAACGGTTATTTTCCATACATACAAGGGCTGCACATCCTTCTGGATTATTTCATCGACCAGGAAGAGGACCGCGAAGGCGGCGATCTTAACTTCTGCTTCTATTATGAAAATGAAGAAGCTTTGTTTGAGAGGCTGCGGCATTTTGTTGAAAATGCCGACCAGCACACAGCTCGATTGCCGCATCGGAAATTCCACAAACTGATCAACCGCGGGCTGCTAGGCGTTTATCTGTCCGATGAAAAAGTAAGGCGACAGGAAAGAATCAGGAAGCTCGCCAGGGAAATGATCAAGACAGCCGGCCCCGTCAGCTACTTCTTTTATGTTAATGGACGAGCTTATCGGTCATTGCAGAGGTGGGTGCCGTCGGGAGTCGTGAAGGCGTTTATAAAATAAGGTGGTAGCCAGGGGGATTTACCCTGGCTTTTAAGTATGTGGAGAAAATAAAGTAAACTGGAGCAACTGGAGCAATTGAATTTAGGGTGTGTCGGCTCTATAGGACAAAAATTGAAAAAAGGGGTGTCGATTTGTCCAATAGAGCTCTTCTAACGGACACAAAATGATAAAGAGGTTGCAGATTTGTCCGATAGAGCCCGTCTAACGGACAGAAATTTAGAAAAGAGCCGCCGATTTGTCCAATAGAGCCCGTCTAACGGACAGAAATTTAGAAAAGAGCCATCGATTTGTCCGATAGGGCCCTTCTAATGAACACACAATGAGAAAAGATCAATCCGATTGTCCGATAGAATGATCTGAAAGCGTTGGATAAAAGGGAGTTGTTCATTCAGCATTTTTGAGTACGTAAAAAGGATCCTTCATAATGAAGGACCTTATCTCTTCTCAATCGCAATAATAAACGGAGGATTGTTCTTTTGGTTCAGGAATTTATACTCTAATACGTGTGCGATGTTTTGATCCAGTGATTTTACATAACGCAATAAATATTCCCGTTCTACTTTGCCTTCCGGGTGTCCGTGGTAAATCACGATCACGATGATGCCTTCTGGTGCCATGATTTCGAGCAGCTGGTCGATGGCATGGATGGTGGTTTCGGGTACGGTGACGATGTTTTTGTCTCCGCCTGGCAGATAGCCAAGGTTAAAAACGGCACCGGTTATTTTACCGAAATGGAGTGGGGGAATGCATTCTGCGATGTTTTCATGTCCAGTATGGAACAGGGTAACCTGATCCTGCATTTCGTGCTCGCGAAGCTTTGTTTTACAGGACATAAGCGCTTCATCCTGAATGTCAAAGCCGTAAATACGGCCGGCAGGGCCTACGAGATTAGCCAAAAATAACGTATCATGCCCATTTCCAACAGTAGCATCCACCGCAATATCCCCTGGTTTAACGGCAAGTTCAAGGAGATTCCGTGCAAATGGAAGAATCCTCTCAAGCTTCATTTTCAATCACCACTTTGTTTCCAGTATAGAATTTACCTTGCCAGCTGTCGCGCCGTTTCATTTCCTTGTCAATCGCGTTCAGCACTTCCCATTTGTTGACGCTCCACATCGGGCCGACCATCAGCTCAATCGGGCCATCTCCTGTGATCCTGTGGATGATCATTTCTGGAGGCAGGATTTCGAGCTGGTCACAGACCAATTTTACATAATCTTCTAAGCTAAGAAATTCAAGCATGCCCTTTTCATACTGCTTGACCATCGGGGTACCTTTCAGCAAATGGAGAAGATGGATCTTGATGCCCTGGACATCAAGATTGGCGACTTCTTGAGCCGTTTCCATCATCATTTCCGGTGTTTCCAGAGGCAATCCATTAATGATGTGCGAACAAACCCTGATGCCGTGCTTGCGGAGCTTGTCCACGCCTTCTTTGTACGTCTGATAATCATGGGCACGATTGATTAAATTGGCCGTTTTTTCATGGACAGTCTGAAGACCAAGCTCGACCCATAAATAGGTGCGTTCATTCAGTTCAGCTAGGTATTCAACCACATCGTCGGGCAGGCAATCAGGCCGTGTTGCGATTGAAAGCCCGACGACACCTTCCTCTTTTAAAACTGTCTCGTATTTTTCCCGAAGGACCTCAACCGGTGCATGTGTATTCGTGAAAGCCTGGAAATAGGCCATGTACTTGCCGTCTTTCCATTTCGTATGCATCTTTTCTTTGATCTTCTTGAATTGTGTTCCGAGATCTTCTACTCGGTCACCGGCGAAATCGCCTGAACCTGCTGCGCTGCAGAAGGTACACCCGCCGTGGGCTACCGTGCCGTCACGGTTCGGACAGTCGAAGCCGCCATCAAGCGCCACCTTGAAAACCTTGTGGCCAAAATGGTTCCGTAAATGGTAATTCCATGTGTGGTATCGTTTATCATCTGTTGCGTATGGAAAAGGGTTGGCCTGTTTCATGCCAGTAACCTCCTTATAACCTGTCAGTCAGTAATAATAAAAATTGTACCACTTAGAATAGGGTAATCCAATTGCAAAAAGATTACAAAAGCCTGTTTCGCATTAAAGCTGTTTTTCGAATTCTGCATTTTAAATTGCTGCTAAAACGATTGCCAACATTAAACATTGGCAAAAACGTGATAGGAAAATCTATTGTGAACAAAATAAAGAAGAAGCAGACTTGCTTCAGCATCAAGAAAAGGAGGGGCTAAAATTGGCAACACGTCAATCGGTTGACCAGCTACTTCAACAATGTGAGGATGCAATCAATCTTGCCCAGGAACAATACAAAAGCGCGGCAACTCAGCAGCATTATAATGACGGTAATTTCACGAATGCCCTGCAGGCTATTGAGGATGCCTATAATGATCTTGCCAAGCTCGCCTTCAGTGCGAACGCACAGCAGCGTGACCAGCTTCACAGAATGAGGCTGCAGCTGCAGCAGGTTCAGAACAATATGATTTTGCTTGATCATTAAAACGGGAGGGATAAACTTTGAAAAAACGCTCAAAGCAAAACAATCCTGAACAAAAGACGCGGAATGGAATCAACAACCAGGATCTTGAACTTGGAATGGAGCATGACCCAATCAAAGAATCCAAGAAGAAGTATGAACAAAGTGGCGGGCAGCCTGTAAAGTCAAAATTCCATCCCGAACCAGAGCAATCTTCATAAATTGTAACACCCCCATTTCCAAAAAAGGAAGTGGGGTTTTTTATTGTGTCAATAGTAAAAGGACCACAGACTTGTATATTTAGCAAATACCCCCCGTTCACAATTCGGATAAAACTGGCGGAAATTTCGTGATTTAAATCACAGATTGAGGGCTCTCGGAAATGGTTTAAATAAGGTAGCAAAGCACGCGCAGGAATTTAAAAACGCCAATAGATAAAATAATCGTTCTTAAATGCAAGTTGTCTTGTGAAAATATTCACGAATTCGCCACATATAGAAAGGAGTCATTTGAATGAAAGTTCTGCAGCTAGCATTGTCCTTCATCTTAATATTCATTTTTCAGCTGCCAGGTCTGGCAGGTGCGGAGACCAAAACAGATGTTTTAAACATGGAGGAGCTCACAATCCAGGTGATGCCTGAGTATTCCTACCATCCGAAAGATAAGAAGAAGAATCTGCCACTGCTGGTGGGCTATCATGGCGCCCTGAAAAACAATGCTGAACAGCCGCAAAAAGGCCAGGTGGTCGTTCCGCTCCCGATGGATGAGGAGAATTTCAGGATTGGTTTTGCCGGTGATTATTCACGGGACCTCACCGAAATGAATGAAATCGAATATGAGCTGGATCAGGAAAAAGGCACAATTTCCTGGGAAACGAGTGAGGAAATCCAGCCAGGGGAGATATACAAATTTGTGATTGAGTACTACACCGATAGCATCAGCGAGAAAGACGGCACCAAGAAGCTGGCTTACGATTTTACAAGCTTTACGGAAATCGGCTTGCTGAACCTGATTTTTGTTGAACCGCTCAATTCGGAAAGCTTCAAGCTTGAGCCAGCTTCAGAGCAGCAGCAGAAGAATTCCTACAACATGAACATGTTCCTTTATCAAAGCCAGGGAATGAAAGCCGGTGAAGCAAAGAATATCAAGCTTGAATACAAACGAGCTGACGACAGGACGACCGCGGAGATCATGGAGGAGATGGCCGGGGATGCCAAAAAGGCAGGCACCGTTAAACAGAATGATGAGAAAATGCCTATGTGGCTGGTTATTACGGTAGTCGGGAGTATCACAATCATCTCTGCTGTGCTCCTAATATTCTTCATGAAGAGAAAGAATTCAAAGCCAGAGCAGGACAATGCATCATCTGATTCGGATTCAAAAAAGGCGAAACTCCGGGCGATGCTTGTGGAAGGAAGCATTACGGAAACGGAATACAATGAACTGCTTAAAAAGCTGGGAGGTAGAAAGTGATGTCCAAAAACAAAAAAATCTTGATCGGGCTGGGACTTGCAGCTATTGCGTTCGTCATCATGATGTTTTCGACAATGCCAAGTGCAGGAAGCAAGGAAATTACGATTGAGGACCTGAGCAAAAACGCATCGAACTATGAAGGAGATTATATCATGACCCAGGGCTTGCTCAATAAGGAATCAGTAAAATGGGATGCTGATAAGCTGGAACTTCGTTTCGAACTATACGAAGAAGGCGAAGGAACGCTTCAGGTATTCCATAAAGGAATCAAGCCAGATAACTTTTCCGAAGATGTCATTGTTTTAGTCGAAGGTTTTATCCAAAAAGACGGAGTGTTCGAAGCGGAAAAAGTCCAGACGAAATGCCCGACAAAATATGAAGGCGAAGACATGGAGAACTATGATAGCGAAATGCATAAGGAAATGTACAAAAATGACAAGAAGGAATAAAACAGATGGGTGGTTATCTGTATGTATTTGATCGGGAATATCTCAATCTACCTAGGAATCGTGATTTCACTGCACGGAATCATCGCCAACCTGACAGGGCTAAAGAAGAACAGCAGCAAATGGCTTGAAAGTGCAAGAGGAGCGGTTCTCTCACTGGCTTTCGTTTCGAGCATCGCATCGTTCCTGCTGCTGTACCTTCTCGGAACAAGCCAGTTCCAATATAAATATGTGGCTTCCTATACAAACGAAAGCCTGCCGATGGCTTACAAGCTGACAGCCTTCTGGGCCGGAAACGCCGGATCCCTGCTGCTCTGGGCATTCCTTTTATCAATCTATGCGGCAATGGTTGTTTTTTCAAAAGAAAAAAAGAACCCCATGATGCCATATGTTTCAAGCATCCTGCTGGTGAATATCCTGTTCTTTTTCACGGTGATGGCCCTGAATGTCAATCCATTTGAAATGACCGATAAAATCCCGGCAGACGGAAAAGGGCTGAACCCGATGCTGCAGAATCCAGGGATGATCCTCCATCCTGTGACGCTCTATATGGGATATGTCGGATTGGCAGTTCCTTTCGCCTTCGGGATTGCGGCACTGATCCTGAAGAGAATGGATTCGGAATGGATCAAGCTAACGAGAAGATGGACATTGCTGGCATGGCTGTTCCTGACACTTGGAAACGTGATCGGCGGCTGGTGGGCTTATCTTGAGCTTGGCTGGGGCGGCTACTGGGCCTGGGACCCGGTGGAGAATGCTTCGTTCCTGCCATGGTTGACCGTATCGGCATTCCTGCATTCGGTGATGATCCAGGAACGGAAAAACATGCTGAAAACCTGGAATGTAAGCTTGATCATCCTATCTTACATCCTGACATTGTTTGGTACATTCCTTGTCCGAAGCGGAGTCCTGACCAGTGTCCACGCATTTGGCGACAGCAACCTTGGAACCTACTTCCTTGTGTTCATGGCATTCATGATGATCTTCTCGCTATATATCGTCATGACAAGATATGGATTGATCAAGAAAGACAGCAGTCCGATCGAAGCTTATTTTTCAAAGGAAAGCAGCTTCCTGCTAAACAACCTGATTCTTGTGGCCGCAGCGTTCGCAGTCTTTTGGGGCACGATGTATCCACTCATTTCAGAAACCTTCACGGGCACAAAGATCAATGTCGGTGCGCCTTACTTCAATAAAGTTATGGCTCCGATTTTGCTGGTGTTGATCGTGCTGATGGGGATCTGTCCGCTGATTGCCTGGCAAAAAGCTGTATTTGAAAAGTTCATTAAAAACATGCTTTGTCCGCTTGCGATGGGTGTTGCGACAGCCATCCTCCTGTTCGCATTCGGTGTTAGAGGAATCTACGCCATAATCGGCTTATCCGCTACAAGCTTCATGTTTGGTACACATTTGCTTGAATTTGCAAGGGGCATCAGCGCAAGACGGAAAGCAACGAAAGAAAATATTCTGAAGGCAGCTTTCAAGCTGACGGTGAAAAACCAGCGTCGCTATGGCGGATATATCGTCCATATCGGGATTGCCCTGATTGCGGTGGGGGTCATATCTTCTCACTCTTACTCAACAGAAATATTGAAAACCGTCGACGCCGGGAACAGCATCAAGATTGGCGAATACAACCTGAAATTCAACGAACTGACCGAGCATATGAAAAACGGCAATGGCGTGGTCGCCGCGGATGTGGATGTGACTTATAAAGGCAAGGACATAGGCAAAATCAAGCCGGAAAAAATCTTCTATGAAACATGGCCTGAGCCATCAACAGAGGTAGCGATCAAGACGAACTGGAGCCAGGACTTATACGTGGTGCTCAGTTCCTGGGAGAACAAAGACAAAGTCACGTTCATGGTAAAAGTGAACCCATTCGTCAGCTGGATCTGGCTGGGCGGTATCATCATGGTGATTGGCACTGCAATAGCCTTAGCTGGCGGCAGACCAGCTTCGATCCGCTATCAGACCAATAAATTCGCGGGAAGGTGATGGAGATGAAAAAGAAAATTATCGTTGCGACATTTCTTTGCTTCATCCTGATTCCTGGCCTGACATCCGCTTTTACGTATAACTCGAAGGAATTCAAGCATGTCATTGCCCAGCTTGATATGCAGGGTCATGCAGATCATGATCTATCCACCTGTTCAATCAAGAAAGTTTATTATGACGAAGTGGTAGAAATGCTGAATGGCGGCAAATCAGAGCCGGAAATCATCCAATCCTATGTTGATGAATACGGGCAGGCAGCCTTAAGGACACCGGGTGGCGGCACTAGCGGCTGGATTGCCTGGGGAATGCCAGCTGCAGGTTTTGCCATCGGAACTGTAATCGTCGGGGTCTGGATCAGGAAATTGACAATCAAAAAGGCGGCAACAAACGTTGAAGCCAAATCTGGATGGGATTCCGAAATCGAGAAGGAGATCGCATCCAAAGCTTTTGATGACGAGCGCCGAAAGCTTTTCTAGGAGTTGATGAAAAATGGATTATGTATTTTTAATAATTGGATCACTCGTGATCATTACTTGTTTTTACTTTATCATTTCTCCTTTCTTTTCCTCAGGCGAGAGCCAAACCACGGGAACGGAAGCAGAAGGTGAAAAGTTGACTCTGGAGCAGGTGTACAGCGCAGTGAATGAGCTGGAAATGGACTTTCTGATGAAAAAAATCACTCGTGAAGATTTTGAAAAAATGAAAGAAAATTATCAAGTGTTCGCAGCTTTATTAAAGGAAGAAACTGAAACGCTTAAGCAAGGCAAAACGAAGCTGCCAAAAGGCAAAGCGAAAATGCAGGCTGATGATGCGGAAGAAGAAATTCTCAGGGAACTGAGAAACCTCCGCCGGCAGAAGGGGTGAATCAAATGGCTCCTGCCTATCACCCTGAATGGCTGGTGAACTTCTGGCTGACGACGCCTGGTTTGAACTTGTTGAATCCTCATTTTGTGCTGACGTTTCTTGGAGTTGTAATAGCACTATTGTGGTTTTTAAAACGAAAACGGACTGGTGCACTTGAGGTGGTTGACGATAACGAGAAACTGTTCAGGCACCTTTTGCAAAGGAAAAGAGTCATCGAGGAGGAACTTGCCAGATTGGATGGCAGGCTCAGCTCAACAGAAATCATCGAAGAAATTTTTATTGAAAGAAAGCTTGATTACCAGGGCCAATTGGACCAGGTGAATAAGGAATTGAAACAATACACTGGATGAAAGAGTTGGGGACCATGCTGGAACTGCGAAAAATGACCAAAATGCTGGGAGATAAACTGATATTGCGAAACATCACCCTGACACTTGAAAAAGGGGAAATCCTCGCAGTAATAGGGCCAAACGGTGCCGGAAAGAGTACGTTTTTCAAATGTACGGTCGGATTGCTGCAGCCTACAAGCGGAGAGATTCTCCTTGATGGAAAGATCGTCAGGAAAAACTCTGCACAGATCAAGCAGCGGATTGGGTTCTTAGGTCATGAATCCTTCCTGTACAATAACCTGTCCCCGCTCGAGAATCTTAGATTTTACGGAAAGCTTTACAAGGTGAAGGACCTTGACAGGAAAGCGAATGAGCTTTTGAAGGAGGTAGGGTTGTATCTCTTCCGTGATATGCCGATCCGGTCGTTTTCAAGGGGAATGATGCAGAGGCTGGCGATTGCGAGGGTGCTGCTCCCTGACCCTAAAATCCTGATGCTCGATGAGCCACACACCGGACTTGACCAGGAAGCCGTCGCTCTCCTGAATCAAATCATTAAAAACAAACGGGACAGCGGAACATCCATCCTGATCATCTCACATGATTTCGAGCAGGTGCATGCACTTGCTGACAGGGCCGCCCTGCTGAAAAAGGGAAAAATCATTGCAACAAGGCCGCTTGGTGAAGGGATCAGCCTGTCTGAGATGAAGCAATGGTATGAATCAGAGGTGAAGAGCTCATGATGTCGATACTTCGCGATGCCTGGACGATTGCCAGCAAAGATCTTCGCAACGAGATCAAGACAAAGCAGACGATTGGGATGATGGTCATTTTCTCCAGTCTGGTCGTCCTCATTTTCAGCTTTGCCTTCGATCCAACCAACAATATGGTGAAGGCGGTCATTCCAGGTCTCGTCTGGCTGATTACTGTCTTTTCCGGGATTCTTGGCCTGAACCGCTCGTTTCTTTCGGAGCATGAAAACGATGCACTGACTGGACTTCGCTCGGCTCCCATTGACCCTTCGAGTATTTATCTGGGGAAGGCGCTGGCGAATTTCATCCTTGTCACGGCTGTTCAGCTCGTGAGCATCCCGGTGCTGTTCTTGCTGTTCGACTACCGCTTTTTTGGAAAATTAAGCTGGTTCATTCTTGTTGTTGTCATTGGAACACTGGGCTTTATCATCGTCGGCACATTCCTGGCTGCCCTGTCAGCGAATGCCAAAAACAGCGAAATGCTGTTGCCGGTTTTGCTGCTGCCGCTATTAAGTCCATTGCTGATTGCCGGAGTCCAGGCGACAAGAATCGTTCTGGAAAATGAAATGATTGCGGATGCAGCGTCATGGATCAGATTGATGGCTGCTTACGATTTGCTGTTTCTGGCAGCGTGCTTTTTCTTATTCGAATTTATTATGGAGGGGTCTTGATGAAAAAGAATGCTGGTTTGATTGACCGAATCTTGCTGTTTACTTTGATACCATCATTTTTTATCGCGCTTTACCTGATTTTTATCTGGTCGCCTGTCGAAAAGATGATGGGTGCCACCCAAAAAATATTCTACTTCCATGTTGGCAGTGCCTGGGTCGCCTTCCTCGCTTTCGGGGTAGTGGGTTATTACAGTGTCAGAGTGCTGATCAAGCCGAGGCTTCAGCATCATATCAATGCTGGAATCTCAGCTGAAATTGGTGTCCTTTTCACGACAATCACATTAATCACCGGGATGATCTGGGGAAAATCAAGCTGGAATACGTGGTGGACATGGGAACCACGTCTCGCGACAACGCTGATCCTCTGGTTCATTTATGTCGCATATCTTTTTGTCCGTAAGATGGACGGTTCTATGGAGAAAATCGCCAGGCTGTCAGCTGTTTTCGGCATTGTTGGCGTCATCAATGTCCCGATTGTCTTCATGGCGATCCGCTGGTGGAACACGAAGCTTCATCCAATCGTGTTCGGTGAAGGCAAAAACCAGTCAGGAGGCGGAATCGAACCGGATATGCTCGTCACATTGCTGTTCTCGATTTTTACGATCACCTTGCTTTACGCGTTCCTGATGCGAAAAGGCATCGAAATTGAAAAAATGAGACATATCGTCAAAAAGGCTAAGTCAAAAGCAATCGAAAAGCTTGCGGGCTAACAATTAAGGAGGAATGGAAAAATGACTTACTTATTCATGGGTTATACAGTGATCTGGACGTTGATTGCGGGGTATGTCGTTGTGCTGGGCCGCCGCCAGAAGCAGCTGAAAAAAGAGCTTGAACTGCTGGAAGAATGGAACTCAGATTTTTAATAAAGGCTGTTTTCGTAAAGATTGGTGTTAAAATCCTAAAGCCGATTTTAACGTAATATATACCTATTGCGGAGGTCGGTATAAAGTTTAGATGCTCTTTTCTCATAAAAAGAGTCTTCTTTACAAGGGTAATCAGCTAATTCAATCCAATTTGTATTCAAAAGCAACAAAGTTTGAGAAAAGAGCCTTAAAAAAAGCGGGTGATGAAAATGGGCAAAAAAATCGTTCCGGTCATCGTGATCGCAGCTGTCATCGGAGTCCTTGGCTTTTTGGTCAGCGGATTAGGCGGGAAAGCATCCGCCCAGCCTGGTGACCAGTCGATCGATTTTGAACTGCAGGATATTGACGGCAATACTTACAAACTTTCTGATTTTAAGGGCCAGCCGGTTGTCCTCAATTTTTTCGCGACATGGTGTGCTCCATGCATTGATGAAGCGCCTGAACTTGAAGTATTCGGAAAAGAGTACAAGGATGCAAAGCTTTTGATCCTTGCAAAAGGCGAATCGAAAAAACGGATGGAAAAATATATCGGGGAAAGCGGTTCTAAGCTTACGTATCTTTTAGACACAAAAGAAGAAATCTCTAAAAATTACAATGTGATCGGACAGCCTGAGACTATCATTATTGACAGCGACGGCATGATTGTCGAACGCTTTTCCGGCCCGACAACAAAGGACGATTTAATCAGTCTGATCCAGGAAAAAGTTTCACCATGACCTTGGTTAAAGCACATTCGTGTTTTAATAAGGCTGTTTTCGTATGAATCCGAAAACAGTTTTTAGTAGTTGGCTATAAGGGAGGTGAAAGAGAATGCTGAAAAAGCTGCTGGGAATAGACAAAAAGATGCTGTTATTCATTGGTGTGTTCGCTGGAATCATTGTTTCTGTCGTCACTGTCAAGACGCTTGCTTATACGGATTCACCTGAATTCTGTTCAAGCTGCCACATCATGACAGAGGTCCATGATTCGTTTTCCGATTCCAACCACGCTGGTCTAGCCTGCGGGGACTGCCATTTGCCGCATGAAAACATGGTCAAGAAATACACGTATAAGGCAAAGGCGGGCATGACCCATGTGTACTACAATACGCTGGGGGAAGCCAAAATCCCGAAGGTGCTCCACGCAACGGAAAGCTCTGACGAAGTCATCAATGAGAACTGCATCAGCTGCCATGAAAACACACTGGAAAATGTATCGCATGATGCAAAAGACAGCTGTTCAAGCTGCCATCAGGCAGTGCCGCATGGCAAAGGTTTCAAGACAGAGGATTATTTTAAACCGCCGAAACCAGGCGAGCTTTTAGAGAAAAAAGGAGGTACGATGAACAATGGCTAGAAATTTCCGCTGGGCATATTTGCTCCTTGCGGCTGTCATGCTCATCATAACAGGCTGCTCCAGCTCGGATGAAGAAGCCACTTCAGCCAGTGAGCTAAAAACGGGGCTTAGCAAAGATGAAATCAGCAATGAAGCCTTCAAGGATCTTTTCCCGCTTCAATATGACAGCTACAAACAAAACGAAAAAATGGAAGATACAAAATACAGCGGTTCCGTGAAACGAAGCAAATTCGACCATGATAAGGAACCGTATTTGCCTGTTCTTTTTAACGGCTATGGCTTTGCGACTGAGTACAATGAAGATCGCGGCCATATTTACGCGAATGAGGACGTCCGGGCGATCGCGCGCATCACTGACAAGTCAGTCGGATCCTGCCTGACCTGTAAATCGACTGCCGTACCACACATGATCGAGGAGATGGGCGACGATTACTGGAGCGGCAATTTTAACAAAGACATCTGGCCGAAAGCAGAGGCAATGGGCCATTCCCCAATCGGCTGTTCAGACTGCCATGATCCGCAAACGATGGATCTGCGCGTCACGCGCCCGAGCTTCATCAAGGCAATGGAATCCCAGGGCATCGACATGTCCAACCCAACCAAGAATGACATGAGGAATTATGTCTGCGGACAGTGCCACGTAGAGTACTACTTTGCAGCTGACAATAGTGAAGTTACCTATCCTTGGGCAAATGGATTCAAGCCGGAAGATATGTATGAATACTATGAGACTGCCGCCAAAGAACAAGGTTTTGAAAAGGACTGGGTCCACAATATTTCCGGGACGCCAATGCTGAAATCCCAGCACCCTGACTTTGAGACACATATCGAAGGTCCGCATGGCGAGGCTGGAGTAACATGTGCAGACTGTCACATGCCATATGACAGGGTAGACGGCAAAAAGAAAATCAGTTCACACTGGTGGACATCGCCTCTGAAGACAATGGATCAATCCTGCGCAACCTGCCATAGCAACAGGGATATGGATGAGCTGAAGGATCGTGTAATGGGAATCCAGGAAACACATATGGAAGCTCTTCATAAGGCCGAGGATATTTCGATTACCTCACACTATTACGTGAATAAGATGATCACATCAGGAGTAAGCGAAGAAAAGATCGAGCAGGCTCAGGAGCATGTCAGGAAAGGGCAATGGTTCTGGGATATCGTAGCGGCTGAAAGTTCGGCTGGATTCCATAATCCGCAGGGATCCATGGATTCATTGAGGATTTCGATTGAAGAATCGAATGCGGCAATCAATCTAGCCACCGAGGAATTGACCAAGAAAGGCGTCAATTTAGAAGAGGTCAAGACAGAGATAGAAAAAGTGAAGAAGGCTGTATACGACGAAAAAGATAACTTCAAGAAGAAAGACAAAGCAATCAACAGTTACTTCCCGGCCCAACAGCCAGCTCCAAAAAAATAGAGAATAGTAAATTTAGAGAATAGATAAATAGGAAAACACTGTGCAAATGCTAGTTTGTACGGTGTTTTCTTTAGTTTTGCAGAAATTTCAAGAGGAGTCAAGGATGAGTTCTATATGGAGCAAAAATTTAATTGTAAAAACGGTGAAAACTAGATTTAATGTTCATACAAGGGGTGAAAAGTCAGTCCGTTAGGTGAAAAACTGGGTAATTTTTCGAGGTGGACAGGCTTTATTCGCAAAATACTGGATTTGTTCGCAAAAAATTGTTTTTATTCGCGAAAAAAAACGCTTTTAATCGCAAAAAATAGCAGTTTATTCGCAAACTGGAAAAAACAGCTGATTTTTTCCAGATATTAAGAGAAAAAATAGAAAATTTCAACTTCAAATCCCTGCATAAATTCCTATTGCAACCCACGATAAAAACCACTAAAATTACTTTGTTATTCGAAATTAATTTAGTGAAAGAAGGCGTTATATGATGCCTAGAGCCTTGTGGCTTTTGATTATCGGGATGGCAGTCAATGTTACTGGTTCCTCTTTTTTATGGCCTTTGAACACCATTTATATACATGAGCATCTGGGCAAGTCGCTTTCTGTTGCCGGGATTGTACTAATGCTGAATTCTGCTGCCAGCGTGATCGGCAATCTTTTTGGCGGCAGCCTTTTTGATAAAATCGGCGGCTACAAGTCTATTATTCTTGGAATCAGCATCACCATTGTGGCACTGCTCGGCTTGACCTTTTGGCCAGGCTGGCCGCAGTATATTTTCTTTTTGACAGTGGTCGGCTTTGGTTCCGGAATCGTCTTTCCGGCGATGTACGCAATGGCAGGTTCGGTCTGGAAAGAGGGCGGCCGTAAAGCGTTCAACGCCATTTATGTGGCTCAGAATCTTGGAGTCGCAGTTGGGGCAGCGCTTGGCGGACTTGTCGCATCCTATTCATTCCAGCTGATTTTCATAGCGAATGTAGCTATGTACCTGATTTTCATGGTGATTGCTATTCTGGGCTATCGCAGCATCGATACCAGGGCGGCGATGCAAACGAACGTCCTCCAGGAAAATGGTGCCGTTAAAAGCCATGCCAAGCTGTATGCGCTTTTGATCCTGGCTGTTGGCTATTTGCTTTGCTGGGTTGGGTACGTACAATGGCAAACAACTATTGCAGCCTATACGCAGGAACTGAACATCTCCCTGAACCAATACAGCATTCTCTGGACAATAAACGGTGCTTTGATCGTTCTTGGCCAGCCAATTGTGAACAGGCTGATCAAGCCGTTCCAGAATAAACTGAAGCTGCAGATCATCCTCGGAATGGTCATCTTCATGGTTTCCTATGCAGTTGCGGCAGGAGCCCAAGCATTTTCAGGCTTCGTTGCAGGCATGATGATCCTGACGATTGGTGAAATGCTGATTTGGCCGGCTGTTCCGACCATCGCAAATGACCTGGCTCCAAAAGGACGCGAAGGCTTTTACCAGGGAATCGTCAACAGTACCGCTACTGGCGGGAGGATGATTGGCCCGCTCATGGGCGGCATCCTTGTCGACCTGTACGGCATGCCAATGTTATTCGCAATCCTGATCGTGATCATGTTTGTCGGGATCTTCACGACCGTTGTTTATGACCGGAAAATAAAGGTATCCCATAATGTTGTTGCACAAGCGCAAAGTTAAAAGAGTCTCAATACGTGCAGCACAGTCGCAAAGTTATAACATTCTCCATACGTGTGGCACAGTTGCAAAGTTAATAGAGTCTCAATTCGCTTTGCACAAGCGCAAAGCTAAAAGTAACTCCAACCATGTGCCATCACAACGTTTGCTGTACAAATAAATAAACAACAGGGAGCTGGGCCGAGGTGTCCAGCTCCTTTTCTAATCAGTCACAATTTATGCATTTTTTCTCGATAAAAAATGCATATTTTACATCTAATATAGGAACGTGGGATTATGATATAATCATAATTTGAAAGACAAGGGGGTGAATGGGTTGAAATTTAAAATCCTCGGAATGGCGTTTTTGGCTGCCGGTTTGTTGACTGCCTGCAGTGGCGGAGAAGAATCTGCCGAACCTGAAAAACAACAACAGAACATCAAGGAATTGGTGAGTGATTACAGCACGGGCAAAATTGAGGGCGACAATGCTTCCATCACCTCACATGAGCTGACGATTGCTGATAGTGAAGGGGACAAGCAAGTCTATGACATCTCGGAAGAAGACTTCTTCGTCTCAATCGCACCTTATGAAAATCAAACCCATCCATGAACGAATCATAGCTTGACAGGTTGTCAAGGTGAATTGGTTGAAAAAGAGTTTGATGTATATATTGAGGATGAGGCCGGAAACGTGGTCGTTGACGAGAAAATGATGTCCCAGCAAAATGGGTTCATCGATTTGTGGCTTCCTCATGATAAAAAGTATAAAACAAAGATTGGATACAACGGTAAAAGTGTTGAATCGGAAATATCCACTTTTAAAAACGATGCGACCTGCATCACGACTATGCAGTTAATGTAGACGAAAGCACCTGTTTCAGGTGCTTTTTTTGTGCGTGTTAATATTTTCAGAAAAATGTGATAAAATCAAAAGAAAAACCAGGTGGCGGACTATGAATACAAAGCTTTTACATATCCCGGCAGACATTATTGAAACGATTGTCGAGAATGCGTTTGAATGGCTTGTGGTGGTAGATCAAGAAGGAAGAATCATCTATATCAACCATAATTATTGTGAATTCCTTGAAGTCAATCGTGAAGAAACGATTGGCCGGCATGTGACGCAAGTGATCGAGAATACCAGGATGCATATTGTGGCCAAAACCGGGAAGGAAGAACTGGCCGACCTGCAATATATCAAAGGCAATTACATGATTGCCAATCGGGTGCCCATCATCAAAAATGGCGAGGTAGTTGCAGCGTTCGGCACTGTCTTTTTCAGGGACACACAGGAATGGATGAAAATGGACAGCCATGTAAAAAGCCTGCTCACAAGAATGCAGCCCTATATCCAAAAAATTGATTCTGGGGTGAAATATACGCTCGATGATATCCTTGGCGAGTCGCAGCAGATTGTCAGTTTAAAAGAAAAAGTGAAAATGGTGTCCAACAGCGATATTTCGATTTTAATCAGGGGAGAGAGCGGAACAGGGAAGGAACTGTTTGCCCACAGCATCCACCAGTTAAGCAGCCGGAGCCAGAAGCCTTTCATCAAGGTTAACTGCGGTGCAATTCCCGAAAACCTCCTGGAATCCGAGTTGTTTGGCTATGAAGAAGGAGCTTTTACAGGTGCGAAAAAAGGTGGAAAGAAGGGGAAATTCCAGCTGGCCAATGGCGGCACCCTCTTCCTTGATGAGATTGGCGACATGCCGCTGAGCATGCAGGTAAAACTTTTGCGTGCTCTTCAGGACGGGGAAATAGAGCCGATTGGTTCGACGAAATCGATTTCGGTGGATGTCCGGATCATCGCTGCCACAAACAGGCCGCTTGAGAACATGATTGAGGAGAAACGGTTCAGAGAGGATCTATTTTACCGGATCAATGTCGTCCCGTTCAGCGTCCCTCCATTAAGGGAACGGGCGGAGGACTTGAGCCTTCTGATCGCCTATTTTATCGAAAAGGTCACAAATCGGTTGGGCAAGCGGATTGCAGGCATGGAAAGGAATGTGATGGAAATCCTGAAATCATACAGCTGGCCGGGAAATATCCGCGAACTGCAAAATGTCATCGAAGCTGCCGTTCATTTGACCAAAGGAGAACAAATTACGCTGGATTCTTTGCCGGATTACCTGCAATCACAGACAGCGATTTATCGGTTCAAGAATAAGAAGCTAAAAGATATTGTGGAAGAAACAGAAAAATGGGTATTGAAACAAAGCCTTGATAGGAATAATGACGACAAAATGCTGGTGGGCAGGGAGCTCGGGATCAGTAAATCTACACTGTATGAAAAACTAAATAAATACGGTCTCTTGTAGTCCGGAAATTCGGAATGCTGTCCGAATTTCCGGACTTTCCTATTTTCTAGCAATATTTAAAAGGGTTATCACTGTATGAATGGTGTTTATCAACGCTAAAAGGACAGGTCAAAAAAACAAATTTCTATTAAGTAAAAGGAATAGAAGAATGATAGAGTCCGGAAATCCGGAAATAGGTAACTGAAAATTATGAATACATACCGATCCACCTGGTTCGAAAAGTTGGCACGAAAGTTGCAATAAGATAATACAGCAATTTTATTCTAGGTTTTTGTAAGCGTTACCACAACTTTGGCGAGGAGGGCAGTTTTTATTTGTTTGTTCACTTTAATATAACAAGGGGGAAAAAGAATGCTGAGTATGATTGGATTGATTGGCGGTCTGGCTTTGTTGATTTATTTGACGATGAGGGGGATGAATCTGCTTATTGTCGGGCCGATTTCGGCGTTGTTTGTAGCTGTGTTCAGCGGGATGCCGCTGTTTCCGCAGCTGGCTGAAGAAGGTGCGGCCAACTTCGTAGGGAACTATATGTCTGGTTTTTCGGGTTTCGTTACTGCATGGTACATGATGTTCCTGCTTGGGGCAATTTTTGGAAAGGTGATGGAAGATAGCGGAGCCGCTGACAGCGTGTCTGAGTTCATCGTCGAAAAGCTGGGGATGAAGTATGCCGTGCTTGCGATTGTCGTTGCCTGCGCTGTGTTGACATATGGCGGAGTAAGCTTGTTTGTCGTAGCGTTTTCTGTTTATCCAATGGCTTTAAGCTTGTTCAGGCAAGCCAATTTGCCAAGGCGTTTCATTCCGGCTGCACTGGCCTTCGGTTCGGTAACGTTCACCATGACTTCTGCAGGTTCTCCAGAGATCCAGAACTGGATTCCGATTGAGTTCCTCAATACTTCTCCGCTTGCAGGCTGGGAGGTCAGCGCCATCGTTGCCGTCTTCATGATGATTTTCGGTTACTGGTGGCTGAAACGAATGATCACAAAAGCCATAGCAAAAGGGGAGAAATTTGAAGCGAGGAAGACCGATCCAATGATGGAAAAACGAGAGCTGCCACATCCTCTGATGGGTCTGATTCCTTTGGTTGTGGTGTTAGTGATTTCATTCGTTTTCCATGATTCATTAAAACAATCAGCACTGATCATCGCTCTGCTTGGAGGGGTTGTATCTGCCTATTTGCTGAATCGCAAGTATTTCAAAAATTTCTGGGAAGCACTCTCAGAAGGAACGATGGGCGCCTTGATTGCGATCGGAAATACTGCTGCCGTTGTTGGGTTTGGCGGTGTGGCGAAAGCGGTGCCGGCTTTCCAAACCGCAGTTGATGCGATGACGAATATACCTGGTAGCCCGTTGATCGGGGCGGCGATTGCCGTCAGCGTCATTGCCGGGATGACTGGTTCGGCTTCCGGAGGTCAGGCAATCGCGCTTCCGTTACTTGCACCTCACTACATGGACATGGGCGTCAATCCGGAAGCATTGCACAGGGTAGCGGCGATTTCCTCCGGAGCGCTTGATTCCCTGCCGCATAACGGTTACGTGGTTACGACTGTCAGGGCGATTTGCGGCGAGTCCCATCAGGATGCCTACAATCCAGTGGCAGCAGTGACGGTCATTGTTCCGCTGATTGGTGTGGCTATCGCGATTGTTCTATTCTCACTAGGATTAGGTATTTAAGGAAAGGAGTTTCCCGATGCTAAAAGATAAAGTAGTCCTGATAACCGGTGCCGCCCAGGGAATCGGGTATGAGATCGCCAAGAGTTTTGCTGAACAGGGCGGAAAAGTATTTTTGACAGACTTACAGGAAGAAACGGTAGAAAAAGCAGCGGCCAGTCTGCATGAATCAGGACATGAAGCTGCTGGTTTGAAATGTGATGTAACCAGCGAAAAAGACATTGAGCAGGCAGTTGCGAAATGCGTCGACCACTTTGGCCGTGTTGATGTTCTCATTAACAATGCCGGCCTGCAATATGTATCCATGATCGAAGACTTCCCGACGGAAAAATTCGAACTGTTGATAAAAGTCATGCTTACAGCACCGTTTGTAGCCTTGAAATATGTACTGCCGGTCATGAAAAAGCAAGGTTTTGGCCGGGTCATCAACATGGCGTCGATCAATGGGCTAGTCGGATTTGCCGGTAAGGCAGCATATAACAGCGCCAAGCACGGAGTCATTGGATTGACGAAGGTAGCTGCACTTGAAACCGCCGAACATGGAATCACCGTCAACGCTGTTTGCCCGGGATATGTCGATACCCCTTTGGTTCGCAATCAGCTATCAAGCCTGGCGGAGACCAGGAATGTCCCAATTGAAAAGGTTCTTGAAGAAGTCATTTTTCCGCTCGTGCCCCAGAAACGCCTGCTGGCTGTCGAGGAAATCGCAAGTTATGTTCATTACCTGGCCAGTGACGCTGCAAAAGGAATCACTGGCCAGGCGGCAGTCATTGACGGAGGTTATACCATTCAATAAGTTTAAAGCCGGCTTCCCTTTTCGGAAGCCGGCTTTTTTTACAAATCCTCAATGACGATATAAGTAGCTTTTACTGGTCCATGTACTCCGACCACCAGGTTCAGCTCAATATCCGCTGAGTTGCTTGGCCCTGTGATGAAGTTGATGCAGGAGGCCACTTTTTTTCCGGACAGATGCATTTCCCGGAGCTTCTGCGCTGCCTGGGTAATGCGCGGTATGATTGTACTTTTAGGAATCAATGCTATATAGGTGGCAGGGAGGAAACTGACTGTCCGTCCTTTATCCTGGTTGCTAAGTAAGACGACGGTGCCGGATTCTGCAAGGGTGAATTCGCTAATCGTGATTCCGACATTCGCCCGCTCAGCCTGGCGGATATTTTCCTCGCCCTTTGAATAATCCCATTGATGGAATTCAATATTTTCAGAAGGCCACTGTTTTTTCATCAGTGAATCAAGTCCCCAGTCTGCAAAACGTTGATCCTTCCACGACACAACCGGACCGCCGCCATAGTCGTGGACAACCTTATCCAGAGTAGAAGGCAGAGTTTCCAGGTCTGTCGTCACAAGGCTTGTGTGGATTTTCAAGCATTGATTTTTAAGGACTTCGACTAACTCATCGGTAGTTGCCTCGCTTAAAACTTCATCCTGAGGCCGGTGCTGCCAATCAGGTACCGTGACACCATTCTTGCGCCGGCTCCTGCCCAATGAATTGGCGATCTGGTTGAGGAATGCATCCCGGTTTTGAATGGTCCCCGTCATAATTTCCCGCCTCCTTTTTCCCTGTTCTTGAACCAGTCCCTGAATCTCTCTTTGTTTGGAGCTGGGAATTCCCTGATTTCTGTCCAGGCCTTTAACGGTCCGGGCCCGTTTGAAATTTTATCTCCAGATGTAAAAGGATTCATCGCAGCAGGGGCTGCTTTCGACCCGAACTTATACAGCATCGGGGACGCTGCGCCAAGCCCGAACGCTTTCATGGCGAGTTTTTCGGAAATCGGTGCTTTGCCTTCCTCCTCGACGATCACCTGACGATGCTTATGCAAAAGCTGATGAAGCGGAATTTTTACCGGACAAACTTCCGTACATGCTCCGCACAGTGTTGAGGCATAGGGAAGCTCCTTGTATTCATCGTACCCGCCGAGCAGCGGGGACAGCACCGCGCCTATCGGACCGGAATAGATGGAGCCATAGGAATGCCCGCCGACATGGCGGTAAACCGGACAGACATTGATGCATGCCGCACAGCGGATGCACTGCAGGATCGGCTGGAACTCGGTCCCAAGAATCTTGGAGCGGCCATTATCGACGATGACAAGATGGAATTCCTCTGGTCCATCGACATCCAGCTCCTCACGTGGTCCTGTCAAAACCGTGATGTAGCTCGTCAGCTTTTGCCCGACAGCACTTCTTGTCAACAGGCTGACCAGTACCTCCAGCTCTTCGAATGTCGGGACGAGCCGCTCCATCCCCATCACTGTGATCTGTGTTTTTGGCAGGGAAGTCACCAGGTCCGCATTTCCTTCATTTGTGACGAGGGCGAACGACCCTGTTTCCGCCACGGCAAAATTGCAGCCGGTGATCCCGATGTCTGCAGTCAAATATTCATTTCTCAGCATTTCTCGGGCATGCCAGGCGAGTTCCTCTGGCTTCTCCGTCTTTTGGTAGCCGAGTTTTTTGGCAAAAACGTCCCGGATTTGCTCTTTGTTTTTATGTAAAGCTGGGACAACGATATGCGACGGCGGATCATGATCATCCACCTGGAGAATGTATTCGCCAAGATCCGTTTCCACAACCGTGCAGCCAGCCTGTTCAAGAGTGGAATTGAGGTTGATTTCTTCCGTGACCATTGATTTCGCTTTAACGATTTTTTTCGCGTTCTTTTTGTTCACGATGCTTTTAATATAATCATTTGCCTCTTCAGCGGTCTGAGCGAAAAAAACATGGCCGCCGCGCTTGGCAATATTTTCGCTCAGCTGCTCCAGATAGTAATCGAGATTGTCGAGCACATGCTGGCGGATTTCCTCTCCAAGACTGCGCCATTCTTCCCAGTTCCCCAGTTCATCCGCAGCATCCTGCCTGCGTGTCCCCATCCGCTCCTGCGCACCCGCAACCGCGCCTCTCATGAATGAGTCATCGATGCCATTTGCAACACGCTCTTTAAAGTCATCAGTCCCGATTTTCATTGGCATAGGAATTCCTCCTTATCGGTTAATCCGCATTACCGGATTTTCAGTAACTTAATTACAACCTTACTGGCTGTTCAACACCTCTGCGATATGCAGAACCCTGATCGGCTTGCCCTTTCGATCGATCCGTCCGCCGATGTTCATCAGGCATCCAGCGTCAGCCCCAATCAAATATTCCGCTTCTGTTTCCTCGATATGCATGACTTTTTCATCGACCATCTGCTCAGAGATCTGGGCCATTTTCACTGAAAAAGTACCGCCGAAACCGCAGCACTGCTCCTTGCCCGGGAGCTCGGTGAATTCGAGCCCTTTTACATTTTTTAAAAGAATCATAGGTTCTTGTTTAATGCCCAGCAGCCTTGTCATATGACAGGAGGTGTGATAGGTTGCCTTTCCTTCAAACCGGGCTCCGACATCTTCGACTTTTAAAACATCAACAATGAACTGCGTCAGCTCATACGATTTTTCCGCAAGATTTCTCGCCTTCGGTTCCCAAACTGGGTCCCCCTTAAAAATATGAGGATATTCATGGAACATCGCAATGCATGAGCCAGAAGGGGAGACAACATACTCGGCATCTGCGAATGTATCAATCATCGACTTCATCGCCGCTTTTGCTTCTTTCACATAGCCACTGTTATACGCAGGCTGCCCACAGCAAACCTGCGCTTCAGGAAAGTCAATTTCACAGCCAAGCCGCTCCAGCAGCTCCACCGTCGCTTTTCCCACATTGCCCTGGAACAGATCAACCAAACAAGTCGCAAAAAGAGTCACCTTCATTTGGTCCGCCTCATTTCATCTATCTTTTTACTTTAATAGTACTATATTAAAATGGTCAGTTGAAAAAATCTTTTGGCGGGGAATAGGTTCTGTTTTTGGTGGTACCGGCAGTATGAAGATTCATTGAATGGAGGATTCGAGTGACTGTATCTTCTGAATCAATATGGAGGAATTTCCTCAATTGTATATTGGTTAAAAACCGGACCATATAAAAGAAAATAATCTCTCACAGCAGCCTTGTGTGCTTCCTTTGATGTCTTCCCGCAATTTTTACAAAACCATGCTCCATGGGTGCGGTCCATCCTGAAAGTGTTGCAATGGGGGCACATGAAACCGGTAATAAGATCCGGAGGGATATCCAGTGATTTCGGATCGGGTATGAAAGGTTCATGTTGTTTGAGCAGCAGCCTGGTAACTTTTTTTATATCCTTGTTTGTCAGTTGTTCTTTATCATGCTTTGATTTTAAAGTGGAAATCTTGAAAGGAATTCTTGCTGTCCGACATAGTCTATAGGCTACTTCTTTGTGGTGGTATGGATTTTTGATAATGGTCTGAGGATTGCTGATTGTAACAAACATCTCTATCGGAGGCAGAGGAAGTTGGTGTTTAAGAAGCCACTTGGCGAGGTGGGAACTTTGGATTTCAGCTTGTTAAATTGGATTGCTATATGCCTTTTCTGCGCCATCTGAATTCTGGAGCAATTGATCCAATTCAGGGTCGAGTTCAATCGTGCCTGCAAAATTCTTCGATTCGATAACTGCTATAAACCAGGCGCTGATGATCAAAGTATCAATTTGGAAATGACCGTTATGGTGGGGAAGCCTGAGGTATTGAAAAATTGTTAAGTCGTCGTCGGGAAACAGGGAAAGATAGTAGTCTACTTCTTTTTCCCCCTTGTATCCTGCTTTCCATCGGTTTAGTTTGGAGAGGAATTCAGGTTTTCGAGGGTGGTGATCAGGCAAACGGCGGATAATGGCTTCATAAATGAGGATTTCCATGGGGATTGTACGATATTTTGCGATCACTTGCATCACTCCATATTAAGTTTTACCAAGTACATTCGTTATCGCCGCTAAAAATCCTTTAATTTCATTTGTTTTTTGAAAAAAGTCTTGGAATCCCGCGATATGAGAGGTTAATTCCGCGAAAATTCACCGTAATTCCGCGAAAGTACAAGTTGATTCCGCGAAAATCAATCGCGATTCCGCGAACTGGAAATTCTCCACGATTTTTTCCAAAAATGTGTCCGAAAACAAGGTGGAAATCCTACACAAAACACCGCGCCCACTCATAAACTACTCTCCATAATCATTTATTTCCATCCCCGCTTGCATCTGCAGGGGAATTTTATTACAATTACTCTATATTCATAACGAAAGACTTCGATAAGGAGCAGTAGTGGTGTAAAGCCTGTTGTAGAGAGCTGGCGGTTGGTGCAAGCCAGACGGGATCCATCATGAACTCGCCTTTGAGTCGCAGACGTGAACAAACAAGTAGCGTTTGCCGTTTTCCGCGTTAAGGATGAATGAAGCGAGTGTTACACACTAATTTGGGTGGTACCGCGGGAGATCATACATAACCTCTCGTCCCTTTTTACAGGGGCGGGAGTTTTTTATTTGCAAAAATTCATCCGCTAAAAATAAAAAATAAATCGAAATCAAACAGGAGGACATTGCGATGAGTTTCAACCATCAGGAAATCGAGAGTAAATGGCAAGCTTATTGGGAACAGAATAAAACCTTCAAAACAACTGAAGATAAAGGGAAAGAGAAGTTTTACGCACTTGATATGTTCCCGTATCCCTCTGGTGCCGGCCTTCACGTTGGACACCCGGAAGGTTATACGGCAACTGACATCCTTTCCCGCATGAAAAGGATGCAGGGATTCAACGTCCTACATCCAATGGGCTGGGATGCATTCGGACTTCCAGCAGAGCAGTACGCGCTGGATACCGGGAATGACCCGGCAGAATTCACCGAGAAGAACATTAATACGTTCCGCCGCCAAATCAAGGCATTAGGTTTTTCATACGATTGGGACCGTGAAGTCAACACGACTGATCCTGAATACTACAAGTGGACTCAGTGGATTTTCCTTAAGCTTTATGAAAAAGGGCTTGCGTACATTGACGAAGTCGCTGTTAACTGGTGCCCGGCACTAGGGACAGTTTTAGCGAATGAAGAAGTGATCGACGGTAAAAGTGAGCGCGGAGGACATCCGGTGGAACGCCGTCCGATGAGACAGTGGATGTTGAGGATCACTGCCTATGCGGACCGCCTTCTTGAAGACCTTGACTTGCTTGATTGGCCGGAGAGTCTGAAGGATATGCAGCGCAACTGGATTGGCCGTTCGGAAGGTGCGGAAATCACTTTTAACATCGAAGGACATGAAGGTACATTCACGGTTTTCACAACACGTCCGGATACACTGTTCGGCGCAACATATGCAGTGCTTGCACCTGAGCATCAATTAGTTGATAAAATCACTACATCAGAACAAAAAGCAGCAGTCGAAAAATATATCGATGAAATCAAGAGCAAGAGCGATCTTGAGCGTACAGATCTTGCCAAGGACAAAACTGGCGTCTTTACTGGGGCCTATGCAATCAATCCAGTTAATGGAGAAAAAATGCCAATCTGGATCGCGGACTATGTTCTTGCTTCTTATGGAACTGGCGCCATCATGGCAGTACCGGGACATGACGAGCGTGACTACGAGTTCGCTAAGAAATTCGATTTGGAGATCAAGGAAGTCGTTGCCGGCGGAGACATTGAAAAAGAAGCATACATTGGCGACGGCGAGCACATCAACTCTGAATTCCTTAACGGAATGGGCAAGGAAGAGGCAATCAGTAAGATGATTGCATGGCTTGAGGAAAAAGGTATCGGTACGAAGAAGGTTACTTACCGTCTTCGTGACTGGCTATTCAGCCGCCAGCGTTACTGGGGCGAGCCGATTCCGATCATTCACTGGGAAGATGGCACAATGACAGCAGTTCCGGAGGACCAGCTTCCGCTTGTTCTTCCTAAAACGACGGATATCAAGCCTTCTGGTACAGGCGAGTCTCCACTTGCCAATATTCATGACTGGGTGAATGTAGTGGATCCTGAAACAGGCAAAAAAGGCCGCAGGGAAACGAACACAATGCCGCAATGGGGTGGCAGCTGCTGGTACTATTTGCGCTATATTGATCCGAAGAATGACCAGGCACTTGCCGATGAAGAAAAATTAAAGCAGTGGCTGCCTGTTGATATTTATATCGGAGGCGCGGAGCACGCTGTACTTCACTTGCTTTACGCTCGTTTCTGGCATAAGGTCCTTTACGATGTAGGTGTTGTCCATACGAAAGAGCCATTCCAGAAGCTTTTCAACCAGGGGATGATCCTTGGTGAAAATAATGAAAAAATGAGTAAATCAAAAGGCAATGTCGTCAACCCGGATGAAATCGTCGGAAGCCATGGTGCGGATACACTTCGCCTTTACGAAATGTTCATGGGACCGCTTGAAGCTTCGATTGCATGGTCTACAAATGGACTTGACGGATCACGCCGATTCCTTGACCGTATCTGGCGCCTGTTCGTCGATGAAAACGGCAGCCTGAGCTCGAAGATCAAAGATGTGGAAAACCAAAACCTTGAAAAAGTCTACCACCAGACGGTTAAAAAGGTAACAGAAGACTATGAAGGACTTCGTTTCAACACAGCGATTTCTCAAATGATGGTCTTCATTAACGAAGCATACAAGGCTGAGGAGCTTCCTAAGGCATACGTCGAAGGTTTCGTGAAAATGCTTGCGCCAATAGCGCCGCATATCACAGAAGAACTTTGGGAAAAGCTTGGAAACAGCGAGTCTATCACTTATGCAGCATGGCCAGCATATGATGAAGCCAAGCTTGTCGATGACGAAGTTGAAATCGTTGTTCAGGTGAACGGCAAGATCAAAGCAAAAATGATGGTACCTGCCGATGCAAACAGAGAAACTCTTGAGCAGATCGCGATGGGCGATAATACCGTTAAGGAACAAATCGACGGCAAAACAGTTCGAAAAGTGATAGCAGTACCAGGAAAGCTTGTCAACATTGTCGCTAACTAATACGTTTTGCAAGGGATCGCTATGGCGGTCCTTTGTTTTTATATAAGAATACCCCATGAGGTTTTTTCTTTGTATTATAAAAGGAGTTTTTATATAATAAATAGGGGAAAATACAATATGGTGTATTGATCCTTGAATAAGGATAAATTTTATTGAAAATTGGAGGAAATGACTTATGAATAAAATTGAAACAATCTCAACTGAAGAGCTTCAAAAGAAACTGGAAGCAGGCGAAAAGCCTGAAATGGTGGACGTACGTGAACATGACGAAGTTGAATCCGGCATGATCCCTGGAGCCAAGCACATCCCAATGGGCGAAATTCCTGAAAGAATGAACGAATTCGACAAGGACAAAGAATATATCTTCATCTGCCGTTCAAGCGCACGCAGCGGCAATGTCTGCCACTACATGAACGAGCAAGGCTACAAAGTCCGTAACATGGTTGGCGGCATGATGAGCTGGGGCGGAGAAACAAAACGCCCATAATTATAAGATTCTGAAAATCTGGCCAGAATGGATGGTAAAAAGGAAGGAAGATTCCCTTGATCCAGGTCAGAGTGTTTGATCATGAGCATGAAAAAGATCTCGAACAGGATATGAACGTGTTTCTTGAAAAGCTAGATGAAAAAAAACTTCTCGACATTAAATACAATGTCGCGGTCATACCTGAAGAAGAGGATGAAGAGCAGATATACTGTTTTTCAGCCATGATTGTGTACAGAGCCTGAGTCTTGAATCAGGCTCTGTTTTTATGTGAAAAAAGATTCGTGGCAAGGCACGAAGGGAGAAAGCGTCCGTCATCAAGGCCATGACGGACAAAAACGGATGGAAACCGACCAAAAGTGTCCATCATCAAACCATGAAGAACAAAAAATAGCAAAAAATCAAAAAAAGTGTCCATCACGTCAATCTGTGATGAACACTAAATACATATCTCTATTTCTCAAGCGCATACCCGGCTGCATTGGTTCCGGCGAGCCTTCCGGTAACAAGCGCAGATGTGATGTTGTAGCCTCCAGTATATCCGTGGATATCGAGGATCTCACCGCAGAAATATAGTCCTTCTGTTTTCTTGGATGCCATTGTTTGCGGCTCGACTTCTTTGACGGAGACGCCGCCGCCGGTGACGAAGGCTTTATCAAGCGGCAGGGTTCCGTTGACCTTGAACTCGAATTGCTTGACTGATTTGGCAAAGTTCCTGATTTTTTCATGGCCAAGCTGTCCGCCCTGCATTGCTGGGTCAATTTCATTCCGCTCAAGCAGGAACAATAAATAGCGTTCAGGCAAAAGGCCTTTAAGCAGGTTTTTCAGTGCTTTCTTTGGCTCGGCATTTATCAGCTTATTGATTTCCTGGAACAATTCTTCTTCCTTCATGTCAGGCAGGGCGTCCAGGGACATAACGACTTCTTTCAGATTCCACTTTTGCATCGCTTTGACGACGAACTGGCTGCAGCGCAGGACGGCTGGGCCGCTAATTCCAAAATGCGTGAAAATCATGTCCATCTTGTGTGTGATCAGCGCTTTTCCTTTTGGGTTCAGGACACTTAGCGCAATCCCTCTCAAGGAAAGTCCCTGCAGAACCTTTTCTTTTATAAAAGGCTCTGAAGAAGTCACGGGCACTTCGGTTGGAAAAAGGGTGGTGATGGTGTGGCCTGCTTTTTCTGCCCAGGCGTATCCATCGCCAGTCGAACCGGTATGGGGCACGGATTTTCCGCCGACGGCGATGATTACGCTGTCTGCTAAAATACTTTCTCCATTTTTCAATTCAACAGCTTCAACTTTTCCGTCCCTATAATGAACATCGGCTACAGGAGTATTCGTCTTAATTTCTACTTTTAACTCTCTAAGCTTTGTTAAAAGAGCATCGACAACCGATTGGGCTTTATCTGAGACTGGGAACATCCGGCCGTGGTCCTCTTCTTTCAGCTTGATCCCGAGTCCTTCAAAAAATGAAATGATATCTTCATTGCTAAAAATCGAAAGGGCACTGTAAAGGAACCGGCCATTTCCGGGTATATGTTTAATGATTTCATCGACAGGAAGGCGATTTGTCACATTGCAGCGTCCACCGCCGGAGATGGCCAGCTTGCGGCCAAGCTTGTCCCCTTTATCGATCAGCAGCACCTTTGCACCTTTCTCGCCAGCAGCAATCGCAGCCATCAAACCAGAAGGCCCGCCGCCAAGGACGATTACATCGTATTTCATTGCTTCACCAACTTTTCGTTTCACTTTTATAAATGCAGTTTCGCACTTTTCTTATTATAATCCATCTCTACTTTAAAAACATTGCCAAGACTGAGAAATTCAAACCTCTTCAGCCTGAAAACTGGCAGTGAAGCTGAAGAAAGAGTAAACTAGGGAATGCAGGAAATTTCTCCATCCATTGATAAATATCATAGTGCCGGATTGTGTTTATGGTAAAATACAAGTTTGTAAACTGATTTTATTTTATAGATTGAAAAGTAGGGATTATATGTCATCTAAGCTATTACGAGGGACGTTCATACTGACAATTGGCACGATTTTATCCAAAGTGCTGGGATTGTTTTATGTTATTCCCTTTTTTGCCATCGTAGGAGATTATGGGACCGCTTTATATTCTTTTTCTTATATTCCGTATACCATTTTCATTAGCATCGCCACAGCTGGTGTGCCGCTGGCTGTTTCAAAGTTCATAGCAAAATATAACGCTCTTGAAGAGTATGCAGTGGGCAGGAAGTTGTTTAAATCAGGAGTCGCTGTCATGCTGGCGACAGGCATTTTGTCGTTCCTGATCATGTATATAACGGCTCCTGGACTGGCTGATATTGTCATGAACACTAGTGGGGAAGATCATGCGAAAATAACGGCAGATGATGTGACAACGGTGATCCGTGCAGTCAGTTTCGCACTAATCGTTGTTCCATTCATGAGCTTGATCCGCGGTTTCTTCCAGGGACACCAATCGATGGGGCCTTCGGCAGTATCCCAGGTAATCGAGCAGATCGTCCGGATTATTTTCGTGCTCGCAGGCGCATACTTTGTCCTCAATGTCATGAAAGGCGACATGGTGACAGCTGTAAGTGTCGCCACGTTCGCCGCGTTCATCGGTGCACTGGGCAGTCTGGCGATACTCGGATGGTATTGGGTAAAAAGGAAGCCACATTTGGATAAATTGCTGGAAGAAGACAAAAAGACGATGGATATTTCCTTAAAGGACATTTATAAGGAAATCCTTCTTTATGCAGCGCCATTTGTATTTGTCGGGATTGCCAATCCTCTGTTCCAGTTTGTGGACATGATGACCTTCAACAGAGCAATGATGGCTATTGGCAATAGCCAGAATGAAGCGAATACCGCGTTTTCTGTGCTGAATTTCCAATCCCATAAGCTGGTGATCATTCCTGTTTCGCTGGCTACGGCTTTTTCATTGACTCTTGTGCCAAGCATCACGAAGGCTTTTACAGAAAACGACCGAAAGGGAATGAGGAGGCAGCTTGACCAAACATTCCAGGTCCTGATGTACCTGACAGTGCCGGCTGCAGTTGGAATTGCCCTTCTGTCAGAACCAATGTACACCGTCTTCTATGCACATAATGATCTCGGAACAGAAGTATTGGCCACGTACGCCCCAGTTGCCATCCTGTTCGCTTTATTTTCGGTAACAGCGGCGATCCTGCAGGGAATCAATGAACAGCGTTTTACGATTTTAAGTCTGTTGACTGGTTTGTTGGTAAAATTGAGCCTTAACATTCCGTTAATCAAGCTGTTTGAAACGCAAGGGGCAGTGATATCAACTGCGATAGGATATTTGGTTGCGATCTTCATCAATATGCTGGTGATCAAAAAGTTCGCGAGGTATCCAATGGGATTTGTGACGAGAAGGATTATTCTTATTCTTGTATTCTCTGGTTTGATGGCAGGGGTAACGGCTGCATTCTATGGAATGCTTGTCCAGTTCCTGTCACCGGCTGCCAAGTTCCAGTCAGTTATGATCATAATAATTTCTGCTGTTGTAGGTGCAGGTGTGTATTTTTATCTTGGATTCCGGACCAAACTGGTAGACAGGCTCTTCGGGGATCGGGTCACCAAACTGAAGCGCAAATTAAGGCTGCCGGTTTAATGAAGAATGGCCTTCGGTTATGAAGGCCATTTTTAATGCATTCTAATAGTAAAACTGGTCATTGTCGCGGATGTTCAAACGGCGCTCGATCCTGTCGACCCTGCGTTCTAGGCGGTCCAGCTGGTTGTTCAATCTTTGGATTTGCCGTTCAAGGCGGTCGATTTGGCCGCCGCCCGGATATCCTCCACCCGGATATCCACCTCCTGGATAGCCTCCGCCTGGCAGTCCGGGAAGCGGAATGTACAAGCCTTGTCCTTGCTGACGATAATTCATTCAGGTCATCTCCTCGTAATCTGAAGTAAAGTATGATATTAGTCTATGTAAGGCAAAAGGAAATGGAATGGGCGTGTGCCCATGTGATTCAGAGGAGGTATACCATGAGAATAGATAAAGTGCTTTCCAACCTTGGATATGGGAGCAGGAAAGATGTGAAAAAGCTTTTAAAAGATGGTGCGGTAAAAGTGAATGGCGAATTCATCAAGGACGCCAAACAGCATGTTGATCCTGAAAATGACACCATCACTTTGAATGGAGAGGAAATCCATTATCGAGAGTTCATCTATTTGATGATGAACAAGCCGCCTGGCGTTATTTCTGCCACTGAAGACAACCATGATGAGACGGTCATCGACCTGCTTGAAATGGAGGATCTGGTCTTTGAGCCATTCCCGGTCGGAAGGCTTGATAAGGATACGGAAGGCCTGCTTTTGATCACAAATGACGGACAGCTGTCCCACCGGCTGCTATCGCCTAAAAAGCATGTTCCGAAAACGTATTTTGCAGTGATCGAGGGGGAAGTGACAGAAGCGGACATCGAGGCATTCAAACAAGGGGTCACCCTTGATGACGGCTATGAGACGAAACCCGGGGAGCTTGTCATTTTAAAATCTGGATTGACTTCCGATATCGAACTGACAATCACAGAAGGGAAGTTCCATCAGGTGAAGAGGATGTTCCAGGCAGTGGGGAAAAGGGTTGTTTACCTGAAGAGGTTGTCGATGGGCCCGCTACAGCTTGATGAAACACTCGAACTTGGAGAGTACAGGGAGCTGACTGACGAAGAATTGGACATGCTGCAAAATTATGAAGTATAAAAAATCGCCGAGGGTGCTCCCCCGGCGATTTTTGCTTATATTTAATTGTTTAGTGCCACTTTACGGCTTTTTCGATTTTGTGCTATGACGACATCTTTACTTTTTTTTGGGTCGTTGTCCATTTACCTCGGCTCGGACTTTTTACTAAGTCGTTATAAGCCAGGACATTCAAATCCCTCTGGATGGTTCGAGGAGTAATTCCGAATTCCTCTACAAGATCTTGAGTTGTGACAGTTCCATTCTGACATATATACATGTAGATGGATTTGATGCGGTTTATCATCCGGTTAGTCGAAGGTTTCAAACAACCACTCCCTATCCTTTTTTAAACCCCTTTGTCATTTCCTGCAACCGACATTGATTGAAGACGAATCCTCAAGTATGTAGTTTTCTTCTTTCCAGACAGCTCCTTTTGCGTCCATTTTAAAAAGGAAGTCATAAGATGTCCTACCTTTTGGACTATTTTACACTTTAATAATACAAAATTCCAGATTATTCACTGTTTTTTATGAAAATTTAATAATTAGCTATTTATCTGCCTCCTTCTTTACGGTTTATATACTTAACGATATGGTGTTAAACAGGCTAAATATGACATTTATTAGAAAATTTAAAAAGTTTGTTGTCTGTCAATGGTTTACGGATGGAGAAAAGAAGGAGTAAAATAAAATTCAAGTTTTCAAGTGGGGATTTGCGGTACAATAAGAACATCTTCCCGCTTAAGTAAAACCTTTCAGGGGAAAGAAAGATATACATACAACTCTCATTTGGAGGTTTTTGACCATGACTTCGATCAACTGGACGAAAGAAGTAGAAAAAAGAGAAGCGGATCTGATCAATGATGCTCAGGACCTGTTGAAAATCAAGAGCGTTCTTGATGAAGAAAACAGCACTCCAGACGCGCCGCTTGGTGAAGGGGTAAAGGAAGCATTGGACTTCATGCTTCAATTAGGTGAAAAGGATGGCTTTACCGCCAAAAATGTTGGCAATCTTGCCGGCCATCTCGAATTCGGGCAGGGTGATGAAATTGTGGGCGTTCTCTGCCATGTCGATGTTGTGCCAGAAGGGGATGGCTGGTCCAGCAACCCGTATGGCGCTGAAATTCGCGACGGGAAAATTTATGCCCGCGGCGCAATCGATGACAAAGGTCCAACTATGGCGGCATATTATGCTATGAAAATCGTCAAAGAATTGGGCTTACCCCTTAATAAGCGTGTCAGGATGATCATTGGCACAGATGAGGAAAGTGATTGGCGCTGTGTTGACCATTATTTTGAGCATGAAGAAATGCCTTCGATGGGTTTTGCGCCGGATGCTGATTTTCCGATTATTTATGCTGAAAAAGGAATTGCTGATTATGATTTAGTGTGCAAGGCGGCTGGTATTGAAAAAGAAGGTTTTGATGCCGAAGTAATCGAATTTTCATCCGGACGCCGATATAATATGGTGCCTGATTTTGCAAAAGCTGTGCTGGCTGTTCAGCAGGGCCAGACAGATATTGTCCAGCGCTTTGACGAATTCAAGCGAAAAAATGAACTGGATGGCAAGGCGACCGTCGAAAGCGGCAGGCTAGTCCTTGAGCTGGAGGGAGTTTCAGCACATGGCATGGAGCCGGACAACGGGAAAAATGCGGGCTTGTATATGGCAGCCTTCCTTTCTGAGCTGAACCTTGATGGAAACAGTGAAAAATTCTTTCAGTTTACCGCTAAATACCTTGGCAAGGATTCACGCGGCAGGGAGTTAGGCGTTGCCTTTGCCGATGATATCACCGGAGATTTGACGATCAATGTAGGCAAACTTTCATATTCCCGTGAGAACGGCGGCCGTGCTGGATTGAATATGCGCTATCCGGTTACGACGGATCTGGAAAAAACCAAAGAAATCCTCCATAAGCTTTTGGAAGCTGAAGGATTGGCCATCGAGAACTTCACGAATTCCAATCCGCATCATGTCGATGAAAAGGATTTCCTGATCCAGACGCTGAAAAAAGTGTACGAAGAGCAGGTTGGTGAAAAGGCAGAACTGATCTCGATTGGCGGCGGTACTTATGCAAGGTCACTGAAATCCGGGGTGGCATTTGGCCCGCTGTTCCCTGGCAGACCTGATATCGCACACCAGAAGGATGAGTATATGATCATTGAGGACCTTCTGCGAGCAACGGCAATCTATGCGCAGGCTATTTATGAATTGGCAAAATAACTAAAAATCAAGGAGGGGAAGCGAATGGAATATGTAATTGTAGACGGTGAGGTGCTGGACAGGACCGAAGCCAAGGTGGACATTGAGGATAGAGGCTATCAGTTTGGCGATGGTGTATACGAGGTGATACGCATTTACAACGGGAAAATGTTCACCGGGATTGAGCATCTGAACAGGCTTATAGAGAGTGCCGAAAAAATTCGGATGAAGCTCCCATACAGCCCTGAGGAACTTTTAGTAAAAATGGAAGAGCTGATTTCGAAAAACGAAGTGGATACAGGAACCGTATACATGCAGTTCACAAGGGGAACTTCACCCCGGAACCACGTTTTTCCAGGCGAAAAAGTGGCGACAACCTTCGTTGCTTATACGCGCAAGGTACCGCGCCCTGTGGATCCAATGGAGAAAGGTGTGCGAGCTATCCTTGACGAAGATATTCGCTGGCTTCGCTGTGACATCAAAAGCCTCAACTTGCTGGGCAATTTGCTTTCGAAGCAAAAAGCGGCAGAAGCAGGCTGTTTCGAGGCCATTCTCCATCGCGGAGAAACGGTTACTGAAGGCAGCCATTCCAATATCTCGATTGTCAAAGACGGTGTGATCATCACCCATCAGGCAGACAACCATATCCTGAATGGAATCACAAGGCAAAAGGTATTGGAAATCTGCAGGAATGAGGGCATTCCTTTTGAGGAGCGAGCATATACGCTTGACGAATTGTCCTCAGCTGATGAAGTCTTCTCTTCCGGTACGACCGTCGAAGTCATGCCGGTTGTCGAGGTGGCTGGAAAACCTGTCGGAAACGGGCAGCCAGGTTCAGTCACGAGGAAGCTTCAAACTCTTTTCAAAGCAGAAATCGAACGCCAATGCGGAAATATCTGAACCTGAACCTGCGGCTTAAAAGCTGCAGGTTTTTTAGTATGGAAAAGTTCATTTCAGGCCACACCTCCTTTTGCCATCATCGCTTGCTTTGTTTTTTCTTGGCAGGAATGGGTATCATAAAAATATTTAAAACACCAGGACTGCTTTTGTTCATTCAGACAATGTACAGCAGGAAAACCGAACAGGGGGAACAGAAATGAAATTCACACCTGAACAGCATATCGAATTGCATGGATTCAATAATCTCACGAAATCATTAAGTTTTAATATGTATGACATCTGTTATACGAGGACGAAGGAAGAGCGTGAGGCTTACATTGAATATATTGATGAACAGTATAGTGCAGAACGGCTTACCAAAATCCTTACCCATGTTGCAGATATCATTGGTGCGCATGTCCTTAATGTGGCCAAGCAGGACTACGTGCCGCAGGGAGCCAGTGTGACCATCCTCGTATCCGAAGGTCCGGTCGTCGAGGTGCCGGATGAAGCGTACGACGAATCACCCGGGCCGCTGCCGGACAATGTTGTCTTGCAGCTTGATAAAAGCCATATCACCGTCCATACGTATCCAGAGTTCCACCCCGATGAAGGAATCAGTACGTTCCGCGCCGATATCGATGTCTCGACCTGCGGGGAAATTACCCCGCTGAAAGCCCTGAATTATCTCATCCATTCCTTCGAAACCGATGTGATGACGATTGATTATAGGGTAAGAGGCTTCACGAGGGATAAAGAAGGGAACAAGCTGTTCATCGACCACGACATAAGCTCGATTCAAAACTACATCCCGGAAAATGTGAAAGACCAATTTGATATGGTCGATATCAATGTCTACCAGGAAAACATTTTCCATACTAAATGCAAACTAAGAGAATTTGATTTGGATCATTATCTTTTCGGCTATACGAAAGAATCTTTGTCTCCGGAAGAAAGGGAAGAAATCACCGAGAGGATCCAGGCAGAAATGGAAGAAATCGTGTCCGGAGTGACCCTCCATTCAGGGACGATTTTTGAAGAGGAAGACGAAGAGATGGAAAAATAACACTTTAAAAGCCATGTACTGACAAAACGTAAAGGCTTCAGACGAACTATTGTTTGTCTGCAGTTTTTCATTTTGTCCGAGATAAAATGGAAAGTGCAGAAAGATACCCTTATGCGAGGGAAACCGATCACATAAGGGGAAGATAAAGGCAGAAAGATACCCTTATGGAAGGGAAAACCGATTCATAAGGGTACTATTAAGGGCAAAAGATACCCTTATGGAAGGGAAAACCGATTCATAAGGGTACTATTAAGCCTGAAAGATACCCTTATGCATGGGAAACCGCATCCATAAGGGTACTATTAAGGGCAAAAGATACCCTTATGGAAGGGAAACCCGATTCATAAGGGTACTATTAAGGGCAAAAGATACCCTTATGGAAGGGAAAACCGATTCATAAGGGTACTATTAAGGGCAAAAGATACCCTTATGCAAGAGAAACCCGGTCCATAAGGGTACTATTAAGCCTGAAAGATACCCTTATGCATGGGAAACCGCATCCATAAGGGTACTATTAAGTCCCAAAGATGCCCTTATGCCAGAGAAACCGAATCCATAAGGGTACTATTAAGCCTGAGTATCCAGATACAACAGGGTACTAAACACCCAAAGCTTCCTATATAAAAAACTCGCCATCTCATGGCGAGTCCTCTATTGATTAATCCTGAAACTGGAATAAATCGCTGGAAAGATATCTTTCACCTGTATCGCATGCGATGCAGATGACGACTTCATCGGGTCTTAGCTGCTTTGCGACATTGATGGCTGCGAAGCATGCGGCGCCTGATGATGGGCCGACAAGGATTCCTTCCTCCCTGGCGAGTCTTCTTGCGGTTTCGTAGGCGTCCTCATCTTCGATTTTATGGATCTTTTCGTACACATCCTGATTGAGGATTTCGGGGATGAAGCCTGGGCTTGTGCCAACCAGTTTATGCTTCCCTGGCTTGCCGCCTGAAAGCACAGGTGACCCTGCTGGTTCGACGACATGCACTGCCAGGTCAGGGTATACTTCTTTCAGTCCTTCGCCTGTTCCGGTGATTGTTCCGCCTGTTCCGGCTGTAGCTACGAACGCGCTAAGCGGCTTTTTCAGTTCTTCCATTGCTTCAATGATTTCTTTTGCTGTTGACTTGCGGTGAGCATCAGGATTTGCTTCATTTTCAAACTGCATTGGCATATAGCTGTCTGGTATTTCCTTCAATAACTCTTCTGCTTTCTTGATTGCCCCTGGCATTTTTTCGTCTCCAGGTGTAAGTACGACTTCAGCGCCGTAGGCTTTTAACAGGTTGATTCTCTCGATTGTCATCGTATCTGGCATGACGAGGATGGCTTTGTAGCCTCTTGCCGCTGCATTCATCGCCAATCCGATTCCGGTGTTGCCGCTTGTTGGCTCGATGATTGTTGAGCCTGGCTTCAGCTTTCCTTCATTTTCTGCTGTAACGATCATGTTAAACGCTGCTCTGTCTTTTACACTTTTGCTCGGATTGAAGTATTCAAGCTTCAGGTATACTGATGCCCCTCCCTCAGGTGCCAGACGGTTTAATTTTACCAGAGGTGTTTCACCGATTAATGCTGCAATATTATTAACGACTCTCATAAGATAGCCTCCTTGAATGTACTCGATTGCTTTAGTATTCCATCTAAGTGAATAATTGATTATCAGCAATTGAAAAATAATGTTAACCTTCTCTTTATCATATAAAAAAAGACTATTCCTATCAACTTGTAGGGATTAGAAAAGTTAATAAGGAAATTCTGCCAATATCACATGCCATTTGCTACAATAAATTCAAGCGGACGAGAAAGGGTGTTAATCATTGGGACAGCATGCTCATTTTTTCTATGCTCTGGAAGTTCCTGGGGAAGTCAAAGAAGTATTCAAGAGTCAAATCGAACACCTGCAGGAAGAATTACCATTCAAAACCTGGGTCCATCCACAGGATCTACATATCACACTGGCGTTTCTAGGAAATGCTCCCGATGACAAAATGGAAGCTGCGAGTGAACGGATTGAAGCAGCAATGAAGTTGCAGACTTCATTTGAATTGAAAATTGATCACCTGGGCATTTTCGGCCGCAGCGAAGCTCCCCGGATTTTCTGGGCGGGGCTCAAAGATTCACAGGATTTGAAGGAAGTAAGACAGGATGTGTTTTCAGCTTGCCTCGATGCGGGCTTCACCCTCGAAAAACGTCCTTTCAGTCCTCATATTACCATCGCCAGAAAATGGGTGGGGGAGGCCCCTTTTTACTCTGCAGTACTCGGAGCAGTGAACCCTTTTAAAAACGAAGAAATTTCTTTTCAGGCCGGAAGGGTCGTTTTGTACAAGACCCATCTGGGGAAAAGTCCTAAATATGAACCAATCAAACAACTCCCGCTTGCTCCCGGTGTTTAAAGCCACTGGGTAGCAGGAATGAAGGCAGGTCAATCTATGGCACAATTAATCAAACTTCAAGACTATGTATCACGCTATGCCCAGGATATTTATCTTTATCCTTCGAGATATGTCCGGCTGAAGAAAAAGCAATGGGAGGGATTGAAGGAGAAATGGGAAAACAAACCTGACCAGCCAGTTAAAGACTTCGGGAAGGAATCCTCATCAGAACTGCCTGATTCCTTCCTTGATAAAATCAAGAGCAGAATCCGCCAGCCCGGGACAGCAAAGGAAGAGGAAATTGTTCCTGAAGGCCCGGGACAAAGCGATGACCAGGACATTCTGATGGATGCCGATGCATTCGATTCGATCCGCAGCATTAAAACGGAAGATGGATTGAAGCAGCATTTCCTCGATCATTTGCTGCCATTTCAGCTGAAGTGGGCAAGCTCCACATTGACTGAAAGATCCTTTATCTCAAAAGAATTCACCCATGACCCGACCTTGAAGTTTTTGCTTCAGCGTTTTCCGGATACCTTCCTCATTTTATATAAACCTATCTTTTTGCTGAAAAAAGCGCCGGTCGAAGCAGAGCTTGTACTGATCACTCCCGCTGCCGCGATTTGTATTTCATTTATTGAAGCAGAAGAGGATGCTGCTTTTGTCGGCTCGAAGGACCGATTCTGGATTAAAAAGATAAAAAATAAGGAAACGAAAATCCTCAATCCGCTGATTGCCTTGAACAGGACGGAGAAAATCGTAAAATCTCTTTTTGATATGTACGGAGTGGATCTGCCTGTGCAAAAAGTGCTGTTGAATCGAAATGGCTACTTCGATTATCCATTGCCGCCATATGGAGTGCAGTTCATCGATAAACGAAATTTCGAGGAATGGTTCATGGCCCAGAGAGGAATGAAATCTCCATTAAAGCATATGCAATTAAAAGCGGCACAGGTGCTTCTTCAATTTTGCCAGACAACATCAGTCAGGAGACTTGAATGGGAAAACCGGACAGGGGAAGAAAAGTAAGTAATTTGCCAAGTTAAGAACCTAATAAATAGATAAAGGTTTGATCATATGGAGAAAATCTATTTCATCGTCAATCCGAACGCGAAAAATGGGAGCTGCAGGGAAATTTGGAGAAAGCTAGAGGGAGAACTCGAAACGATGGATATTCCGTACCTTGCCTTTTTTACCGAACGAGCGGGGCATGCTGAAGAGCTCGCCGGGTCAATTGCCCGGAAGTTAAGCGGCAGACAGGCAACCATCGCGGCAGTTGGGGGAGACGGTACGCTGCACGAAGTGGTGAATGGCGCAGCATCGTATCCTAATATCATTGTTGGATTCATTCCAGGCGGGTCCGGTAATGACTTTTCAAGAGGATTTGCGATTCCAAAAAAAGCAGCCGAAGCACTAGGTCTGGTGATCGACCAGAGCAATTCCCGCATTTGCGAAATCGACATCGGGAAAATCCAGCATAAGGAATTACATGAAACCTACTTCATGAATAATATGGGTGTAGGCTTTGATGCCGCAGTCGCAAAAGAATCGAACGAGTCAAGGATGAAATTGCTGCTGAACCGTGTTTCGCTGGGCAGGCTCGTCTATGTTTATATCCTAGCAAAAAAACTGCTTACATTCCGAACCATCCCGATTCATATAACGATTGAAGGGAAAGAGTTTCACTATAATGATGCATGGTTTGTGACCGTTTCAAACCAGCCATACTACGGAGGTGGCATGAAGATCGCTCCGGGGGCTCTTCCGGATGATGGGATTCTCGATGTCACTGTCGTTCATAGGATCTCCAGATGGAAGCTGCTGCTGGTTTTCGCCAGTGTCTTCTGGGGAAAACACACAAAGTTCAAGGAAGTTGTACAATATACCGGCAAGTCCATCACGATCGAATCAACGGAGCCGGTGTTGGCCCATGCCGATGGTGAAGCAATTGGGCATACACCTTTGAAAATCGATGCATGTCCAAAGGCATTAAGAATTTTAACAGAAAAAAACAATCCAGGGATACCGAGGAGTTGAAACTAAATGATTGCCATTAAAAGGGAGTTTTACGCCTATCTTGATCAAGTAGATCTCATTACAGTTTTACTGCCTTATTCCTATTTTGATGGTGACGCCAATGAGTTTCGGCTTAAAGGAGAGGGCGTTGATTTGCCTTTGGCAATCCAGGAAAAGGTATACCTTGAGGAGACAGTGAAATATATTTGCTTGACCAGTATCAGGCCGGAAATCGGAAAACCATATAAAGTATCAGATAACCATGGCGGCGAAACCGACCTGCAAATCGGTGCAGTCATCCGTACGGAGGAGTTTGACAGATTATTTTTTTACGAGGGAAAAGATCTTGGGGTCAGCTATACACCTGAAAGAAGCACGTTCAAGTTATGGGCTCCAACTGCCGGTAAAATCAGGCTGAAGCTGTTCAGGGAGGATCAGCATAATCCTGAATTCATCAATATGAAACGAACCGGAAAAGGTGTTTGGAGCATTTCTGTAGATCGGGACCTGGAGCTTTACCGTTATTCTTTCCTGGTGTGTATCAATCTCGAATGGAGAGAGGCGGTTGATCCATATGCAATCGCGTTAACGATCAATGGTGAATATGGAGTGGTGGTCGATCGAGCCAAAACAAGTGAAGTACAAGAAAGTTTTACTCCATTGAGAAATCCGGTGGATGCCATCATCTATGAAGCCCATATCAGGGATCTGACCATGCATCCGAACAGCGGCGCTTCCAAGAATGGCACCTACTTGGGCGCCGCAGAAATGGACACGAAGACCCCAATGGGGGAGAGTACCGGCATTTCTTATATACGCCAGCTCGGAGTTACCCATATTGAGCTTCTTCCTTTCCATGATTACGAAGGGGTAGACGAACGGGACATTTTTAGTTCCTATAACTGGGGGTATAATCCTGTCCATTATAATGTGCCGGACGGCAGCTATGCGACGGATCCGGAAGATCCCTACAACCGGATCACCGAACTTAAGCAGCTGATTTCAGCGGCACACAAAATGGGTCTGGGCGTCATCATGGATGTGGTCTATAATCATGTCTACATCCGGGAAGATTCCCCTTTTGAAAAAATCGTCCCCGGCTATTATTTTCGTCATGATGAACACGGCCTTCCCTCCAATGGCACGGGAGTGGGGAACGATATCGCCTCTGAAAGGCTGATGGTGAGAAAATACATTGTTGATTCTGTCCTGTACTGGCTGAATGAGTATCAGGTTGACGGCTTCCGTTTTGATTTGATGGGAATCCTTGATGTTGAGACGATGACCGCCGTCAGGAAGGCTGTGGACAGTGTAAATCCTCATATTTTGATCATTGGCGAAGGCTGGGATCTCAATACCCCGCTGCCAGTTGACCGGAAAGCCAATATTGCCAACCAGGCAAAGCTTCAGGGGATTGGCCAGTTCAATGACTGGTTCCGTGATTCTATTAAGGGCAGTACCTTTAATATTTATGATAAAGGTTATGCCCTGGGGAATGAGCGGTATCTAGAAGCTGCCAAACAGGTAATGGCAGGCAGCATTGGGATCGGCAAGCGGAAAAACGGCCTGTTCCTCCAACCGGTTCAGTCGGTGAACTATATTGAGTCCCATGATAACCATACATTGTGGGATAAGCTGAAAATATCCACTCCTGATGTGGATGATGCTATTTTGAAAAAGCAGCACAGGCTGGCAACATCGATGGTTTTGCTGGCACAGGGTATCCCATTTTTACACAGCGGCCAGGAATTTTTCAGGACAAAGAAGGGAGTCGGCAACAGCTACCGGTCTCCTGACGATATAAACTGGCTCGATTGGGACCTTCGTGATGAAAACCTGGATAATGTTAACTACATTAAAGGGATCATCGCGATACGAAAAGCGAACGAAGCTTTCAGGCTTGGCGACAGCGAGGAAATACGCAGGCGAATGGCGTTTTTGCCATTGCAGGCACCGTTGATTGGTTATGAACTGCAAGCAGGCACAGGCTGGGAAAAAATCCTCGTTCTGATCAACCCTTCAATGGACCAGCAGCTGGCCGAACTCCCGGAAGAGGCAAAATGGAATGTCCTGGCTGACCATGAAAATGCCTCGGCACAGCCATTTCGCCATATGGAAGGGAATAAGGTCCTGCTGGAGCCCTGCTCACTGTCCGTAGTGGCAAAATAGCAGGGTCCTTGATTTGATAACTTTTTCACAATATTAATTTAGTGCTGTTGGGGTTGACGTACCGAGCCTTCGGGGATAAAATTTATAAGATAGCTATTGTGTGTATTTTTCTATCAATAGCTGTCTTTTTATTTCCGATAATAAGTACAACGGTGATTTTTGATTTTATAAAATCCATTTCCGGTTTTCAGCACAAGGGAAATAGTGATAAATGAAGGTGACTAACTTTGGAACATTTATTTGGACAGGATTGGGAGATCGTTCCTGCTGGCGGCGCAACCGGTGCTGCCTATTTTGCACAGCATGAAGAACAAAGGCTGTTTTTAAAACGAAATTCATCCCCTTTTCTTGCTGTACTCTCCGCAGAAGGAATCGTACCCAAGCTTGTTTGGACTAAAAGGTTAGAAAACGGAGATGTTATAACGGCGCAGCAGTGGATGAACGGAAGAGAGCTGAAGCCCGGGGATATGAACAATGACCGTGTGGCCAGGCTGCTAAAGAAAATCCATGCTTCAGATCCGCTTCTTGGGATGCTCACCAGGCTGGGAAAGAGTCCGCTGAAGCCCGAGATGTTCCTTCAAGCCCTAAATGAAGACTTGGATGTGGAACTGCGTAAGAAGCCTGCAGTCATTGATGCGATGAAGTTCCTGACTAAATATGTCGGGGATGTCGACTTTGCTGAAAAAGTGGTTTGCCATTGCGATGTGAATCATAACAACTGGCTGCTTACCGAAGACAACCAGTTGTATTTAATTGATTGGGACGGCGCGATGATCGCTGATCCTGCCATCGATCTTGGACTTCTCCTCTATTCTTATATACCACTGGAGGAATGGGAAGCCTGGCTGGACAAGTACGGAATCAGCCTGACAGAGAATCTCCGGCTGAGGATGAAATGGTACGCGTTCGCCCAGTCGCTTTCATCGATTCAATGGCACAAGAACCAGAACCGCATTCCAGAGATGGAAAAATGGATTGATTTTTTAAAGGCACTTTTTTAATTTTTTTTTTAAGAGAATTGACCGATATCATCCACCCATTGTGATAACTGGTTCCGATTCGTCTCGATATGCTGTTCCAGGTCGGAGGCGTTGACGCCGTTCTGGCTATACTGGTAGACATCCTGGAGAATCGATTTGATGTTGCCATCCACATTCGTGTTGACCATCAGCGATTTGATCAGACGTTCCAACTGTTGATACTCTGCAACCGATCCGCAGCAGTCAGTGTGCTGGTTGCTTAATATATCCTTTAATAAATTTACCTGGTCATGGTGGCTTAAAGGCACGATGATCACCCTTTCTTTTAAAAGGAATTCACATATAGATTGTGGATTCCTTTTTCCGTTTATGCAGCCGGGAGAAATTTCACCCTTGAAAACAGCTGGGTTGCATGATATTGTTTGAAACGAATGAAAATAGTACAGAGGTGTCATGATGAGACTAAGAAACAAGCCTTGGGCTAAAGATAAATTGAAGGAATACTCGAATTTTGTGATCCAGGAGCCGGAGCAGCACCGGGAAAAATGGGGAGAGGTTTTTGAAAAGGACCAGCCGCTCCACATCGAAATCGGTACCGGGAAAGGCCAATTCATTACAGGGATGGCCAAAGCCAATCCTGACGTTAACTATATCGGCATTGAACTGCAGGAAAGCGTCATTGTCAGTGCACTGGACAGGCTGATTGAAGAAGATTTGCCAAACTGCAAACTGATGAATGTGAACGGGGCGGAACTTGCCAAGTATTTTGCAAGCGGGGACGTCGACAGGGTTTATTTGAATTTCTCAGACCCATGGCCAAAAACACGCCATGAAAAACGCAGACTGACGTTCAAATCTTTCCTTGAAGTTTATGAATCCATCCTTGTGAAGAATGGTGAAATCCACTTCAAGACCGATAATCAGGGCTTGTTCGAGTATTCGCTCGTAAGCTTTTCACATTACGGAATGAAGCTGAATTACGTCAGCCTCGACCTGCACAACAGCGATTTCGAAGGCAATATCATGACAGAATACGAAGAGAAATTCTCGTCACGAGGCAGCCGGATTTACCGCTGTGAAGTGCAATTTATTTCAAAATAATGAAGACGACCGAACCGGCGATTTTGCATCGACCGGTTTTTAAATTGGAAAAAAAACGTGATAATTTCCAGTTCGCCAATAAAATTTTATTTTCGCCAATAAAGCAGCGGAAATCGCCAATAAAAATTAATTTTCGCCAATAAAATCTGAAAATCGCCAATAAAAATAAATTTTCGCCAAAAAGATTATGACTCCGCCAATAAAAAGAATTCCAATGGGAATGATGCCTCCTAAAATGAGCATCCTTCCATGTGTAAAGTCAAAATAGAAGTTGAATTATTTAAAGATTTAAAATTCCAGTGATACAATCATAAGAAAAAGGGGGATTGGCAATGGAAAACCTGGAGCTTGGAAATGTTAAGCTGAGGTGGCTGAATGGCGGGGTGACCCACCTGGATGGCGGCGCGATGTTTGGCGTCGTACCGAAACCGCTTTGGACTAAAAAATATGAAGTCAATGACAAAAACCAGATCGAGCTGCGGACAGATCCGATACTGATTCAGGCAGAGGGAAAGAATTTCCTCGTTGAAAGCGGGATCGGAAAAGGGAAATTCAATGAAAAGCAGAAACGAAATTTTGGTGTCCTTGAAGAATCAAGCCTTGATGCCGAACTGGAACGACTGGGGCTGACTGCCGCTGACATTGACTATGTTTTAATGACGCATATGCATTTTGATCATGCCTGCGGATTGACGAAAGTGGTCGATGGTGAGCTGGTATCTGTTTTCCCAAATGCGAAAATCATCACTTCTAAGGTCGAGTGGGATGAAATGCGCAATCCGAATATCCGTTCAAAGAGTACATATTGGAAAGAAAACTGGCAGGGGATTGAGCAGCAGGTAGAGGCTTTTGATAAAGAATGGTCGTTTGGGCCGATTAAGATGGTGCATACAGGAGGACACAGTGATGGCCACTCGATACTGATCATTGAGGATGGAGATTCAACCGTAGTCCACATGGCTGATATCATGCCGACCCATGCCCATCAGAATCCGCTCTGGGTGATGGCGTACGATGATTACCCGATGGATTCGATTTTTGCCAAGGAGAAGTGGCTTGAATATGGTATCAGCCGGGACGCCTGGTTCACTTTTTACCATGATTCGGTGTACAGGGCTGTCAAGTTCGACCAGGACGGGAAAATAACTGAAAGCATTGAAAGAAAAAAATAGACCTGCCGCGGCAGGTCTGGATTTTTTTCGTCTCAATTTAATGGGTAAGCATCCAGGATGGCTCCGGTTGATGCATCTGCGATGAATTCAAATTGCTCAACCTTGCCGTCAACATTTCGTGAAATCCCGCCTTTGTAAACCTGGTATTCAATTGGCGGTTTGGAGTAAGGTTCAACCGTCATATTGATCCATGAACCGCTGATGGGCCCGGATTTTTTAAAAGCGGCCTTTGCGTCATTCAGTACTTTATCAGCTGAGACTGTTTCTTTTTGTGAGGCAAGTTCCTTTACAGCGTATGCACCAGCAAGGCCGGCACCAACGCCGAGGACAAAGGCTTTCCAGTTCATAGTCAAGTACCTCCAAGGTTATATATGGAATTTCAAGTTATCTTCATCATAACAAATCCATATGCTGGAGCAAAGGATTAATGACCGCACAATTCGTTGAGTGTCAGGAATAAGACTGGCAAGCAAAGGGAATGTTCTGTAAAATGGATGGTATAAATAATGTTTAGCAAACCTAAACTTTTTTTGAAAAGGAGCAGTTAAATGAACGAGCAAACATTAAGCCTGTTTAAAACTTTGACAGAGTTGCCTGGAGCACCGGGTAATGAGCATGCTGTACGCAAATTCGTGCGCGAGCAGCTTGGACAATATTCAGATGAATTGATCCAGGATAAATTGGGAAGTGTGTTTGGCGTGAAGAAGGGAAATCCGGATGGCCCGAAAATCATGGTCGCCGGACATATGGACGAAGTTGGCTTCATGGTCACCTCGATCACGAAAAACGGGATGATCCGCTTCCAGACTCTGGGCGGCTGGTGGAGCCAGGTGCTTCTTGCACAACGCGTCCAGATCATCACGAACAATGGACCAGTTACTGGGGTAATCGGATCGATTCCTCCTCATCTATTGGATGAGTCGAAGCGCAACAAACCGATGGAAATCAAGAATATGCTGATTGACATCGGTGCAGATGATAAGGAAGATGCGATTAGGATAGGTATCAAACCAGGGCAGCAAATCGTGCCAATCTGTCCGTTCACACCGATGGCAAACGAAAAGAAGATTCTCGCGAAAGCATGGGATAACCGCTATGGCTGCGGCCTGGCAATCGAACTGTTAAAAGAAACAAAAGACATCCAATTGCCAAATATGCTGTACTCCGGTGCGACTGTCCAGGAGGAGGTCGGCTTAAGAGGCGCTCAGACGGCTGCCAATATGATCGACCCGGACATTTTCTTTGCCCTGGATGCAAGCCCGGCCAACGATATGTCAGGAGATAAAAATGAATTCGGCCAGCTTGGCAAGGGAACCTTGCTGAGAATTCTTGACCGCTCAATGGTCACGCACAGAGGCATGAGGGAATTCATCCTCGACATGGCTGAAACCCATGATATTCCTTACCAGTACTTCGTTTCCCAGGGTGGAACCGATGCAGGAAGAGTCCATACTTCCAATCAGGGAATCCCGAGTGCGGTCATTGGCATCTGCTCACGCTATATTCATACTGCAGCGTCCATGATCCATGTCGATGACTATGCGGCAGCGAAGGAATTGCTCGTCAAACTTGTCATGGCGGCTGATAAAACAACGGTCGAAACCATCAAAAATAATAGTTAATCTACTCTAAATGAGGAGCAGCTGATCACTGCTCCTTTTTCATGGATGAAAGGTGGAAATGGATATGAAAGTGGCAGTAGGTTCAAAAAATCCAGCAAAAATCAATGCAGTTAAGGCAGCGTTTAAAGAAACAGATTTTGAGATTGTCTCCATTGATGCTGAGTCCGGGGTAAGCGACCAGCCGATGTCAGATGAGGAAACCATCAAAGGTGCTGTCAACAGAGCCATCGCGGCTGCTGAAAAAGGAGAAGCGGAAATTGGCATTGGCCTCGAAGGCGGAGTCCAGCAAACTCCATACGGACTGATGCTTTGCAATTGGGGGGCTCTGGCAGTGAAAGGGATGGAGCCGGTAATTGCGGGAGGAGCGAGGATTCCGCTTCCTGATGAAGTAGCACAGCAGTTGTTGGCAGGTTCCGAACTCGGACCAGTGATGGACGATTACGCCAAAAAACAAAATGTCCGTAAAAATGAAGGAGCGATCGGGATTTTTACAAATGGACAAATCAACCGCAGCGAAATGTTCACACATGTAATGAAGCTGCTCGCCGGACAATATGAATATAAAACGGATAAGACAGTCTAAACAGGCTGTCTTTTTTTTACAAAAATATGGTGAAAATAAAGATTTATCGACAAATTTCTGAAAAATGTCTTAATTTCCAACAAAAAATGCTTGTGAAGCCTTGTCACCCATCAAACAAGCAAGGTATGATAGAAACGGAGTGGTTAAGTCCTTAGCAAGGGGGAAAAAAGTATGATGAAGTTCAGAAGGGCATTTGGGCTCGTTATAGTAGGAGTATTTCTGCTGAGCGGTTGTTCTGCCCAGTTTTCAGAGCAAAAGGCTGAAATAAAAAAAGAAGTTTCAAATACATTTGAAGCGCAGCCTGAAAAAACGAATAATAGTGCAAAAGACATAGATTATTACTTGCCATCCGATTTTAAGGTTGAAGAGGAAACGCCAAATAATGTCCTGATCAATAATGGATCAAAAACCTATATTCTTTTTTATAACCAACATGAAAAAGAAGACAGTAAAGTGGTCTATGATTCCACTGTGAAGCAGCAGAAGGAATGGGAGGCCAATGAGACATTCAGTAAAAATGGCAAATTTGGCTATATGCTGGTCAAGCAGCTGAAGGAAAAACAGTATCAATTAATTGTCGGCATCGGCGGCGTCAAGCTGACCACAGAAACCGAAAATGTAAAAGAAGACGCAGAAGCCATGATGGCAATCGCGAATTCTGTGAAAGTAAAATAAACATCGCCTATACGCTGTCTGAAGCTAATATAAGTTCAGACAGCTTTTTGTTTTTTTTACGGGGGAGTTGTCCGAAGTGGAGGTTGGTTCAGACAGATTTTTGTTTTTTTACGTGAAAGCTGTCCGAAGTGGAGGTAAGTTCAGACAGCTTTTTGTATTTAACCGCTAAAGTTGTCCGAAGTGGAGCTGTGTTCAGACAACTTTTTGTGATTACGTGTAACAGTTGTCCGAAGCAGAGCCAGGTTCAGACAGGTTTTTGTATTTTCGCTCCAAAGCTGTCCGAAGCAGGGCCAGGTTCAGACAGCTTATAGGATTTACCCGCTAAAGCTGTCCGAAGTGGAGGTAAGTTCAGACAGCTTTTTGTATTTAACCGCTAAAGTTGTCCGAAGTGGAGCTGTGTTCAGACAACTTTTTGTGATTACTTGTAAAAGTTGTCCGAAGTAGAGCCAGGTTCAGACAGGTTTTTGTAATTTCGCTCCAAAGCTGTCCGAAGTAGGGGGAAGTTCAGACAGCTTTTAGTATTTTCGCCTCAAAGCTGTCCGAAGTAGAGCAAGGTTCGGACAGCTTTTTGGATTTACCCGCTAAAGCTGTCCGAAGTGGAGGTAAGTTCAGACAGCTTTTTGTATTTAACCGCTAAAGTTGTCCGAAGTGGAGCTGTGTTCAGACAACTTTTTGTGATTACTTGTAAAAGTTGTCCGAAGTGGAGCCAGGTTCAGACAGGTTTTTGTATTTTCGCTCCAAAGCTGTCCGAAGTAGAGCAAGGTTCAGACAGGTTTTTGTATTTTCGCCTCAAAGCTGTCCGAAGTAGAGCCAGGTTCAGACAGCTTTTTGGATTTACCCGCTAAAGCAGTCTGAAGTAGAGCCAAGTTCAGACAGGTTTTTGAATTTCCACACAAAAGCTGTCCGAAGTAGAGGTGGGTTCAGACAGCTTTTTGGATTTTCACCTCAAAGTTGTCCGAAGTAGAGCAAGGTTCAGACAACTATTCGTATTTTTTCACCTAAGTTGTCGAAACCCAATTGCTGCTATTGCAGGTCCCGGTAATAATATCTTCTCGTAATCAGATTAGTTTCTTTTTTCACCAGGCATGGGTACAATAAGAAAAGTAAAATGAGATTTAACCGGGAGGTACCAATATGAAAACCTTGGAGTCAATGGAACAATTCGAAACGTTGAAAAACGATGGAAAACATATATTTTTATTTACGGCGGGCTGGTGCCCGGACTGTCGTGTGATCGAGCCAGTCTTGCCTGAAATTGAAAGCAAGTACAGTGACTATGAATTCGTCTCTGTCGATCGTGATGACTTCATCGATTTGTGCATCCAGCTGGATGTATTCGGCATTCCAAGCTTTCTTGCTTATGAAAATGGCAAAGAGCTTGGCCGGTTTGTCAGCAAAAACAGAAAAACACAGACTGAGATTGAAAACTTTATTGAAGGTCTTGCTTAATTCTTTCCCTCCATCTTTTGAGGTGGAGGGAAATTTCATGTAAAATGAGTTGCAGAAACTCCTGGAGAAGTGGAGGGATACAACAATGGACAGCAGAAAAATGCGTAAAGAACTTGAAAACCGCCTGCAGCATCCGGACCGGACTTTTTCCTATGACCGGGAAAAGGATCAGTTAAGGATTGAAAATAAAAACACTGGACGCGGCATTACGATTGCATTGCCGGGGATTGTCGCCAAGTGGCAGGATCATAAAGAAAAGGCGATTGATGAGGTTGTCTACTATGTTTCGGAAGGCTTGAATGCGATGGAAAGCCAGCTTGAGCTGTCAGGCAAGGAAAAGAACATCTTCCCTGTCATCCGCTCGACGTCATTTCCATCGGAAGCAGAGGAGGGCACACCTTTCCTATATGATGATCATACCGCGGAAACAAGGATCTATTATGCTTTGGATTTAGGCACTACATACAGGCTGATTGATTCAAAGCTTTTGAAAAAAGAAGGATGGTCAGCGGGCCAGGTCCGTGAGACAGCTTTGTTCAATGTCCGTTCGCTTTCTGTGAAGCTGAAAGAGGACCGTGTGGCCGATAACACCTTTTATTTCCTCAATACCAATGACGGCTATGATGCGAGCCGGATCCTGAATACGAGCTTTTTGAATGAAATGAAGAAAAGAATGAAGGGAACCATGGCTGTGGCCGTTCCCCACCAGGATGTCCTGATCATCGCTGATGTGGAGAACAACACAGGCTATGATATCCTGGCCCAGATGACCATGAGCTTTTTTGCGAGTGGAAGGGTACCAATCACTGCCTTAAGCTTTTTATATGAAAATGGAGAATTGGAACCAATCTTCATATTGGGTAAAACAAAAAAGGAATAGGATAGACAGAAGATGAAAGCCCGATAATACGGGCTTTTTTCCTTTATGTACTTATGATGTAAGGTTTTGTAAATAACTGAGCCTAAAGTTGATTCTTCCCGGAGAATTCTTCTCGTAAAAAATGCTCATTCTTTCAATTTATCTCGAAAAATATTGATTTACTGTTAAAATAAAGAATGAAATGCGAAAGAAAGAGTGATTAAAATTGAGTTGGATTAAAAGAATTTTTACGATGTTCCAAAATGATGATGATGAATTTGATGATATTGAGAGAGAACAGCCAGTCCAAAAATTGGTCAAACAAGATCGCAGCCCAAAGAAAGATCTTGAGGCAAAGGTTTTATACCAGTATCCAAAGGGGCAGTTCCGGTTCCCTTTAATTCCCGATGGTGAACCTGGAAATGAGAATCCGAGAAAAGTACGGAAAGAAAGGGTTGGCCCAGTCGAAGAAATAAAGCCTTTTATCAATGAAAAAGGCTCGTTCAGTTTTAAAAATGACAGCATCACCCGGCAGGATTCCATCCAGAGACCGCGCCGGAAATCTGTAGAGGACTCGAAGGAAACACACAGAACAGAACGAGCAGGAAAAGTGAAGGAACCTTTGAAGACTGGAAGAACAGAGGAAACTCCTTCGAAATTCCGCTATGAACCGAAAAAAGGCAGCGGACCGAAATTCACGCAGCCGTTCAAGCCAACAGAAATTCCGTCACCAATTTATGCATTCAACAGACCGCCAAGGAAAGAGCAAACTCAAAAGAGCCTGGAAGATGTAGAGTATGAATTGACCGGATTTGAAAAGGCTCAGGAAATCAAAATATCACAAACTGTTCGTAGAGATATTGATTTTATCCAAAACGGGCCGATTCAGCCAGAACAGCCAGAACAGCCAGAACAGCCAGATCAGATGGTAATGCAGGAAGGAATTCTGCTAGAGCAGCCGAATCGGGTTGAAAAGCAGGAAGGAATTCTGCTAGAACAGCAAGATCGGGTTGAAAAACAGGAAGGAATTCTGCTAGAACAGCAAGATCGGGTTGAAAAGCAGGAAGGAATTCTGCTAGAGCAGCCAGATCAAACTGAAATGCTGGAAGGAGTTCTGCCAGAACAGCCAGTTCAGATTGAACAGCAGGAAGAAACTTTGCTAGAACAGCCAAATCAAATTGAAATGCAGGAAAACCTTCTGGAACAAGATCGATACATAGAAGATGACCTTGCAGAAACTCAGGATATCAAGGTATCTGAAATAGAGGATGATATTGCTCAGTTCAATTTGGAAACAGAAGCACTTGAAGTAATCCTACATGGTGAAGAAGAGCAAGAGAGTGATGATCAAGTTTCCGCAATAGGCCCGTTATATGGGAACGAGGTTGAGGAAGACGATCAAAACAAGCCTGAATCTGCAGCAGTCGATTCAGTTACAGAAGTATTGATTCCTCGTCAAATTGAACCCGAGTCGGCAGAAGTTCTTGAGGAGTCAGAAGTATTCGTTCCTCGTGCTGAAGAAGTGGATGGGGACGTACAGGAAGTGATAGAGCTGACCGCTCCATCATCGGAAAATCCTGTGTCTCAGCAAACCATCGCAGAGGCACAACAAGAAGATGCCCCTCAGCCAAACGCAGCAGAAGAGGCGATATCTTATAAAGAGCCAGTTCAGCCTAATGAAGCAGAGGAAAGCTCACTGCCTGAAAACTCAACCGAAGAGTCTTCAGGGCAGGAAGAGGAGAAGCCGGCAGAACCGAAAAGGCAGCTTCCTTTCAATGTCCTCATGCTTAAGCAGGATAAAAGAAAATGGGAAGCACGCAATATGTCCAAATATCCTTCTTTTATGACAGATGGCAGAAAAGCTGAGGCACAACAGCAGCCAACGGAAGACATAAAGGGAGTCCATGCAAAAGCAGCAACTGAGGAATCTGGATCAGCTGGTGCCGCTTCTACCAACGTTGTCACGCCTGGAAATCAGCCAGTCGAGGCAAGTACTGATGCCCAGTCATTCGAAGGTGAGGCACAACCAACAGCACAGGAGAACGTGGCTCCAGTGACAGTACGAGAAGCACAAGGAGTACAAATGCATAAAGGAAGCCAGCCGTCGCCAGAGTTGGTACCTTCTTCGGTCGTGGCAGAAGAAAAGGCACCTTCTGAAGTCCAACCGGCAGCGGTATATGACTTCCCGCCTCTTGATCTGTTGAATCCGCCTGTGTTCAAGGCTCCGGATCCGGAATGGCTTTCAGAACAGGAACATATGCTCAATGAGACTTTAAGGAATTTCAATGTTGGCGCAAGAGTGGTCAACGTGACACAGGGACCATCTGTTACCCGATTTGAGGTACAGCCTGAGCCTGGAGTGAAGGTCAATAAAATTACCAATCTTTCTGATGATATCAAGCTAAGCCTTGCGGCGAAGGATATCCGGATTGAAGCGCCTATTCCTGGGAAGCACACAATTGGGATTGAGGTGCCGAACCATTCGAGCAGGCCGGTATTATTGAGTGAAATTTTACAGTCCGCAGGGTTTATGGATCTTGAATCTCCGCTGTCGGTGGCTCTTGGACTTGATATCGCCGGAAATCCAATCGTCACTGACCTGAAAAAGATGCCGCACGGATTGATTGCCGGTGCGACCGGTTCAGGTAAGAGTGTCTGCATCAATACAATGCTGGTCAGCCTGCTTTATAAAGCACATCCGGATGAGGTGAAGTTGCTGCTGATTGACCCGAAAATGGTTGAATTGGCACCTTACAACCGAATTCCTCACCTGGTAAGCCCGGTCATCACTGATGTAAAAGCAGCGACAGCCTCACTTAAATGGGCTGTTGAGGAAATGGAACGCCGTTACGAATTGTTCGCACATACAGGTGTCCGTGATATCAGCAGGTTCAATGAACTTGCCGAGAAGCATCGCAGATTTTCTGATAAGCTTCCGTATATCGTCATTGTCATCGATGAGCTGGCCGATTTGATGATGATGGCACCTGGTGATGTCGAGGAGGCGATTTGCCGGATTGCCCAAAAAGCGCGTGCCTGCGGTATTCACTTAATCATTGCGACCCAACGCCCGTCTGTTGATGTCATTACAGGTTTGATTAAAGCGAACGTCCCTACAAGAATAGCGTTCTCTGTTTCCTCACAGGTGGACTCAAGAACGATCATTGATATCAGCGGAGCCGAAAAGCTTCTGGGCAGGGGGGATATGCTGTTCCTGGAAAATGGTTCTTCCAAGCCATTCCGTCTGCAGGGCACCTTCGTAACCGACAATGAGATTGACGACATTGTTGCCTTTGTCAGGGAGCAGCGAGATCCAAACTACTTGTTTGAACAGGATGAACTCCTGAAGAAAGCCCAGGTGACTGAAGACGAAGATGAACTTTTTTATGAAGCATGTGAATTTGTCATCGATCACGGAGGCGCCTCTACTTCAAGTGTCCAGCGCCGTTTTAAAATCGGATATAACCGCGCGGCAAGATTGATTGAGATGATGGAGCAGCAAGGATTCATCTCCGAAGGCAAGGGAAGCAAGCCAAGGGACGTCCTTATTACTGCTGCGGACCTTGAGTCGCTCCAGGAAACTAGTACATTCAATTAATAAATGGTATTCTTTATTAGCATGTATTTAATAATAAGGAATAACTGATATAGAAGTTGCGTTGTTATTGAAGGAGCTTTTTGGATGAAAGAAATTGAATTGAAAATGCAGGGGAAAATCAGCCGACTGACCAATCATACATTCAAGTTTGATGAGAGGATCCGGGATGGCTGGTTTTCAGCCGTGTATTTTCTCAAGACTCAGGAGCTAGTGAAGAAATACCATGAAGACAATATCATCACCATGCAATTTTTCCAGAAAGATGAGGCAGTCCTTTGCGGAACAGATGAAGTGATTGCCCTGGTAAAAACCTTTGCCGAACGTCCTGAAGAACTTGAGATATACTCATTGAAGGATGGAGATAAAATTTCTCCATTCGAAACGGTCCTGACAATTACCGGTCCTTACCAGAGTTTTGGTTATCTGGAAGGAATCATTGATGGCATCCTGGCCAGAAGGACATCTGTGGCAACGAATGTTTATAATGTTGTCAAGGCTGCAAGCTATTCTGGCAAGCAAAAGCCGGTGATCTTCATGGGGGACCGTGACGATCATTATACGACACAGGCTGGAGATGGATATGCTGCCTACATTGGAGGCGCCACAGCACAGGCCACACACGCGATGAACGAGTGGTGGGGCAAGCATGGTATGGGAACGATGCCTCATGCATTAATCCAGATGTTCGACGGTGACATCGTGGCCGCTACCAGGGCTTATCATGAAACCTTTCCGCATGATGATCTGATTGCGCTGGTGGATTATAATAATGAAGCGATTACAGATTCATTGAAAGTCGCGAGGGAATTCGGGGAAAAGCTAAAGGGAGTAAGGGTTGACACTTCCCGTACGATGATTGACCAGTATTTCCTCCGCAACCAGCACCTGCTTGGAACATTCGATCCTCGAGGCGTGAATGCTGAATTGATTTTTGCGTTAAGAAAAGCCCTTGATGACGAAGGGTTTAACCATGTGAAAATTGTCGTAAGCGGCGGCTTCAGTGAAAAAAGGATTCTTGAGTTCGAAAAGCATCATGTTCCCGTCGACATGTATGGAGTTGGCGGCAGCCTTTTGAAACTGAAAATTGGTTTTACCGGTGACAATGTGATGCGGAATGGAAAACACCAGGCGAAATCAGGGAGAAGGTTCCGACCCAACCCTCGTCTTGAAAAAGTTGAATTCTAATCTCGGGCCGAAGTTTAACAGACACTTACTTAGGGAAAAAGTAAATTTATCATGATTACGGTTTTATAATAATTTTGAAATAAGAATGAAACTGTGTTATTTACAGTATTGATGTTATAATGATTCAATACATGAGAGATAGGATAGATAAGATTGCGTTGGTTCGTGCGGCAGTTTCTAAAGGGAGACAGGCCAAATGAGCAAAACAGGATATCTGTCATATACTGTGTTACATACAGACGTTGTTGGAGGTTCTTTATATGACTATTTACCATTTTGTAGGTATAAAGGGGTCTGGAATGAGTGCTTTGGCTCAAGTTCTCCATGATATGGATTATCAGGTACAGGGCTCCGATTATGACAAGCACTTTTTTACCCAGGTGGCCCTTGAGAATTCTGGAATAAAGATCCTTCCGTTTAATAAGGAAAATATACAGCCTGGGATGACAATCATTGCCGGCAATGCCTATCCGGATACCCACGAAGAAATTCAGGAAGGAATGAAACTTGGCCTTCCAATCATCAGGTACCACCGTTTCCTTGGTGATTTCATGCAGAACTTTACGAGTGTGGCGGTTACCGGGGCACATGGCAAAACATCGACTACAGGTTTGCTTGCGCATGTAATGAGGGGTGCCAAACCAACATCCTTCCTGATTGGTGATGGAACCGGGAAAGGTGACAAGGATGCTCAATACTTTGTATTCGAAGCCTGCGAGTATCGCCGTCATTTCCTTTCCTATTTCCCTGATTACGCCATCATGACGAATATCGATTTTGACCACCCGGATTACTTCGCCAATATCGAGGATGTCTTCTCGGCTTTCCAGGAGATGTCATGGCAGGTCAAAAAGGGTATTTTCGCATGTGGTGACGATGATCAGCTTCAAAAAATCCAGGCGAAGGTGCCAGTCGTATTTTATGGCTTTGGGGAGGAAAATGATTTCCAGGCTCGGAATATCATTAAATCAACAAGTGGGACTACCTTTGATGTCTTTGTCCGGAATACATTCTATGACACTTTCTCGATCCCGGCATTTGGAGACCATAATGTGCTGAACTCACTTGGGGTCATTGCATTATGCCATTATGAAAATATCGACTCGAAGGTCATCCAGGAGCAGCTTGAAACGTTCGAAGGCGTTAAAAGAAGATTCTCTGAAAAGAAGGTTGCGGACCAAATCATCATTGATGATTACGCCCACCACCCAACAGAAATCAAGGCTACAATCGATGCGGCAAAGCAGAAGTATCCGGATCGTGAAATAGTTGCTGTTTTCCAGCCGCATACCTTTACAAGGACCCAGGCATTCCTTAATGAGTTCGCCGAAAGCCTGAACAAGGCAGATAAAGTGTATCTTTGCGAAATCTTCGGCTCAGCCCGTGAGATTCATGGAAAATTATCAATTACTGATCTAAAAGAGAAAATCGACGATGCTGATATTATCACTGAGGACCATACAGAATTGCTGAAGGAACATGACAATGGAGTCATCCTGTTCATGGGTGCAGGCGATATCCAGAAGTTCCAGGAAGCATATGAAAAGCAATTGCAAGTTTAACACGAAAAGCGTAAGCGCCTTGGTCAGCCCCGACAAGCGCTGGAGGTCCTGCCAGTGAAGTCGTTCTTTGACTTCATTGGCAGGACCGAAATCGAAAAGTATAGCCGACTGCTCAGAAACGCAGAAACTGGAGACTCCGACAAAGAAGCGCTTTTTGCTTCTGCGGGCGGAGTTGAAGTTTCGGAGTTTCTAGGAGGCGACACTAGCCAAGCGTCTCGAGGGGCTAGGCGCTGAAGCTGGACAATTATCGAAGAAAAAAATTAATACTTACTGATACTCAAAAAGGATGCGGCCAAGTGAGCCGCATCCTTTTTTAGTGTTATTTTAAATTTTCGGGATTTAAGCCTTCCAGTTCCGGAATGACAAATCGGCCGTCTTTTCGGATGAGAACATCATCAAAATAGATCTCTCCGCCACCGTAATCTGGGCGCTGGATATTGACCATATCCCAGTGGATGTTGGAATGATTGCCATTGAATGCATCATCATAGCATTGTCCTGGTGTAAAGTGGAAGCTTCCATCGATTTTTTCATCAAACAGGATGTCCTGCATCGGGTGGAGGATGTATGGATTTACGCCAATCGCGAATTCTCCAACATATCTTGCTCCTTCATCGGTATCGAAAATCTTGTTAATTCGATCTGTATCATTCGCTGTCGCTTCGACGATTTTTCCATCCTTGAAGGTCAGCTTCACATTTTCAAAGGTGAATCCCTGATATGGGGAAGGAGTATTGTATGTGATCACACCATTGACCGAATCACGGACAGGTGCTGTATAAACCTCGCCGTCAGGAATGTTCAGCTCGCCGGCACATTTTACAGCCGGAATATCCTTGATTGAGAAAGTCAGGTCTGTCCCTGGTCCAGTGATTCTTACCTTTTCTGTGCGATTCATCAACTCTGCCAGGCTGTCCATTGCCTTGTCCATTTTGCCATAATCAAGGTTGCAGACATCGAAGTAGAAATCCTCGAAAGCTTCGGTGCTCATTTTCGCAAGTTGTGCCATGGCTGAGTTTGGGTAGCGAAGGACAACCCATTTCGTTTTTGGAACACGGATGTCACGATGGACCATTTTGCCAATTGTACCGCCATGGATTTTCATTTTGTCTGCAGGGACATCAGCATGTTCGTTGATGTTATCACCTGAGCGCAGCCCGATGTAGGCATCCATTTTACTCATTACGTTGGCTTCGAAGTCAGCAATCATGTCGAACTGCTCCTGCTGGGCACCCAGAAGCAATGCCCGGTCCACCTGGTGGTCCTTCAAGGATACGAACGGATAACCGCCAGCCTCGTAGGCTTCTTTAACCAGGGCGGTAACAAGCTCGCGCTGAAGGCCGAAGTTTTCGATCAGGACTTTTTCTCCTTTTTGAAGCTTGACAGAGTAATTGATCAGGTTTTTCGCCAGTTTCTGTATACGTGGGTCTTTCAAATGAATCACTCCTAAGTATGTAAAATTAAACACATAATCATATTGTAACCGAAACGCCGAAATTTGTGCTCAATTCCTTTTTAAGAGTTCTGACAGTTTGGACTGGTAATGGGAAAAGGCTGTCAAAAAAATGGGATCTTGACAGGTTGAGCTTCTTAAGCGGAAAAGCTGTCAAGAAAAGCATGGAATCTTGACAGATTGAGTGGGTGGAGGGGAAAAGCTGTCAAGAAAAGCATAGGATTCTGACAGGTTGAGCTGGTGAAGAAGGAAAGCTGTCAAAAAAAGCATGGAATCTTGACAG